>WRKI01000219.1 GCA_009778155.1 Spirochaetota bacterium
GCGGCAAAAGAAAAGGCGCTTTTTTACCGCGAGCTTTTCGGATGCGACGGGGGGGGGGAGCCTAACTTTTACCTTGAGATACAGGAACACGGTATCCCCGCCGGGGAGCTGAAGGGCGCAGGTCTTTCGCAAAGCGACATAAACAAGGCGCTGGCGGCAATTTCGCAGGAGACCGGCATTCCGCTTGTTGCAACTAACGATGTGCATTATCTTGAGCGGGAAGATTATATAGCGCACGACACTATGCTGTGCATAGGGACGGGTAAAAAGCGGGCGGAAGAAAGTCGAAAACGCTACCACGGCGACCAGTTTTATTTTAAGAGTGAAGAAGAGATGATGGCGGCTTTGCCCGAATATCCCCAGGCGTTGGCCAACACAAAGTTGATAGCGGAACGTTGCGTTACCGACATTCCAAGGGTAAAGGTTACGGAGCTGCCGGACTATCTGCCGGCTTTTGATATTCCGCTGGGTTTTGACAACGCGAACGACTACTTGCGCCATCTTGTCGCCGAAGGGCTGGAAAAACGTTATGCGAAAGAAGCGGCGGCGGCCGCGGCGGTAGCCGGCGGTGCTGCTTGGGAGGGCATACAAAAACGCGCCGCTTTCGAGCTTGACACAATTATCAACATGAACTTTACCGGCTACTTTTTGATTGTGGCCGATTTTATCAATTGGGCGAAAGAGCAGGATATTCCCGTGGGGCCGGGGCGCGGATCGGGCGCCGGCTCCATTGTCGCATACGCGCTTCGCATAACGGACATTGATCCGCTGAAGTACAATCTATTGTTTGAACGCTTCCTTAACCCGGAGCGTGTAAGTATGCCGGACTTTGACATTGATTTTGCAAACGACGGCCGCAAAGATGTAATAAAATATGTTTCAAACAAATACGGCAAGGAAAGGGTAGGGCAAATTATCACCTTTGGCACGCTGGGGGCAAAGGCTGTTGTAAAAGATGTAGCGCGTACTCTTGGCATAAGTATCGACGATGCCAACGCCATAAGCAAATTAATTCCCAACGACCCAAAAATAACGCTGAAAAAAGCATTTGCCGGCGAGCCTAAACTTGCAGAGATGGAAAAAGACCCGCGTTACGCGGAATTGTTTTCCCTTGCCCGCAAGCTGGAGGGGCTTCACCGGCACGTCAGTCTGCACCCTGCCGGCATTGTTATTGGCAAAACGCCTTTGATAGATTTTGTGCCATTGTACCAAGAGCGGGAAGACGAAAAGGCGGGAAAGTCCGGCGGTATTGCGGCTCAGTTTTCCATGAATCATCTTGAAGCTTGCGGGCTTGTAAAAATGGATATTCTGGGGCTTAAAACTCTCGATGTTGTAAAAAATGCAGAAAAGCTGATCAAACAAATTGGCGGCGCTTACGCCGATTTTAACGCGAAAAATATACGCGAGGACGATGATGCTACATTTCGAATGTTAGGTGAAGGAAAAAGTTTCGGCATCTTTCAGTTTGAGTCTGAGGGGATGCAAAACATTCTGCGGCAGGCAAAGCCCGGCTCAATAGAAGATTTGACCGCGCTTAACTCCCTGTACCGGCCGGGGCCTATGGACAACATCCCTCAGTTTGTGGATTCAAAAAATGGTAGAAAAAAAATCACATACCCCGACCCCAGTCTTGAAAAAGTTCTAAAGGAAACTTACGGCGTTATTGTTTACCAAGAGCAGGTAATGGAAGTAACGCGCATCATTGCCGGTTTTTCCCTTGGCCAGGCCGACGAGCTTCGCCGCGCTATGGGTAAAAAAAACATGGAAAAAATGGTCAAGGATAAGGAAAAGTTTATCGCCGGGGCGGTAAAGCAGGGGCTTGGCGAAAAAAAAGCCGGCGAGATTTTTGACATTCTTATTCCATTTGCAGGTTATGGTTTTAACAAAAGCCATGCGGCGGCCTATTCGGTGTTAGCGTATCAGACAGCTTACCTAAAGGCAAACTTCCCGGCGCAATTTATGGCGGCAAGTCTTAGCAACGAAATTCATTCGGCTAAAAAAGACAGGCTTTCGGAATGTATAGAAGAAGCTCGCAAGGCGGGCATTCCCATAGACCCGCCGGACATTAATCACTCGGACAAGTATTTTGCCGTTGTCGATAATCGTATCATTTACGGTTTTTTGGGCATAAAGGGTTTGGGGGACGCTCCGGCAAGTTTAATCGTGGAAGGCAGGCAAAGCGGCCCTTACAAAAGTTTCATGGATTTTTTGGACAGGGTTGACATAAAAGCTGTTGGCAAAAAAGCTATCGAGCTTCTTGTAAAAAGCGGAGCCTTTGACAAATTTGACATAAGCCGGGAAACGCTTGAAAAAAACTTCGAGGAAGCGGTCGAACACGCGCTGAAAAAAAACGAAGACAAACAGTTCGGGCAGTCCAGCCTTTTCGAGGATGTCGGCGAGCAGGATTTCCCGGACTTTAAATTTGAAGAAGCGCCGCCGGCGGCCAGGGGCGAAAAGCTAAACATGGAAAAACAACTGTTGGGCTTTTATTTTTCCGGGCACCCCCTGGACGAATACCGCGAGGTGTGGGAAAAGGCGGTAAAGGTAAACCTTGGCCGGCTTGAGGGTGTTAAAACGGGAAGCTGCATTCTTTTGGGCGTTATAAAAACCGTTAAAACAATTGCAACTAACAAGGGGAAAATGGCCTTTGCGACAATTGCGGATTTTAACGGCGAGATTGAAGCGACTTTTTTTGCAAAAACATGGGAAACTTGCCAAGGCCGCATAACGGTTGACAACATAGCGATACTTCGCGGGAAGATCGACTATCAAAGCGACCGGGAAAAGTACAGTTTTGTTGTTGACAGTGTTGTAGAAAGCAACGAAGTTGACAGTCTTGTAAAAGAACTTGAAGCGCAGGAAAGGCGATGGGACACTTTCCGCAACACATGGCTGTACATGGCGGACTTAAAAAGCGGCCAACTTGCAAACGCCCCGAAAGGGAGCTGCACGGCTATCGGTTTTATAAAGTCGCTTAGGGAGCTTAGGGATAAAAACGGCAACGACATGGCCTTTGGCGTTTTGCAAGATTATGAGGGCGACATTGAGCTTGTGTTTTTTTCAAAAATATGGGAAGAATGCCGGGTTTTTCTAAAAATCGATGAGATTGCCGCGCTGAAGGGTAGTGTTGACGACAAGAGAAACTTTAAGGTTTCAAGCATTGCCGACATTGCCCAGCTTTCAAGAAGCGCCCAGCGAAAAGTGGCTGCCGGGGAAGATGCGCCACGCGTGGAAGCGGCGGCTCCGCCGGCACAGACGGAGACGGAAGGGGCGTTACGCGTAACGGAGGCGGACGAGCAGGGGGACATTCACCTGCGGCTTAGTCCGGGGGCGGCCGACAGCGACGAAAGCATTTATCCGCTGCGCGATTTTATCGAGGCAAACCCCGGCACTGGGCTTTTGTTCATTCATTTTCCTGCTGGGACTTTTTTGGGCAGCAGCGAAAAAAAAATTCGCACGACAATCGGCGTTCAGTCTTTGAACGCTATTAAAAATTGCGCCGGCATAGCCGAGGTATGGAGGGAATAATGACGTTTTTTTTCAATTTACTGGCAGGCGCGGTAAGCCTGTATTCTTTCGCGCTTATGTTCAGAATCATTCTTACATGGTTTAACCGAATGCATCACGGAAGGGTTCTGGATGTCCTGTCTCGCATAACGGACCCTTACCTTAACTGGTGGAGGAGCCGGCTTAACTTGCGCCTGGGCGTTCTAGACCTTTCTCCCATTGTCGGCCTTACCGCGCTTACCGTCTTGCAAAGCATCTTCGCCACGCTTGGCCGGCACGGAAGAATCAGCGTGGGGATTGTTCTTTCGATTGTTTTGCAGGCGATTTGGTCTATCGTTTCGTTCCTGCTGATAATCGCGCTGGCAATTATCGTTTTGCGCTTTGTCGCATACATTACCGGGCGCAACGTTTACCACAGCCGCTTTTGGCGTTTCATTGACACTGTTTCCCAGCCGCTTTTGTACAAAATTAACAGACTCATCTTTGGCAAGCGTCTTGTGAATTACCGCACCGGGATTTTTGCTTCCGCTGCGGCCTTGGGAACGGTTCTTGTAGCGGGCGGTTTTGCAGTGCGGCTTCTTTCAGGCCTCCTGTTGCGTATGCCGCTGTAAAAGAGCCAAGTGTTTCTTCGCAACCTCTCGGCATCCCTCAATGTCATAAACGGCATTGGGGAAAAGACCTTGCCAGCTCTTGCCCGCCTTGGGATTAACAATGTGGCGCAATTGCTTTTACATTATCCGCGCGATTGGGAAGACACTAACGCCAAAGTTCCCTTGATGGACTTCCGGCTGGGCAAGGTTCGCACGGAGGTTACGGTTCTGGCAAAAGACTGGATAATCCGCTTTGGCAAACCGCCTTCGCCAAAATTTTATGTGCAAGACGAAAGCGGCCGGGCGGTTCTTTTGAGCTACAACCAACCGTGGGATTATAAAAAATATATCGTAGGGGAGCGTTACCGTCTTTCCGGGGTTTTTTCATACAACAATCGGGGCGAGCTTCAGGCGAATAGATTTGAAGCAGAGCCTGTTGGTGTTGCACCCACTGACACATCCGTTTTCTCCGGCGGTATTTTGCCCGTCTATCCTTCGACTGCCGGCATTGAGCAAAAACAATTACGCAAATTTATCTACGATGCTATCCAAAAATTCGCAGGAAAACTGTCATGCGAGCTTCCGCCGGATATTATAAAACGGGACGGGCTTTTTCCAAAAGCGCAGGCGATAAAATCCATTCACTTCCCGGCATCGGCGCAAGACTTGGAAAGGGCGAAAAAAACGCTTCTTTACGAAGAGCTTTTTTATCTAGAAATAATGGTGGGGAAGAGGGCGCTGCAACGCAAGGGGATTAAAAAAAACGCGCAGGCTGACGCGGCCGACGTTTCCAAAAAGACGGGTTTTTCGCCTTTGCAAAAACGTCTTATCGAGCGTTTGCCTTTTTCGCTTACAGCCGGCCAAGAAAAGGCCGTGTTTGAAATTAACATTGATTTAGATGCACAGTGGCTTTCAATGGCGCGGCTTTTGCAAGGCGATGTGGGCTGCGGAAAAACGCTTGTTTCGTTTTTGGCGGCGTTACGCGCAATTGAAGCCGGCGGGCAGGTTGCGTTGATGGCTCCCACGGAGCTTCTTGCCCGGCAGCACGCGGAAAATGCCGCCGCCTTGTTGGAACCCTTGGGGCTTCATATCGCTTTTCTTACGGGCAATATAAAGGCTGCCGGTCGCAGGGAGCTTTTGCGTAATCTTGCCGCCGGCGATATTGACATTGTGATAGGGACTCACGCGCTTTTTTCCGCTGATGTCCGGTACAAAAATCTAACGCTTGTGGTGATAGACGAACAGCACCGGTTTGGCGTAACGCAAAGGGCGCATATTATGGCAAAGGCGGCGCAGGCGGCCGGTCTTTTAATGATGAGCGCGACGCCGATTCCCAGGACGCTGGCTCTTACGATTTTCGGCGATATGGATGTTTCTACGATTGCCGATATGCCGCAGGGTCGTTTGCCGGTTAAAACGCATCTTGCAAAGGAATCCAACGAGGGTAAGGTTTACGATTATGTCCGCAAGCAGCTTGTCGCCGGTCGCCAGGCGTATTTTGTCTATCCGCTGATTAAAGACGGCGAGGATATTAAAGATTTAGAGGTTATGTCCGAGCGTCTTGCCCGGGAAATTTTCCCCGATTTTACTGTCGCTTCGATTCACTCGAAGGTTGGCGAGGAGCAAAAGCAAAAAACAATGGCTGATTTTCGCAGTGGCGCGATTGACATTCTTGCGGCAACGAGTGTGGTGGAGGTTGGTGTGGATGTGCCTAACGCGACTTGCATGGTTGTGGAACACGCCGAGCGTTTTGGTCTTTCCGCATTGCACCAACTGCGTGGTCGTGTGGGGCGCGGCCGGGATCAGGCTTACTGTTTTTTGGTTTACTCCGACGATCTTTCGGATGACGGTGTAACGCGCATGAAGATTATGCTGCAAAACTCCGACGGTTTTATAATTGCCGAAGAAGATTTGAAAATGAGGGGGCCGGGGCAGTTCGCCGGCACGGAGCAGTCGGGTTACATTGTTCTGGGTCTTGCCCACCCGGTGCGCGACATAGAAGAGCTTGCCCGCGCCCGCGACGACGCTTTTTTCATTCTGGAAAACGATCCCGATCTTCTTCTAGAGGGCAACAAGGTTGTCGCCCAAGTTCTGGAAGAAGCCCCCCCCTGGAGCGAAGTTGCCTTTTGACGGAGGAAGCTCCGGGAGAAAACGCCGGGGCTGGAGGGGTAGTCGGGCAAGGCTGAGGGCAAGGAAGATATGCTTGTATCGGCGATCCAAAGCGACGTGCCCTTGCAGGCAACAGAAGCGATGAGGCAATAAGCGGGGAAGCTGTCAAATCCTCTTCCTATGATTTAGACTTTGGCCCAGGAAACCTTCGTCATTTTATCACAGGGGGCTTTTTATCATGTGTACCGCTTCCGCTATTCTATTCTCCCGCGCATAGCGCGGGGCTTAATCTGGAGTTAACGTTTTTAAAAAAAACGGTCCTGATTTTGAAAAACATCGATCATGGCCAAAATATTTTCCGGCGGAACATCAGGGGGTATGGCATGAGTGGGACCAATTATAAGACCTCCATTTGGGCGAAGAACTTTTACCACACGGACAATTTCGTCTTTGACACCTTGAGGGCTTAAAAAAGGCAGAATGCGCTGAGTGGAGACCCCGCCCCAAAAGCTAAGTTTGTCTCCAAATAAACGCTTCGTTTCCGCAATGTCGTAAATTTCCGGCTGGAAAGTCTGATAACAATCAAGGCCAATTTCAGCAAGGTCGTCGAAAATCTCCCGGTTGTTGCCGCAAGAATGCTGGATAACGAATTTCCCCCTGGATTTTACCCGTTCATACAAACGGGTCATCCGGGGTTTGAGAAAACGGCGCCAATGCCCCGCTCCCATAATAAGCCCCTGCTGCTGCCCCCAATCATCGCCAAAATAAACTCCGTCAATATCATATTCAAGGGCAATGTCCACCAGGGCCAAATAATAATCGCAAATTCGGTCAAAAAAATCTTCAAGTGCCTCCGGGCAGGCGATCATGGACATAAGTACGTTTTCCATGCCCATAAGGCTCCAGGCTCGCTCAAACATACAAAACCCAAAACCCATAAAAGTGAAACGGTCTTTTTTTGTGGCTATTAATTTTTCAATGTCCTTTCGCAAACGCGCCGTGTCGGGAACAGGAAATTGATAACTAATATTTTCTATATCTTCAATTTGCGGACGCTCAACTACACCGATATCTTTATCGACTGTACGGTTCCAAACCACGCCGAATTCATCTTGGAAGTGTCCAGGCTTATCAGGCAATTCAGTAGGCCAGCCCCAGTACTGGGTATAATGCAGGTAACCCCCCAGCTTTTCCTCTATGTCCGCATCTTTTGTATATTCAACCAGGCGTTCCAAAGACTGAACGGTAAAATCAATGTGATAGGGGATAGGAGTTGTGTTTTTATGACTCAAAGCACCCAAAACTATTTCCCTGCGATTCATTTCATTGCTCCTTCTTCATGAATACTGAAGTTGTTCAGAAACTGAGGTTTCCGAACAACCCTGTTATTTTTTCTACTTATTGTCTCATGCTTGTTAAACATAAAGCCCCCTTCAAAAATTTGTCCGTAATCAATACAAATAAGACGGACGACGGCCTTTTGCACCGCAGCCTTCGCGTTCAGGCTTGAAGGGCTTGACGCGATGTGGACGATGCCTGCCTTTCATCTCAAGCAACAGGCCGCCGGAACTGCTCATAAGCCTAAGGAAGCACTGATTAACTCGAAGCTAATCAGTGCTTCCCTCTGCATTTGCTCATTCCACCTGCGCAAATGCGGTTAAGAACGATGATTAAATCCTCGATGGGATTTAATCACCGTTTCCCTAAAGCCCCAGTTGCGCCAAGGTGTAATAGCCAGTTTCTTCCACCAGAATCCTTACCGCGTTGTATTGGAAAATCGGGATCGTGTCAAGCAAAATCGACGGCACAATGCGAACCCCGTTGTGATAGTCAGTGGTGTTGTTTACCGCGACAGGCCTTCCGTCCAAAATGGCGGCAACAGCGGAAACAGTCGCATCAGCAATAAGGCGGGTGTCCTTAAAAATTGTCGCAAACTGGTCGCCGTCAAGAATTGCCCGGACGGAAGGCAACTGTGCATCTTGTCCTCCGATTATGGGCATAGGCCTGCCGTCGATTCCAAAGCCAGCCCCGCGCAGAGAGGAAATTACCCCCAAGCTGATTCCGTCATAAGGAGAGAGAACGCCGTGGAGTTCCTGCTCCGTGTAGAAAGCCGAAAGAAGATTGTCCATGCGAGCCTGCGCCAAAGCGCCGTCCCCGCGGAGCGTTCCTACAACGTGCATACCGCGCTGGCCCGATCCTATGACAAGCGTGCCGGCATCGATAAAGGGCTGAAGCACAACCATAGCCCCATCATAGAAAAAGAAAGAGTTGTTGTCATCAGGGGAGAGGCCGAAAACTTCAATAAACCTGGGATTGTCCGGGGTCGCGTTTTCAAGCTCAAGCCCTTTTACCATGATTTCGCCCATCTGCATCCCCACGCGGAAATTGTCAAACGACACGTAGTAGTTGACATGGGGGCTGTTCATAAGCAGGCGGTCAAAAGCGATAACCGTAATGCCGGCATCGGCTGCCTGTTGCAACACGCCGGTAAGAGCCGAGCCGTCAACAGAACCGATAACAAGGGCGCGCGCGCCTCTCATTATCATGTTTTCGATCTGGGCGATCTGGGTTTCGATTACATCGTCTGCAAACTGAAGGTCAACGTTGAAGCCCAGCGCCTCCAGCCCGCGCTGCACGTTTTCGCCGTCGGAAATCCACCTAGCGGTTGACCTTGTCGGCATCGCCACACCGATAAGATAGCCCGAATCCGCCTGCTGCTGTCCGCAAGAAGTAAAAAACATTCCCGCCGCCAGAATTAAACTCGACAGGACACCTAAAAACCTCATTTTCTTCATAAAAACCTCCGAGAAAAATAAAATTTTATAAACACCCGCGCCAATTTTGGGCACGGGCTGTTTTTACAACAAGCTTTGAAGAAAGCTAATTCATCTTTGCCATACTTTGGATCAATGACGACGGAGCCACTTTGCAAGAAAATCCAACAGAGAAAAGTTATGTATGTTAAGTAAAAATGATTATTTTTACGATTTAACGGGGGGGGGGGGGGGGGG
>WRKI01000220.1 GCA_009778155.1 Spirochaetota bacterium
CTTGATCTTCAAATCGATTTTGGGGCCGTAAAAGGCCCCCCCCCCCTCGTCGATTTCGTAGGACAAACCTTCGGCATCGACAGCCTTGCGAAGACTTTCCAAGGCGGCACCCCAGCGAGCCGGGTCCCCCACGCTCTCGGCCGGCTTTGTTGCAAGATAGGCTTTTATCTCTTTGAAGCCAAAAACCTTCCATAAATTCAAGCTAAAGCGAAGCACTTCCAGAATTTCGCCTTCCATTTGTTCGGGCGTGCAAAAAATGTGCGCATCGTCCTGCGTGAAACCGCGCACGCGCAAAAGCCCGTGCAAAACGCCGCTCCTTTCGTAACGGTAAACAGTGCCAAGCTCCGCCCAGCGCAGGGGAAGCTCGCGGTACGATCTCCCCTTGCTGCTGTAGATCATTATGTGAAACGGGCAGTTCATCGGCTTGATGTAAAAATCCTGCTTGTCGATCTCCATAGGGCTGTACATCCCTTCTTTGTAAAAACCCAAATGCCCGGAAGTTTCCCAAAGCCAGCTCTTGCCAATGTGCGGCGTAAAAAGAATGTCGTAACCGTTGCGATAATGTTCCTGCCGCCAAAAGTCTTCGATTGCGACCCTCATGCGCGCGCCTTTCGGATGCCAGTAAATCAGCCCGGCCCCCGCCTCCTCGTGCGTGGAATAAAGCGAAAGCTCCTTGCCCACCCTGCGGTGGTCGCGCTTTTCAACCTCTTCCAAAAAGGCAAGGTAGGCTTTTAAGTCCTTGGGGCTTTCCCAGGCCGTCCCGTAAATCCGGGTTAGCATAGGCCTTTTTTCGTCGCCGCGCCAGTATGCGCCGGCAATGCTTTGCAGTTTGAAGGCGGCGGAGTTTATCTCCCTTGTGTTTTCGACGTGCGGGCCTCGGCAAAGGTCGGCCCACAGAACCGCCCCGGCATCGCTTTTGTTTTCGTAGATCGTTATTTCCGCATCTTGCGGCAAGCCTTCGATAAGCTCGCATTTGAACTCTTCGTCTGCGAAACGCGCAAGCGCGTCCTTTCGGTTTAGCGTAACCGGCGCAAAGCTCTGGCGGCTGTCGATGATTTTTTTCATCTCGGCTTCGACTGCGGGAAGGTCGCCCGCTGTCAGCGGTTTTGGCAAAAGGAAGTCGTAGTAAAAGCCGTTTTCTATGGAAGGGCCTATGGCGACCTTTGTTCCGGGAAAGAGGGACACCACGGCTTGCGCCATGACGTGGCTTACCGAGTGTCGTATTGTTTCTAATTTTTGACTGTTTTTTTCGGACATACCCCGATGATAGCACAATTTTCCAAACGTGTCGAGGCCGGTATCCCGAAAAACTCACACAAAGGCAGAAGGCACATCGAATTTTAGCCTCACACAAAGGCACAAAGGCACAAAGTTTAATTCTTCCTTAGTGCCTTTGTGCCTTAGTGCCTTGGTGTGAAGCTTTTCGAGAAAGCTCTAGCAGCCGGCGATCACAGAGCGCAGTTTTAGGATGAGGGAGGGTTCCACGGAAAGTTCGTCAATGCCCATTTCGACAAAGGTTTTTGTCAAGGCCAAATCGCCGCCAAGACTGCCGCAGATTCCGCACCAAATCCCCGCTTTGTGGGCGTTTTCGCAGGTCGTGCGAATCAGCCGCAGAATGGCCTCGTGGTGCGTGTCGCAGAAAGGATCAAGGGAGGCGTTTTGCCGGTCGATTGCAAGAGTATACTGAGTAAGATCGTTGGTTCCGATGCTGAAAAAATCGGATTGCTCCGCAAGAATGTCGCTTATAACAGCCGATGCCGGGGTCTCGATCATGATGCCAATGGGGACATTTTGAAAGGGAATGTTTTTTTCGCCAAGTTCGTATCGCACAGATTTTGCGATTTCCCTCGCCTGCATAAGCTCGCCCAGGGAGTTGATCATGGGGAACATGATTGCGGCGTTGCCGTAGGCCGAGGCGCGGTAAATTGCGCGTAACTGTGTTTTGAAA
Organism: Spirochaetota bacterium; assembly: GCA_009778155.1. Lineage (GTDB taxonomy): Bacteria > Spirochaetota > Spirochaetia > Treponematales > Breznakiellaceae > WQXQ01. The sequence continues at coordinate 1,949 of WRKI01000220.1, forward strand.
ATATCCGGGCGGCTAAGGCAGATGCGGATTGCCCTGAGGCCGAGCGCCGGGTTTTCTTCCTTGGGCAGATCGAAGTAGGCGGCCTGTTTGTCCGCGCCAATGTCCAGCGTGCGGATTATAACCTGCCGGCCTGCCATTTTGCACAGCACTTCTTTGTAGCTGTTAAACTGGGTCTCTTCGTCGGGGAAGTCGTCCCGGCCAAGGTACAGGAACTCGCTGCGGAAAAGGCCTATGCCTTCGGCATCTTGGGCGAGGGCGGCATCGGCATCTTTTGGCGATCCTATGTTGGCGAAAAGTTTCACCTCACGGCCGTTTTTTGCGACTGTGGGTTTGCCGCGCAGGTTTTCCAGAGCCGCTTTTTCCAGCCGGTCTTTTTCGGCGCGTTCTTCCAGTTCGCCCACAAGAGCGTCATGCGGCTCTATGTAAAGAAGCCCGTTTTGCCCGTCCAGAATCGCGTCCTTGCCGGAAAGCTCCGGCGAAAGGGCATCGCCCAAAGCGACAATTGCCGGGATGCCCATAGTGCGTGCAAAGATCGCCGTGTGCGAATTGAACGCGCCTTCTTGGGAAATCAGGGCAAGCACATTGGCGCGATCCATGCGGGCTGTTTCGCTTGGGGCAAAATCGCGGGCGGCAAGGATTGCAGCCGGCAATGCGGCCTCCGGCTGGCCGGCCTCTTCGCCTTGGCCAAGGCCTTGGCTTAGGCCTAGCAGAACTTCTATCAATCGATTGGAAATGTCGCGTATGTCGGCGGAACGCTCTTTCATGTAGTCATCGTCCATTTCGCTGAAGTCCTGCGCCAGCCGGTAGCCCGCCGTCTTTACCGCATATTCAGCGCAAACATTTTCTGTTTCGATGATTGCGATAATAGGTTCGGTGAAATCACTGTCGTGCAACATCATATTGTGAACCTCGAAAAGAAGCGCGTTTTCCTCGCCGATTTTGGAAGCCGCCTCTTTAGCAAGCTTTGTCAGTTTTTCTGCGACAGCATCACGCGCGTTATTGAAACGGGCAACTTCCTGCCCGGCATCGTCCACGCGGCGTTTTTCGACAGACAGACTTTCATCTTTAAGAAAGCGGATTTTCCCCTTGGCGATGCCGGCACTTGCGCCAACCCCTTGCAAAGTAATCATGTTATACCTCCTATCCTTGCGAGTGTTTCAAAAGCAAATCTTCCGCCTGCGCGTTCCACAGCCCTTGGTGCGCCTTGCAACTTTCGCTAAGTTTCGCAAACAAGGGATCGCTACCCCTGAGTTTTTCAAAATCCGCAATCGCGGTAAGCGGCATATCGATGTGGCTGTAGCTCAAAATTTTGCCTGCTTTAAGCTGTGGCAAATTCGCAACGGCCTCTGCCACCGCGTCTATGCCGCAGATATGCGTTACCATGAACGCCGGGCGGATTTTTTTTTGCGAAGAAAGAGCCAGCGCTTCTTTTAGATCGTCGGTGTTGCCGCCGGTACTTCCCAGAATGTGCGTGCTGGTATAATGGCAGTTGTACAAATTCATGGATGCACTGAAGTTTTTGTCCTCTGGCCCTGCGAAAAAGTTCAGACAGCCGTCGAAGGCCATCAATTTATCGCCTAACTCTGCAAGTTCGCGCACCGGGGCGTAAACGAACACGTCATCGTAACCCGCGCCTTCTGTTAAATCCATGAGCAGGGCGTATTGATCGGCGACGTTACGCGAATTGACATAGTGCAAGTCCACGCCCTGTTTTTTGGCGACTGCCGGGGGGATCAACTGTTCGGCTCTGTGCAGGCGGCTTTCGTCCACGTCCGTTACGACAATGCGTGCCGGACGATTGCCAGCGTGCAGGGGATACTCCACCGCGCCCAGCCCCATAGGGCCTGCCCCGCCAAGGATAAGCACATTGCCGCCGGCCTTTATGCCCATCGCATGGTTGTAGTTGTGTTTGTTTGTGTGGTACATAATGTTGTAACCGCCTATTATACAGCTAATGGGTTCGGCAAGGGACGCGTTGAAATAGTCCTCGCCGGCATAGTGAAGCAGACAGCCCAACTCCATGACCTCCTGGGGGATAATGCAATAGGTGGCATTGCCCCCGAAAAACTCGTAGGAGTAACCCGGCGATGCAAGACTGCCCTTGTAGTTTAGGGCGGGCTGCAAGGCGAACTTTTCGCCGGCTTTAAACTGCCCCTTCCATTTGGAGCCGACCTCCACAATGTCCCCTGCAAATTCATGCCCTGTTATGATAGGATTTGTGTCAACATTCTGCGGACAGCGCTTGTGTTTTTTGCCCTGTTTTAGAAGTTTGTATGTTGACATACAGATACTGTCGCTTACAACCTTGACAAGAATTTCGTCATCTTTAATTTCCGGAAGCTCGAATTCTTCCAGCCGTAAATCATCCGCGCCGTACATTCGCAGCGCCCTTGTTTTTTGCCTCATAGTATTCTCCTGTCTGTCATGAGATTTTTTCGATCCGTGTTTTTGCCAAAAGACTGTCAACCAATGCGCGATCCGGCGGATTGGTTCCCTCTGTCGTGCAGGCGGCGGCGGAAGTCGCCAGCGCGAGCGCAAAACATTGTTCGTCCGGCATTCCCTGCCCAAAACCGTAAAGCAAGCCGGCCGTTACGCTGTCGCCAGCTCCCACTGTCGAGCGCACTTCTACCTTAATTGCCGGCGCGCGCCACACCCCGTTTTTATTTGCAAAAATCGCCCCCCCTGCCCCCATTGAAAGGGCGACAAGCTCGATCCCTTTATCCAGCAAAGAAACGCACATTTTTGCAAGTTCCCCGTCGCTTACATTTTCGCGCTCGTCTATGCCGAAGTATTGCAAAAGCTCGAACCTGTTCGGCTTAATGTAATTGGGAACTTCGCATCGAGAGGAATCCAGCGCGAGTTTTTGCGCTTCACGGTCGGCATCCAGAAAAACCGCAGCGCCTCCGTCCCGGAACAGGCTTGAAAGTTTTTTGTATGTGTCGCCTCCAAGCCCTGGGGGAAGGCTGCCGGAAAGAACCAGCGTGTTTCCCCTTTTTGCGTAACGGATAAGTTTTTCCTCAAGTTGCCGCCATTCGCCGTCCGTTATCTTAGGCCCCGGCTCGTTAAGCTCGGTAAGAGAGCCTTGCGCGTCGTTCACTTTTAAGTTGGTGCGCGTTTCCCCGGCAATACGCACAAAGTCTGTTTTTACGCCCTTTTGCGCAAAAAGTGAAAGCAAGTGATCGCCGGTGTTGCCGCCGGCAAAACCCAGCGCAATGCTGTCGCCGCCTAGGGCGTGTAAAACGGCGGAAACATTAAGCCCCTTGCCCGCGCCGTCCAGCCTTATGTTTTGCAGGCGGTTCATAGCCCCGGGTTTTAGCGCGTCAAGGTTAGCTGTTTTATCCAAAGCGGGGTTCAGTGTTAGCGTAACCGTCATGCGTTTTGCCCGCTGAAAATCCGATAGACTTCTTCCGCGCCGGCGCTTTTTACAAGTTTGAGCGTGTCTTCCTCTGTTTCCAAGTTGTCGGCGACATTCCCCAGAATATCCAAATGTTCGTCGCCCTTGGCGGCAATGCCTATAACTAAGTACGCGGTCTCGCCGTGCCAGTTTATGCCGTCGGGATATGTCAATACGACAATGCCGGTAGCGATTATGTCTTTTTTGTAATCCTCCGCGCCGTGCGGCAGGACAATAAAGTTGCCGATAGCCGTGCTTGCGGCATTGTCGCGTTTTATCATGCCTTCGATATAACGCTCATTTATATAGCCCGATTCAAAGAGCATACGGCCGCAACGTCGTATAACATCTTCCCTTTCGGCCTTCGGCTGGTTCAAAACGATGTTTTCTTTTTTTAGCATCTCCGTCATCTGTCATCTCCCTGTGTTTATATTTGCGAAAACATCTAAAAACTGATGTTTTCTTACCCTTGTAGAGAAACCCGCTAGCGGGTTTCTCTGAGGAACCTATAAAAACCCAAATGGGTTTTTATAGGTTCCCTCCTTCGCCGGACAGTTTCCTGCCGCAGCAAAACAGCAATTCTGAAATTTCCTGTTCAAGAACCGACTGCACCGCCGCCTTGTCCCCGGCGCAGACGGCCTGCAAAAAAGGCGGCCGGCTGATCAACGCGCCGGAAAGGGCGCCCATAAGATCGCTTATTTCTTTTGGGGCGCTTTCGGGCAACAGCATCAACACGCAGCTTTTTGTCTGCTTCAAATAAATTTCGCTAAAGACGCCCCCCTTTGGGATAATCAGCGCGAACACCGGCGTTTCAATATATGCGTTACGCGAATGCAAAAAAACTATTTGCAGTTCAAACACAACCTGGCTTCCCGCTTTTTCCCTTTCTTTAAGGGCGGCCGATACCTTTTGCGGATTTCCCGGCGCAAAACGCTCGGCGGCAAAACGGACAAGCTCGTCAAAGGAGCAGTCCGCGGCTATTGATTCTACTGCAAAATTGTAAAGCAATTTTCTTGAGTGCATAAATATTTCTAACATGGCATCAAGGCGTTGTTCAAGCGGCTGGGAATGTTCGGCCTGTGATGCCGGCCTTTCGCTAAAGGCAAAGGTGTTTATCGTCTTTTGTATTTTTTGAAAATCCTTTTCTTCCAGCAGAGTTTGCACATGGACAAAGGGCTTTGACGCATCCTCTATCGGAATCGTGGAAATTAAAAAATCAAAAGCCGCCCACGAAGCTCGCCGGTTGTAATCCGTTACCTCGACTTCCATTTCGCCCTTGAAACGCTGGCGCAACTGGTAGGCGAGCATATACGAGGTGCCTATCCCGGATATGCACACAATGCCCGCCCGCAAAAAACGCCTGCGAATATTTCTGTCGCCCAAAAAAGCAAGGGCGGCAAGAAAATGTATTTGGATAAACGACACCTCGTTAGACGAAACCGGAGTGCCGGTATGTTCTTGCAGAACTTTTGCGGCTGCCTGTGTTTTTTCGTAAACTTCCGGGTAGTTTTTTCGCAATTCTTTTTCCAGCGGGTTCGGCAGGAATTTGCCGCCTTTAAGCCGTATCAGCATGGCCTGCAAGTGCCGGGACAAAAGCCGCACAAACTGCTCGTTGGTTTTTAGAATGGCCGCTATCGGCGGGTCAAAGCGGTCGATCATCTGCATCGTAAGACTTTGCACAATGCCCGCCTCGTCCGTTTTTGGGTCTGCCGGGCTGTCGTTTTTCGAGCGGCAGGACTGTATCCAGCTTGCAAGCGCGTAACGCTCAGGCACAGACAGTTCGATCATAAACTCTTTTGATACCTCGCCTGCGATTTCCTCGGCAAGCGGCAGTTGCCCGGCATCCGGCGCTTGTTCAGCGTTGTTTGTTTTTCCGCAGTACACTCTTTCTACCATTACCATAAGGTAAATGGCGAAAAAACAAAGCGACTCGCCCGTCATCCACTGGACTTCTTTGCTTTTTCGCTGGAGTATCCGCCGCACGCCTGTCTCTATATCATCGCCGGGGAAATCAAAAACCGATGTGTACGATTTTCCCTTTGTGTCGCCGTCAAGCATAAAGCGGCTGACAAGCGCGGCTCTAAGATTGGCCTCTGCCCCGGCACAGCCTACGCCGATCCCGCTTTTCCGGCTAAGGCTTATCCCCTTGGCGGCAAGCCAGCTTTCAAGCTCGTCAAGGTCTCCGCTTATCGTAGATTCGCTAACATCAAGGATGTTCGCATAATACGAAAGTTTTTTCATGTCGCCGTCATGATCGACAAGCTCGATAAGCAGGCGCAACAGCCGCTCCTGCTTGGAGGCCGGCTGCCGGCTGTGCGTTGACAAAAGCTCAAGCAAGTTTTCGCGTGTTTTTTCGTTACCCGAAAAGACTATGCCCTTGCCCGTAACGGAAAGCAAGTCCGAATTTGCGGCTAACAGAACTTGGCGCAAATTTTCCAGTTCCCGGAAAACAGTGCGGCGGCTCACCCCCAGCGCTTGCGAAATCGCGTCAACCTTCAGCGGCTCTTTTGATCGCAAGAGCAGGTCTAAAAGACGCGCAAGCCGGGGCGAGAGTGTTGAAACAGATAGAAGCGAATCCACCGCAGGGTTCCTTTTCAGTTTGCAGGGAAGCCGGGGAAGCGCGTTATGCGATTTCCCCGGACACCCCCTAAAGATTTGCCGTCAAAAATTCTTTCGCAGCTTCAATTGCGGCATCCTCATCTTCGCCCTGTGCGCTCACCGTTATAAGCTGGCCGCATTTCGGGCGCAGCTTCATAATCGCCATGAGCTTTTTTGTGTCGGCCTCTTGTTCGTCCCGCTTTAGAACTATGCTGCTCTTAAACTCTTGCATCTTCTGCGAAAACAAACCGGCAGGCCGCATATGAAGCCCGTTGGGGCTGGTTATCGTATAATCAAAAGCCTTCACTATTTGCCCCCTTTCAATTCATCAACAAGCTCTTGATACTCCGGCGCATTCATAAAGTTGGAAATTGGCAGAATGCGTATGCCGGGGTTTGCGTTTTTCGCCCTGTCTTCAAGTTCTTTGTGGCAGATGATAATGTCGGCATCAGCCGGCACCTCGCTGATTGGCGAGTTTGCAACCGTTACGCCGGAAAGCTCCGCTGCGGCAATCATTTTGCGTAACTTCGTCGCGCCCATCGCGCTTGAACCCATGCCGGCATCGCAGGCAAAAATAATTTTTTCGACAGGCTTCGCGTTTTGGCTAACGGCACTCTGGCCGGCGGAAAGACCTTTCGATTCAGCCTTGTTCGCCTTGCTTTTCGCCTGAGCCGCTTCCAGATCGCCGTCATCTTTGCCGAAGGCTTTAAGCAGGATCATTGCCAGGACAAAGCTTACGCCGGCAGAAGCAAATATTGCAAAAAGGTTTGCAAAATGCGCGCCTATGGGCGTCATCGCCAACTGCGCGATAATGGAGCCGGGAGATGCCGGAGCGATAAGGCCGCCGCCGAAGATTGTCAGAATTGATACGCCGGTAAAGCCGCCGCCTATCATGGCGAGGATCAACACGGGGTTCATCAAAACAAAGGGGAAATAAATTTCGTGTATGCCGCCGAAAAAGTGAATGACAATCGCGCCGGGTGCGCTGGATTTCGCAGTGCCTTTGCCCACTAGCCAGTAGGCCAAAAGAAGGCCAAGACCGGGGCCGGGGTTTGACTCAATCATAAAAAAGATCGACCGCCCAAGCTCGCCTGCCTGCAAGGTTCCAAGCGGGGTAAACACGCCGTGGTTTATCGCATTGTTTAGAAACAAAACCTTCGCAGGTTCTACGATAATCGACGTTAGCGGAAGAAGTCCGCGATCCACAAGAAAACCGACAGCGTTACCAAGCCCGTTGGTTCCGGCTTCTACGAGTGGGCCTACTATCGCAAAACATACGAGGGACAGGCC
>WRKI01000221.1 GCA_009778155.1 Spirochaetota bacterium
GGAAATCATGGGCATCCGCTTCTTCCCTTGCATTGGGGGCGTTTTTTTGCCATTCATTGACAAAATTTGAGGCTCTTAATCTTATTTCGTTCCACGATAATGGCATATTGTATTATATCACATCAAATTATTTGGTTACAAGAGGACAATTTGCTTGAAGGCTGTGCGGGCGGTTTATGTCGCCGGTTATACGCGGGGCGGGCTTTCCCTGGGGCTTGGGGCGGCTCTTAGGTGGTTTGATTTGTTGCTTTGAGTGTCGTTTTTGCCCAAATCTACTGTCAGCGAGGATGTATCAGTTCAAGTCTGATCGCCGGTAAAAAAACCTCGCCCTTGGGGGCGAGGTTCGAGTGCCAAGCTTAGATGACGTTAAAACCCTAAAACATCCCCGATTAAAAATACCTTTATGCGCCCTGCCGGCCGGCAAAGCCTTGTCGTAACGATAAAACTGCAAATTGAGTCCGGCGACTTGCAATTTTCGCACTTTCCCGCTTCGTTGCACGGCGTTTTAAAGTTCGGAAATTTTTGCACGTTAATAGGCGCGGCAAAAGTTCTCGCTCTGGTTGTGGCATCCTCCAGTGTTTTTACGACCTTGTTAATGCCGGCGACCACAATCACCTGTTTGGGGCCGTAAGTCATCGCCGCAACACGGTTGCCGTTCCCGTCAACATTGACAAGCTCGCCGTCTTCGCTAATCGCGTTGGTGCCGGCAAGATAAGTGTCGCAAAGCAAGGCTTCGCGCATAAATTTGACACGCTCTTCGGGGCTAGTCGCCTTGTCCCGGTCTAAAAGCTTGTAACCGTCTTTTTCCAGCCGGGCTTGAATCCCCAAGCCGGCAACAGTCGTTGAGCCGCCCCAAGAAACCAGATGATCCTTGGGAATCGCCGATACAATAGCTTCAATCGCTTCTTCGGCCTTGTCAAAATACCATGCGTCAAAAAACCGGCTTTTTAGAGCCTTTACCACCACGGGGCCCAGCTTTGAGTTCCTTGATTCGATATTCGTTGCCATTTCTTACTCCTTGTTTTGTCGGTAAAACCGCGCAATTGTTTTGGATTCGCGCCGCATCCCTTGGAATCCCCGGCGCTAAGTTAATCATAACGCATCTTTGCTTTGCATGGCAAGCAAGGCCGGCCGCAGTCCCTTGCCAATTTCGGCTTTTTTCCATAGTATTAACCAATGATGCGCAAACCAAGCCGGAGCAAAAGACACAAAACCCCAAGCACATTTTGGCGGCAAATCTTCGCTCTCCTTCTTATATTATGCTCAGTCTCTTTGGCCGTCGCTTGGATAACAGCCGCCGGGGCCTTCGGCGGGCTTGTCCGCTTGCAACTCACCTCGCTTTTAGGCCTTAGCTTTTGGCTCATCCCCCTAATTTTTGCCTATTGGGCAGCCGTCATTTTTTCCCGCAAAGACAGAAACATCCCATTTACCGTCTTTTTGGCATCCGGCCTAATGTGGCTTTGGTGGGCGGGCTTACTGCACATATTTGAAGCGGGCGGGCAAGTCGGAGCTTTGGCCGGGAGCTTGGCCGTTGACAGCTTTGGCTCCTTTCTTGCCGGGGTGATTTTTGCCGGCCTAATTTTGATAACGAGCTTTTTCATGTTTTCCATAACGCCTGCCGCGCTTGCCGGCCGCATTGCGGCTTTGCTAAAAACCGAAAGGTTCCGGAGAAAACCCAAGCCAGCCAAAAAAGCGATTGCCAAAACTGAAGCTGAACCGGCGGCAACATTGCCGGCTGCAACATTGCCGGTGGCAGAGGAGAGGCACGAGACGGCCGCGCTCACTTCCGTTTTTGATCCGAATTGGAAAATGCCCGAGCTTTCGATTTTAGAGAAAGAAGAGGCCGCCCCGGACTCTGGCAACATAGAACAAAACACAGACATTATCAAAAGCACCCTAGCCGATTTTAAGATTGATGTTGAAATGGAAGCCGTCAATGTAGGCCCGCGAGTTTCGCAATACGCCCTGCGGCCGGCAAGCGGAGTGAAACTTGCCAAGATTTCATCGCTGGAGTCGAACCTTGCGCTGGCTCTGGGCGCACGCTCTCTTCGCATTGAAGCTCCGATTCCGGGGCAAAGGGCTGTCGGAATAGAAGTGCCAAACGCAAAGGCCGGCGAGGTTCGCCTTCATGGGATTCTTGCATCGCAGGCCTGGGAAGAGGCAGGCGCAGACAAGCTGACATTTGCTATCGGGCAAGACATCGCCGGCGAGGCCGTTGTCGCCAATCTTGCGAAAATGCCCCATCTGTTAATCGCCGGGCAAACAGGTTCGGGAAAATCCGTCATGCTCAATTCCCTTATCGTTTCTTTGTTATACCGTAACGCACCCTCGGAGGCGAGGCTTATCTTGGTCGATCCGAAACAAGTCGAAATGGCTCCTTACGCGGGAATTCCGCATCTTTTAAGCCCGATTATTACCGAGCCGGAGAAAACGGTTTTGGCTTTGAAGTGGGCGGTTGACGAAATGGAGCGGCGTTATGCGCTGTTGGCCGGCAAAAAGTTACGCGACATAAAAAGCTACAACGAGAATGCCGGCGGCAAGATGCCATACATCGTTATCGTGATTGACGAGTTGGCCGATCTTATGATGACGGCCGCCAAGGATGTCGAAACTTTGATTGTCCGGCTTGCCCAAAAAGCCCGCGCTGTCGGCATTCATCTTGTTTTGGCCACTCAGCGGCCTTCTGTCAATGTTATAACAGGGCTTATCAAGGCCAATGTTCCCGCACGAATCGCTTTTACGGTTGCCTCCCAGGTTGATTCCCGGACGATTCTCGATCAAGCTGGCGCGGAAAAACTGCTTGGCCAGGGCGATATGCTTTTTCTAACTGCCGAGATGGACAAGCCCAAGCGCATTCAAGGCGCATGGGTAACGGACGAAGAAACGGCGCAGGTTGCGGCGCACCTGCGCACCCAGCCCCCGGCGGATAACGATGGCTCCAATGAGTTGCTGGCGAAAGTGTTATTGCACAATGTTTCCACTGGATTTTAGCCGGCGTAGGGTTCCCGGTTCCCTAATACCGATCCATTTCCAGAATGGCCTCTGAAGTGTTGGAAGACTTGAACAAAATATTTTTTTTCGCATTTAGAAAGTTGGCCTGTTTTAGGTTGCAGTTTATAAAGGCAGATGAGACAAAGTTTGCGTTGATAAACCGGCTGTTATATAAATCGCAATTGTCAAATGTTGTGTTCGCTATTTCCGCTCCTTCAAAATTGACGTGTATAATTTCGCAGCCGTTAAAATTGCAGTTTTTAAAAACAGAGCCGGCAAAGGATATAAACTGAATGTCCGAATTGGAAAAATTGCAGTCGATAAACTCTGCAAAATCGTAAAAACACATTTTCATTTCTGTTTCCCGGACGGACGATTTTACAAAAGATGCGCCCTTGAAGTTACAGCCGTAAAAACTATATTTGGAAAGATTTGTTTCGTAAAACCGCATCCCCGACGCGCTCAAGTTTATGATATGCCGGTTTTTTTTTATGGAGTCGACAATGCGCGTTACTTCTTTTTCGGGGTCTGCCTGGTGAATAAAGCACAAATTTGAACCTGTAATCGCTGGCCGCCCGCAACCGGCAGCGCATGGGGTGCTCTTAAACATGGCTTATACTACCACAAAACCGCGCAAACAGCAAGCGGCCCTAGGGAAGCACTGATTAACTCGACGCTAATCAGTGCTTCCTAGCCGGAGCGTCAAACACCCCGCTTGGCCATTATGATCGAAATTTCGCTTTCGTTAATGCCGACCATCGCCTCGCCCAAGTCCTCGCTAATTTCCGCAATGATTTTCGCGTCTTTGTAGTTTTTCACGGCCTGAACAATGGCGGCGGCACGCTTGGCCGGGTTGCCCGACTTGAAAATCCCCGAACCGACAAACACGCCTTCCGCGCCAAGCTGTCGCATCAAGGCCGCGTCTGCCGGCGTGGCCGCCCCTCCTGCGGAAAAGTTCCCGACGGGCAGTTTGCCGTGTTTGGCGACATACTGCACAAGCTCCAAGGGAGCGGCCAGATTTTTCGCCGCGGCAAAAAGCTCGCTTTCCGGCGTGGCGACAAGCTCCCGGATTTGGGTTACCATGCAGCGGAAGTGGCGGACAGCCTGAATGATGTCCCCGGTGCCGGCTTCGCCCTTTGTGCGGATCATTTTTGCGCCTTCGGCAATGCGGCGCAAGGCCTCGCTCAAGTTTTGCGCTCCGCAGACAAAGGGGGTTTTGAAGTCGTGCTTGTTGATTTGAAAGGCATCGTCTGCCGGGGTAAGCACTTCGCTTTCGTCGATAAAGTCGATCCCTATGGCTTCCAGAATTTGAGCTTCGACAAAATGCCCAATGCGCACCTTTGCCATGACCGGGATGTTCACCGAGCGCATTATTTCCTTGATCATTTTCGGATCGCTCATTCTGGAAACGCCGCCGGCGGCGCGAATGTCTGCCGGCACCCGCTCGAGCGCCATTACTGCGCAGGCCCCTGCAGCCTGCGCGATTTCTGCCTGCTGAGGGCTGGACACGTCCATAATTACGCCGCCTTTAAATTTGTCGGCGGCATCGCTTTCATAATTGATTGTTCCCATCGTTTTCTCTCTTCATGTTTTGATTGCAACTGCAACACGGCACACCTGCCCGGCTTTGGCCGCAGGCTCTGAAGTTTGCAATTGTCTGGCCAGACACTGATTCCGGGCTAAAACCCGTCATCAAGTCAATCAGCGTCTCTTTAGAGTATAGCAAAAAAGCCGAAGATGTTCAACTTGGCAAAGCGGCAGTTTGCCGCGGCAGTTTGCCGGGGCAGTTTGCCGGGGCAGTTTGCCGGTCAACGGGCGATGGGAACCAAGGCGATTTTGTAGCCAAGCGAATGGGCGACTTTGGCAACCTCCAAGAACCCCATCTAGGTTTTTGGAGGTTGCCACAATTTGCCCCAATCTGCCCACTATTCAATCAGCGCAAAGTTACTCTATATTTAATCCAGCAGCCTCGCTGCAAAAGGCGGGGTAACAAATTATCGCTTGACAAGGAGTATAAGCATGGTTAGAAGAAGCCTCATCATCGACCCGAAAGACACAGTGGCGGTTCTTTTGGAAAGCGCGCAAAAAGGGGACACAATCCAAACCCCCGCCGGGACAGTAACGCTGGTTGACGACATTGAGTTTGCCCACAAAGCGGCCATTGTCGATCACGCCCCAAAACAGCCGGTTTACAAGTACGGCCACGAAATAGGATACACGGAAAATCCAGTCGCCAAAGGGACATGGATTCACAGCCACAACCTGCGCTGCGACCGCGGCCGTTAAAGGAGGCAGACATGAAATTCATGGGATGGAAACGCCCGGACGGAAGAGTCGGAACCCGGAACATTGTCGCAGTAATACCGTCAGTATTTTGCGCGGGGAAAACCGCCCAGCGCATAGCCGATCAGGTAAAAGGAGCAATCTGCCTTAGACACCCCGTAGGCTGCACCCAAGTAGGCTTTGACTTCGAGATGACCGCGCGGACACTAATCGCTATGGGAACCCACCCCAATTTGGCGGCGGTTTTGGTAGTCGGCCTGGGCTGCGAGCGCTTTAAGCCACAGGAACTTTACGAAGGCATCAAAAAATCCGGAAAACCCGTAGAAATGATAGTCCTCCACGAAGAAGGCGGCACCGGGGCGACCATCGAAAAAGGCGTGCGGATTCTTAAAGAGTTTACCCACAAGTACACGGGCGCACCAAGGGAAGAGTGCGATGCCTCCGAGCTTATCGTCGCGTTAAAGTGCGGCGGAACCGACGCGACAAGCGGCCTTGCGGCCAACCCCGTCTTGGGCGTAATGAGCGACAAACTTACCGGCATCGGCGGCAGCGCGATCCTTTCAGAGCTGAACGAGCTACTCAGCACCGAAGACTTGCTGGCGGCAAGGGCGGTCGATAAAACCGTAGCGAAAAAAATCTACGACGCTATTTACGAGATCGAGGACGTTTTGCGCTCTGGCTGCGACTACCGCTTCCCCGGCCGCAACGAGCTTATATCCCCTGGGAACTTCATGGGCGGGGTTTCCTCGATTGTGGAAAAAGCCCTTGGGGGCGTACATAAATCCGGCAACTCCCCGATTGTTGACGTGCTTGACTACGCCATCCCCCCGGAAAAAGGCAAGCGGGGAATGTTCATCATGAAGTACGAAAGCCAAGACGGAGAGGTCGTTACCGGCATGGTCGGCTGCGGCGCGCAGGTTGTCGCCTTTACCACCGGACGCGGGAACCCGATGGGCTTTCCCTTCGTTCCGGTCATCAAAGTAACCGGGAACGACTTCTCTTTCCAAAAGATGAAGGACGACATGGACTACAACACAGGGCCGATAATCGCCGGGGAAAAAACAATCAAGGAAATGGGCGAAGAATTTTTCGACATGGTTCTGCGGGTGGCATCCGGCGAGCCGACAAAGGCCGAACTGGTCGGCGGCGACGAACTCTTTGTCATAGGCCGCCGCCAGGGCCGGCAGGTCGGGGCGGAAAACGGCGCGACGGGCGTGTCTGCGGACAAAAAAACTTGATGCGCGGTTTTAGGGAATCACTGATTAACTCGACGCTAATCAGTGGTTCCCGCGGACTTTAGTCCGATGCATTTTGCTCATTCCACCTGCGCAAAATGCGGGTAAGAACGAGGATTCGGATTTTAATCCGCATCCTCGATTGTGTTTAATCATCGTTTCCTTAGCTTTGCCGGCAGGCCACTTCCGCTGGGGAAAAGCCCGCAGGCGTGGGGAGAAGCTCGACGGCCTCGCCCTTCAGCTCCAGCACGAAAAAGCCGCACTCGAAGGCAAAGTCGCGGACATCAGGGCTGACCGTTCCCCCGGCCACCGCGCCCAGGAGCTTTTTCCCCTTGGCCACTGCCGGCGGGTTGTCCCGGACAAGCTTCATCCGCTTGACGTGGTGCTCCACGTCGGATTTTGCCACTTCGCGCTTTACTTCCACCGCCATGACCCAATCCGTGTCGGCAAGCAGAATGTCGATCTCGGTAAGCTCCCAACTGGTGCCGGTTTTGTAAACCATGACGCGCTTGTGCGCCTGCTTGAAGCCGTAGGGATAGGCGGAGAACTTTTCCCAGAGCCTTGCGGCGACCAGCATTTCCAAGACCCCTCCGATAGAGTTGCCCAGTTTGCCAAGCTGATTCTCCACTTTTTCCACCTGCTTTTCAAAATCCGCCTTCCATTTTTCGTGCTCCGCCTGCCGTTTCTCGTACTCGGCCTGCCGGCGGCTGCTTTCGATGACGCTTTCCCGTAGGATTGCCCAGATTTCTTCCGGAGTGGGCGGTTGTGAATTTTGAACCGCCTGCTGCAGTGTTTCGTACATGAAGTACCCCTTCAAAGTTTAGTTTAGCGCATTTTTCCCGCGCGGTAAACAGGTTATGGCACGCAGATGCCCTGCGCTTTAGCCGGAGCGCGGAAAATCGCAAAAAAACACCCGCAAGGCCGTCGTCAGCCGGCGGCCGCCGTGTCCCAGACTGAGGGCGTGAAGCCCTCCGGCGGGGGTAGCAGCTTGCCCAGATCGTCGTTTATCGAGAAGGCGAAAAGCCCGGCTTCGTGCACGCCGTTGCAGACATCCTTGTCGTAGCCCACGGCGGCGAAACCTGCCAGTATTTTTTTGCCCCGCGCCTCCGCCGGGGGGTGCTTGCGCACAGACTCCAGCCGGTTCAAAAATCGGGTTAAATCCTTTTCCATAGCGAAGGATTTCACCTCTATCGCCATGACCCACTCGGTGTCGCTCAACAGAATGTCGATGTCTCCCAAACAGTTAGGAGGGGAACAGTCGTCGAAAAACTCCACACGCCTGTAACAGCGGTTAAAATTGTAGGGAGAATCTTTTAGAAGCTCCCACATCCGGGCGTGGAAAAAAGACTCCACGAGCCAGCCTACCGAGTTTCTTAGCCCGCCAATGTCGTCATCCTGCTTGTCTATTTTGCGGAAGATTTTCTCTATGTGCAGGGCATTTTCCTTCACTATGCGGTCGGTTTCCTTCATCTGCCGGTCGGTCTCCTTCATCTGCAGGGCAGTCTCCTTCATCTGAAGATCGGTTTTCCTCTGCTCTTCCCTTAGCTCCGCCATGCCGATTGCGTTTTCGCGCAGGATTGCCCAAATCTCTTCCGGGGTTGCCGGGTGTTGATGCCGTCGCATAAAATTTTCCATAAAATTCTCCTTGCCGGGGTATCGTTGGTTTAGTATAGACCGCAGCGAAGCTACGCAGGAACATTTGCCCCCCAGCTTATATTATATGGCAGCTATATCCGTGTTGCATTAGCCGGGCGGGCGAAAGTTGCGTTTTTTTTACATTTTTTCGCGGGGAAGTTCCAAGTTACCCCCTCCCGTAACTTGGAACCCGCGGGTTACAACCCGGGCGGCTCCCGCAGGGCCGGCGTCAGCTAGCGCAGCCGGAAGCCGAGGCCGACGGTTACGTCAACGCCGTGGCCAAGCCGGGCGCTGTCGTAGTTTGCCGTCCAGCGGTGATCGAAGTCTGTGTCAGGTGGCGTTCCAGTTCCCGGCGTAGTTCCCGAATTTCCGTGTTGAAAGGGATCGCTGTCCAGAATGTCGTTTTCAAAGCGGTTGCGCAGGCGTATGCCGTAGGTTAAAGTGGTGCGCAGGAACATACCCTCTGTAATGTTCAAATCCATGCCGCCGCCCAGCCGGAACCAGGGGGCGCTAAGATGAATGGGGTTGGTGCTTATATTAGCGGCAGCGGGAGTATGCGGCGGGAGAGCCGGAGCGCCCCCAAGAACCAGCCGGTAAACCACGCCGCCAAGGGGGAACACGGTTATCGCCGGGGAAAGCTCTATGGGGAACTTGCCGAAAAGGCCGAATTCAAGCCCGTTGGGGCTTCCGCCGCTGCCGGCGAAATTAGTGGTAGCGGTAGCATTTTCGCCAGGGGAGCTTCTGGTGCTGTGGGTCGCGCTGCTGGTAAAGTAGCTGAGCGTAAACTGGACAAAGTGCGCGTCGAAAAAGACAGAAGTCGCCCGGCCTACATAACGCGTGTGCGAGTAAAGCTCGTGGCCAAGGCGAAAGGCGTTATCGTTGGGGATCACATCGGGGGCAGCGGCAACCGAATTTACGCTGCCGGAGACCCCGCCGCCGAAGTCGCTGATCAGAGACGACCCTATGCCGAAGCTCAGGGGGACTTGCGCGGATGCGCCGGCCACGGCAAAGGCCGCCGCGACAAAAAAGAAAATTGTTTTTTTGGCCATGTTTGGCTCCTTTTGAAAAACGCCGCCCTGCGGGAAACCCTTCCCGCAGGGCCGGCAAATCGGCTTCCCATACGGGGAGCCGCGCCTGCTGCGCAGGCTTTCTTCCATATAAAAT
>WRKI01000222.1 GCA_009778155.1 Spirochaetota bacterium
AAGGATACTTTGATGGCTAAAAATTTGTCTTGGCGGGTTTGCGTGATGAATTTTCAAGGAAATTAAGCCTTATCTTTTCTAAATGTAGAATTGCTGGACAATTTCTACTGGTTGTTGACATTGCGGCTGTAGCGGTTTAGAATGAAACAAGATTTGGAGGTTTACCATGCATGACGTATTGCAAAAACTGGAAAAGATAGGGATTGTTCCCGTAATAAGCATTGCCGATGCCGGCAAGGCCGTGCCTTTGGCCAAGGCTTTGATTGCAGGCGGCATCCCCTGCGCCGAGATAACGTTCAGGACGGCACAGGGGGAGGAAGCCATCCGCCGGATTAACGCGGAGGTTCCCGACATACTATTGGGCGCGGGCACAGTTTTGACGACCCAGCAAGTTGACAAGGCGCTTGCCGCCGGGGCCAAGTTCATCATAAGCCCTGGCTTTAATCCGAAAGTTGTCGCCTACTGCATCGAAAAGGGCGTTCCCGTAACGCCGGGCTGCAGCACCCCGTCTGACATTGAAAAGGCTATCGAGATGGGATTGGAAGCGGTAAAGTTTTTCCCGGCCGAGCAGGCCGGCGGGCTGGATTACATCAAGGCCGTGTCCGCTCCGTATCCGTCCATGCGTTTTATTCCCACAGGCGGAATCAACGCCAAGAACATCGTCAAATACATCGGTTTTGAAAAGATCATCGCCTGCGGCGGATCCTGGATGGCAACTTCTGAGCTTATCGCCGCCGGGGATTTTGACAAAATTGCCGCCCTTAGCAGGGAGGCGGTGTTCAATCTTTTGGGCTTCGAGATGCTCCACTTTGGGATTAATACGGAAAGCGAGGCGGCGGCTCTTGCGGCGCAGGCGCGTTTTTCCAGCCTTTTCGGTTTTCCCGGAAAAACCGGCAGCGCGATTTTCGCCGGCGACGGCATAGAGCTTATGCGCCCGCCCTTTTACGGGAAAGGCGGCCATGTCGCAATCGGCACGAACAGTGTATTGCGCGCAAAGGCTTTTTTTGAAAGGCAGGGGCTTGAGTTTATCCCGGAAAGCATTAAAACCGATGAAAAAGGCACAATGCGCGTGGCCTACTTCAAAGAAGAAATCGCCGGTTTCGCCATGCACCTTTTGCAGAAAAGCGTGTAAGGAAGCAATGATTAAATCCCACCGAGGATGCGGATTAAAATCCGAATCATTGCTTCTTACCCGTATTTTGCGCAATGAAATGAGCATAATACATCGGACTTTAGTCCGCGGGAACCACTGATTAACTTCGAGTTAATCAGTGGTTCCCTAACTTTTCCCTGCAAAGGGCTTGCCGTGTTTTGACATTTGTGATAGAGTTAATTTAGAGGGTTTGTTTGCAAGTTTGCCGGCAAGCCCATTTTAATATAAGGAGCGTTTTTATGGAACAGGAAGTTTTCTTGGCGGCGACAGGGTGGACCTTGCTTCCCATTTTTATCACAATTGCTAGCGTGTTTTTAACAAGGCGCATATTGCTGTCAATGTTTATCGGGATTGTCGCTTCCGCGTTAATGGTGGCTAACGGCAATCTTTTCGACGCGGTTCTTACAATAGAAAGAACCTTTGTTTCAATCTTTTTTGTAAGGGGCGAGCTGCAACTCTTTGGGGTTTTCAGCCGGTGGTATTTATCCATCATCATTTTCCTTTTGGGCTTGGGCGTTGTAACGTCTTTCGTTGTAATCACCGGCGGCGCGCGCGCCTTTGTAGACAGCATCGCAAAGCGCGTGAAAACACGCAGGGGCGTTCAGCTTATCACTGTCGCAGTCGGCATTATTTTAATGATAGACGATTATTTTAACGCGATGGTAAACGGAAACATAGGAAAAACGCTGGCGCAAAAGCACAATCTTTCCCGGGCAAGGGTCGCCTACAATGTCGATTCCATTGCGGCGCCAATCTGTATAGTGGCTCCCATTTCCAGTTGGGCGGTGGCCATTATGGGCAACATAACCACCGTTTACGAGCAGATTGGTTTTGAAGGAAATGTTTTCATCGATTTTTTAAGCATGATTCCATATCATTTTTACGTTTTTGCGGCGATCGGCCTAGTTCTTATCACGATAAAATTTGACTTCAATATGTTCACAATGAAAAAATACGAAAAGGCAATGGCCACCGGCAAAGATTTGTCCGCCGATGACGATTCCGCCGGGCTTATGGGCGACGTGCAGTCAAGCAAGGGCAGCGTGTTGGGATTTTGTTTTCCCATTGCCGCTGTCGTAATTGTTACGATAGGCACGATGGCGCTTACCGGCGTACAGCGAGCATCGGCAGAAGCGATTCAGGAGCACGGCCTTGTTTACGCGGCCTTGCGCAACTGGTCGCTTTCCATGTCGCTCTTGCTGGGCGGGCTTGCCGGCATTGTCTCTTCCATGTATCTTGGAGCCAGGCACGTCAAAATGGGCGAAATTACAAAGGAGCAATACTGGAGGGCTGTCGTGGCCGGCCTGCGTTCCATGTCCGGCGCAATAGCGATTTTGACGCTTTCATGGATTATTTCAAGCCTTATCGGGACGCTGCAGACGGGGCAGTTTTTTGCCAATATGCTGCAGGGTGCCGGCATCGCTCCTTACTTTGTGCCTTTTATAATGTTTGTTACCGCCGCCATACTGGCCTTTTCGATTGGCACATCTTGGGGCACATTCGCAATTGTTCTACCAATTGCCGGAGCTGCGGCTTATGCGATAGATATAAATATGCTTTTCCCGGCCATGTCCGCAGTGCTTTCGGGAGCCGTCTTCGGCGACCACGCTTCCCCGATTTCGGACACGACTGTTCTGGCTTCCGCCGGGTCAAGCTGCAAGGTGCTTTCTCACTTTGAATCGCAGCTTCCTTACGCGGTTCTTGCCGCCGGCATGGCCAGCGTGGGCTATCTTGCCTTCGGCTTTGGCAGGGGGAACTTGCTTGTCGGCTTTATCGGTTTTGCTATCGCCATTGGCGCGGTTTACTTTGCAGTTAGCGCGAAGGTGAAAAAAGAGGCCAGCGCAAATGGCGCGTAACGGCGCGTAACGGCGCGTAATGCGGCGCATTACGCGGCGCGCGGCGGGATGTTTGACATAAAAAACGATGCAGGAGGCAGGAGGCAGATTTATGGAAAAATCGCTTATAAGATTGAGGATGAGTGCGCATGACGCGCACTACGCCGGGGGCTTGGTTGACGGGGCGCGTATGCTCCAGCTTTTCGGCGATGTCGCGACGGAACTTTTAATCCGCCATGACGGGGACGAAGGTTTGTTTAGAGCCTACGACAATATCGAATTTCTTGCGCCGGTTTACGCCGGCGACTATATCGAGGCCACGGGGGAGATAACCAGTGTCGGCAATACTTCGCGAAAAATGTCTTTCGTGGCGAAAAAAGTTATCGTTCCCTTGTCCGGCACCGCCTGCGATGTGTTGGACGAACCGGTTGTCGTGTGCAAGGCTACCGGCACCTGCGTTGTGCCGGTAGCCTTGCAGCGGAGGCGGAAGTAATGGAAAAACTTGTGATAACCGCCTGTATTTGCGGCGCGGAGGTAACAAAAGAGATAAACCCGGCGGTTCCCTACACGGTGGACGAAATCGCGCGTGAGGCGAAAAGCGCCTATGACGCGGGGGCGGCCATCATTCATCTGCACGTTAGGGATGATGACGGAAAACCTACGCAAAGCGCGGATCGCTACAGGCTGTGCATGGATGCGATAAAAAAAGTTTGCCCCGATGTAATCATCCAGCCTTCCACCGGCGGGGCTGTCGGCATGAGCAATGACGAGCGGCTGCAGCCGATAACGTTAAACCCGGAGATGGCGACTTTGGACTGCGGCACTTGCAATTTTGGCGGCGACGATGTTTTTGTAAACACGGAAAATATGATTATCGATTTTGCCCAAAAGATTTACGCTCGCGGCATCATGCCTGAGCTTGAGGTTTTTGACAAGGGGATGATCGACATGGCTTTGCGATTGCACAAAAAAGGCATAATAAAAACGCCCATGCACTTTGACATTGTTTTGGGCGTGAACGGGGGAATGTCGGCAAGCGCGCGCGATCTTGTTTTTATGGTAGAAAGCCTGCCACAGGGGGCGACATGGACGGTGGCCGGGATCGGGCGCGCGGCTTTTCCTATGGCCGCTTTTGCGATTCTTATGGGCGGCCATGTCCGCGTGGGCTTTGAAGACAATGTGTATTTGGAAAAAGGCGTGCCGGCAAAATCCAACGGGGAGCTTGTGGCAAAGGCGGTGCGCATTGCAAAAGAATTCGCTAGGGAAATTGCCTCGCCGGATGAGGCTAGAAAAATTTTAGGTTTGACAAGGTAAGGAGGAAAACATGGCAAATCAAGGTAACAAGTACGGAACCCACAGGGTAATTTCGCCGGCCGGTGTTTTGACGCAAGCGGCGCAAAAAATCGACAACGACATGACAAAGCTTTACACCAACGAAATTATCTGCGATGTCATTTCGCTTAACATCGACTCCGCGTCTTTTACGCAAATAAAAGATGCTTGCGGCAAAGACCCGGAAAAAATCAAAGAGATGATTTTATCGATTGTGGGCGAGCGCGGAAAAATGCAAAATCCCGTAACAGGCTCCGGCGGGATGTTTATCGGCAGGGTGGCCTATATTGGCGATGACTTAAAAGGGCGCGACTTAAAAGTCGGCGACACTATAGCATCTCTTGTGTCGCTTTCGCTTACTCCCTTAAAAATCGATCAGATCAAGGCGATTCAGATGGACATTGACCGCGTGGATGTAGTGGCCAAGGCGGTGTTATTTGAAAGCGGCATCTATGCGAAACTGCCGCAGGACATGAGCGAGGCTTTGGCTTTGGCCGCCCTTGACGTGGCAGGAGCGCCGGCTCAAGCGGCGAAACTTATAAAGCCCTGCGACAGTGTTTTGATTCTGGGAGCCAACGGCAAGTCCGGCGTTTTGTGCGGCTGGGAGGCGGTAAAGCGCGTAGGCCCCACGGGCAATGTCGTGGCTATGGTGCGCGGCGAGGAGAAGGGCAAGGAGCTTTTGGAGCTTGGCGTTTGCCACAAGTTTATTGTTACAGATGCCGCCCGCCCGGTCGAACTTTTGGAAAAGGCGCTCCAAGCCAACGGCGGCCGGGAGTATGACATTTCGATAAGCTGCGTGAATGTGGAAAACTGCGAAATGTCGGCGATTCTGCCTGTCAGGGACGGGGGCATCGTTTACTTTTTCTCTATGGCGACAAGTTTTACAAAAGCCGCGCTGGGGGCCGAAGGCATTGGCAAGGATGTGCTTATGATTGTCGGCAACGGCTACACGAAAGACCATGCGGAAATTACGCTGGAAGTGTTACGCGAAAGTAAAAAAATCCGCGACCTGTTCAACGCGAAGTATGTCTAGCGTGTGAGACATTCTTCTATTATTAGGAGGGTATATGAAAAATTTGTTTGATTTGAAGGGGAAGGTTGCCCTTGTTACAGGCGCGTCGTCGGGCTTGGGCGTTCAGTTTGCAAAGGCTTTGGCCAACTACGGCGCGGACATAGCGATTGCGGCAAGAAGGGCTGACCGGCTGGAGCAGGTTAAAAAGGAAATCGAAGGCTTGGGCGCAAAGTGTTACGCGCACAAGTGCGACGTTGGCAAAACGGAGGAGATTGTCGCAATGGTTGCCGCCGTAAAAGAGCGTTACGGGAAAATCGACATTCTTGTAAACAATGCCGGTGTGGGAAAGATTCACCCGGCGGACGCGCAAACAGACGAGCAGTGGCTTTCGATGATCAACATCAATCTTAACTCGGTTTACTATGTGGCCAGGGAAGTCGGCAAAATAATGATAGCGCAAAATTACGGAAAAATTATCAACATTGGCTCCCTGCATTCGTCTGTCGGCATGGCCGGCTCGGCTATCTCGGCCTATTGCGCATCCAAGGGCGGCGTGCAAATGCTTACCAAGGCGCTTGCCAATGAATGGGCAAAACACAACATAACCGTGAACGCCATAGGCCCCGCCTACTTCCCCAGTGAAATGACCGAGGCGGCTCTTGCCGACGAAGGTTTTCAGGCGGCGGTAAAGTGGTACTGCCCTATGGGAAGGCCGGGACGGGACGGCGAGCTTGACGGCGCGATTGTGTACTTTGCAAGCGACGCTTCAAGCTACACCACAGGCCAGCTTCTAACAATCGACGGCGGCTGGACGACGATCTAGCGACCCGGCGGACAGAACCGAATTTTAGCCTCACACGAAGGCACAAAGGCACAAAGTACAGATTAGAAAGTCGCCGTTTAATCCTTACTTTACCTCTTTTTTGCACTCTGTTAATGCAAGAATGAAGACGCGGAGCTATCATAATCCCGCCCCCCCTCTTAACCTTTGTGCCTTTGTGCCTTTGTGCCTTTGTGTGAGCTTTTCGGGAGCTATTCAGGTCAGGAGCTTTTCTGGAGCCATGCTCCGTGCAGGCCTTCTTCGTCTGCCGGTTGTCAAAGTTAATCAATTTTTTTCTAAACTTGTTTTTTTTTATGCCGATACTCCTTACATAGGAGTTTAACGTGGTTAGAGGATGGTTCACCGCCGCGAGCGGTATGCAGGCGCAGCAGTTGCGGCTTGACACCGTGGCAAACAATTTGGCAAACGTAAATACCGACGGCTTTAAGCGGGATATTGCGACTTTTAAGGCTTTCCCGGAGCTGCTTATAAGGCGGCAGGACGACGACGGGGTACACTTGCATCCTTTCGGTTCTGCGGATACCGCTCCTTTTGTCGGAAGACTGGGAACCGGCGTGGAGCTTAACGAGGTATACACCAGCTTCGAGCAGGGCGCTCTTTTGCAGACTAACAGCGATTTTGACTTTGCCTTGGGCGGAGAGGGCTTTTTTTCGATCTCCACCCCCTGGGGCGAGCGTTATACCAGAAACGGCTCCTTTCATCTTGGCATGGAAGGCTACCTTGTAACAAAGGAAGGCTTTCAGGTGCTGGGGGAAAACGGCCCGATACGGGTTCAAGCCAACAACTTTCAAGTTGACAGGAACGGCGGGGTTTGGATCAACGCGGCCATTCCCGACGAGCCGGGCGTAATGGTAGCCCGGGAAACAAACCAGTGGGAAGACCCTGTACTTTTGGACACTCTAAAAATCGTAGACTTCGAGCTTGTGCGCTACATTGAAAAGCAGGGTTCCAGTATGTTCAGGGCAAGCGAAACGTCGGGGCCGGCGTTTATAATGGAAGAAGGCGGCCGGCCGGAGGTTTTGCAGGGCTTCAGGGAAATGTCCAATGTCAACCCTGTTGTCGAAATGGTTAAAATGATAGAAGTAAACCGCGCTTACGAGGCAAACCAAAGGATGATCCAGACCGAAGATTCGGCTCTGGGCGTTTTGATAAACCAGGTCTCAAGGGTGCAATAGGGGGAAATAGATGGTCAGAAGTTTATGGACCGGCGCGTCCGGCATGATAGGTCAGCAGGCGAACATTGACGTAATTTCAAACAACCTTGCCAATGTCAATACCCACGGGTTTAAAAAACAGCGGGCAGGTTTTGAAGACCTTATTTACCAGACAATGCGCGTGGCCGGAACCCCGGCGACAGAAAACACGGTAGTGCCTGTCGGCATACAGATGGGACACGGCGTGCGGCTGGCCGAAACCCAAAGGGTTTTTTCGCAAGGGGCCTTGCAGCAGACGGGCGTGCCCACGGACATGGCCATAGCCGGCGACGGTTTTTTCCGCATACAAATGCCGGACGGCACTTGGGCGTATTCGCGTAACGGCAGTTTCAAGGTTGACCCGACCGGGCGCATGGTTACAAGCAACGGTTTTTGGCTTTTGCCCGACATTGTAATGCCGGAGCATTTTCTGCCTGAGTCCATCAACATTACAAGGGACGGCAGGGTCAGCGTAAGGGTGCCGGACGACGGGGAGCTTATCGAGGTTGACGTGGGGCGCATTGAGCTTTACCGTTTTCCCAATCCGGTAGGCCTTACTGCCATTGGCGACAACTTGTTCAGAACAAGCGCGGCCTCCGGGGAGCCTATACCGGGCACCCCTGGTTTTGAAGGCATGGGGAGTATTCAGCATCAGTTTTTGGAAATGTCCAATGTGGCGATTGTTCAGGAGATGGTAAATTTGATTGTCGCCCAGCGCGCCTACGAGTTTAATTCCCGGACTATACAAACCACCGACACCATGCTTGGCGCGGCTGTAAACTTGGGGAGGTAGCAATTGGAACTTAGCAATATGGGCGCGTTGAACTTGAACGACTTGCGCAATGTCGCGCTTCCAACGAACAGCGCGCCGTTTTCGGCGAACAATGCGGCTTCCTCCGGTAATTTTTCCCAAATGCTCCAGCGGATGAGTCTGTCGCAGGGGGATACCGGCGATAACTCTACCGGCCGCCGTGTTGTGGCCGACGATATAGACAGAAACAGCGAGCTTTTCCAACTGACGCTGGAACTGGAAACTTTTCTTGTCAAAAACCTGCTTAACGCGATGCGAAGCACGATTCAGCGTTCCGATCTTATAGACCAGGGTTTTGCCGGGCAAATTTACGAGGATATGCTTTTTGACGAGCACGCCAGAAGCCTTACAAGAAACGCCGGTTTCGGCCTTGCCGAGGCCGCCTACAGGCAGTTAAGGAACATGGACGCTTCATAAGCGCCGCTTCATAAGCGGTTCTACACGGAACGCTTAAAAGCCGGCGGTCTTGCCACGCAAGCCGCCGGTTTTTTTTGCTCGCTCCCTCTTCCCATCGTTTGGAAGGTTTTTCGGCTTTGTCCAATGTTTAGACAAATTTTTGATAATTTTCACAAAAACTCGCACGCAGACTTGAAAAAAAGGCCGCGCCGTGATATATTGTAATGTATGCGAGCACTAATTTTTACACTGATATTTTTCGCCGGCCTTAGCTCCGGCATACACGCCGCGAACCTTCCCCCTTGGTTTGTCTCCCTGCGGGAAGCAGTTTACGGCCAGCAATTGACCGCGAACCAGATCGAGCCAATGGCGCGTGAGGCTGCGGCCAGAGCCAATGCCGAACTTTCCGGCTCGGACCTGTTTGTAATGCTTTCCCGCATTGAATTTATGATGGGCAGGGCCTACCAGAATGACGAGCGCAACAGAGATGCGGCCAATCGCTACAGCGAAGGCCTGCGCTGGGCGGAAAGAGCCTTGCAAGAAGGCCCCAGTGCGGAAGCCTGGGAAATGATGTCGGTAAACATAGCCCAGTCAAGCGTCGTGCGATCCACCCTTTTCGCTATGACAAACGGCCTGCGGGTTGAAAGGTACGCCAGAAACGCCCTTGCCATAAACAGCCGCAACGCCACAGCCCAGCACATGATAGCCGGGCGCTGGGTTTTCGCGCCGGCCCCCTTCAATAATCTGGAGCGCGGGCTTGACATGATGAAGGCCATTCTTAGCGAGAGCGACATGGACGACCACGAAAGGTTCAACACTTATGCGGCTATAGGCTTTGCATACGTTCAAATGAGAAGACCCCAAGAGGCGCGGCCTTGGGTGGCAAGGGCTTTGGAGATATATCCGACAAACAAATTCGCCCTGTCGCTTTTAGACTCTTGAAAACGGCCAATGGCGGAATCAATGGCCGAAGGCGGCTCTGTCAAATATGCCGGGGATAAATTGGGGCTGGCGGCGGTAAGTCATTATGGCATAGACCTTTACCC
>WRKI01000223.1 GCA_009778155.1 Spirochaetota bacterium
GGCTTACTGTAGCTCAATCCTAACCTTTGTGCCTTCGTGTCTTTGTGCCTTTGTGTGAGATATTTCCGAGGTTCGTGTCGTTCGTGCGTTTGTCGTGTAAAATTCCCCGCTTGCTTTTCTCATTCAGAATGTGTACACTGCAAAGGCAGGGGGCTTTTATGGAGTGCAAGTTGCCGGCGGGCAGAGTGGCGAAACCTTTTGACTTTGCAATTTTGACTCTCGCCTTGGCCTTGACGGGCTTTTCGGTTTACTCGGTATACTTTGTCCCCAGGGACTTCGCGCAGGTGTTAATAGAAGGCTCCGGGCTAAGGTGGGTGTTCCCCTTGGACTCCACCACGCAGACAGTCGCCGTTGCCGGCCCCCTGGGCGACACAATCGTAAGAATACAGGGCGGGCAGACCTGGGTGGAATCTTCCCCCTGCGACAACCAAGTTTGCGTAATGACAGGCCGGCTGCAAGGCCAGTGGGGTTTTGCCGCCTGCCTTCCGAACCATGTTTTGTTAGTGATACAGGGCAACGATGGACACGGGCTTGACGGCAGAACTTGGTAAAACGCGCCCTGGGCAGGCGCAATCCGGCAGAACGCGCAAAGACATCGCCCTTTTGGGGGCTTTCTGTCTTTTTCTTTCGGCCGTGGAGTTCATGGTTCCAAAACCCATGCCTTTTTTGCGACTGGGACTTGCCAACCTGCCGCTGGTGATGGCCTTGGATATTTTTTCCTTTCGCTCTTTTTTGCTTCTTGTCTGCGTAAAGGTTTTCGGCCAGGCGCTGGTTACGGGGACTTTGTTTTCCTTTGTGTTCCTGTTTTCGCTTGCCGGCACTTTTTTGTCCGCGCTGTCCATGTACGGCGCGCGCCGCCTTCTGGGGGCCGGGCGGGTAAGCTTTATCGGCATAGGCACACTGGGGGCTATGGTTTCCAATGTCGCCCAGCTTGCCCTGGCCTTTGTTTTAATCTTCGGGCAGAGCGCGCTCTTTATCGCCCCGCCTTTTCTGGCGGCAGGTCTTGTTACAGGCGCGGCTCTGGGGCTTTTTTGCGAGCTTTTTACCCGGCGCTCGCTGTGGTACGCGGCGCGGCTTGAGGCGGCGCGGGAGCGGCGTTTATGAGCGGCCGGCTTAAAAGCGGGCAGAGCGGGCGAAGCCTTTACGAGGGGCTTTTCAGCGCGCGCGCCCTTTGTCTTTGCGGGCTTCTTGTCATGCCTGCCGTGCTTTTCAACCCCGTCCTTCCCTTTCGCGCCGCCCAGTTTCTTTTTTTCTGGCTTCTGTGCCGGCTTTGCGGCAAAAAAAACAACGTCCTTGTAACGCTTTCGGTCATTCTGGGGATTACGGCCTTCAACCTTCTGGTTCCGCACGGCTTGGTTCTTTTTTCGATTGGCGCATTTAACGTTACCCAGGGGGCGCTTTTTGCGGGGCTTCACAGGGCGGTTACCTTCCAGTCGCTTCTTATGATTTCCCGCCTGTCGATAAGGCGCGATCTTAAAATCCCCGGCGGCTTCGGCGAACTTGTCGGGGAGTCTTTCAGGATTTTTTCGGGGATAATGAATTCCAGGGGCAGTGTAAGCCGCAAAAACTTTATGGCCGACATCGACCGGCTCTTGATCAGCCTAAGCGATGGGTCTGCGGCACAGGAAAGCTCCGGCGACGAACCCCCTCCGGCCGAAAAGACAAGCCCGGCCGGCTTTGCCATCCTTGCCGCAATCGCCGCCCTATCATGGCTGCCCCTGTTTGTTTTGCTGGCCGGCTAGACGAAGGGGTCTCTCCACGGGGAGCATCGAATTTTAGCCTCACACAAAGGCACAAAGGCACAAAGTTCTGCTTAGAAAGTGCCGCTTAATCCCTACATTATCCCCTTTTTGTACTCTGTTAAGGCAAGAATAAAGACGCAAAGCTATCATAATTCCGCCTACCCTCTTCCCTTTGTGCCTTTGTGCCTTTGTGTGATGAATTTTCGAGAAGAAGTATGCCGGCCACATCTTGCCAAGGCCTTGTGATTTTTATATACTTAACAAGCGGCAAGGAGTTTTTGCCCTGCCGCCATTTTATACCGGGAGTAATCACATGGAAGATCAGGTAAAATCCGCCTTGGAAAACGTGCGCCAGAATTTGCAGGCTCATGGCGGGGATGTTGAGTTTGTTTCCGTCGATCAGGACGGAAAGGTTTCGGTAAAATTGACAGGCGCTTGCGGGGGCTGCCCGGGGGCTAAAAACACCTTAAAAATGGTGATAGAAAGCCACCTTAAAAAGCTAATACCGCAAGTTACTTCGGTTGTCGGGGTCTGATCCCGGCGCCTTCCTCCCAGTTTCCCGCCGGGATATGGAAGCGCGGGGCTGGGGGATTTGCGATTTTATTTTTGTTTCCGGCGACGCTTATGTCGATCACCCCTCTTTTTCATGCGCCCTCTTGTGCCGTTTTTTGGAAAACGCAGGGTTCCGCGTCGGCATAATCGCCCAGCCAGACTGGAAAAACCCCTCCTCTTACACGGTTCTAGGCCGCCCCCGGCTAGCCTTTCTTGTCGGGTCGGGCAACATGGATTCGATGGTATCCAACTATACGGCCGCAAGACGCAAAAGATCGGACGATGCCTATTCCCCCGGCGGGGCGGGCGGGCGGCGGCCAGATCGCGCACTTTTGGTCTACCCCCAGGGCATAAGACAGGCTTACAAAAACGCCGCTGTCATTATCGGCGGCATAGAAGCCAGCCTGCGGCGTTTTTCCCATTATGACTATTGGTCTGATCTTGTGCGCCGCTCCATACTCCTCGATTCAAAAGCCGACCTTCTGGTTTACGGCATGGGGGAACGCGCCCTTTTGGAAATCGCCCGCCGGCTCGCCGCAGGGGAAGCCGCCTCCGACATACGCGATGTAAGAGGCACTTGCGCGCGCTACCACGGCGGCACCCCCTTGGAAGCCGGTATATGGAAGGAAGTTGCCATTCTGCCAGAGCATGACGAAGTCAAGGGAAACGACCCCGCCGCTTTGCGATCCTTTGCCCGGCAGTTTATGATGCAAGAGCAATGCGCCGACCCGCAGAGCGCGGGGACGCTGGCACAGCGCAACGACGGGGATCGCTGGGTCATCCAGAACCCCCCGGCCTTCCCTCTTGAAAGGGCGGAGCTTGACGCTTTGTACGATCTGCCCTTCACCCGCCGCGCCCATCCCTCATACGAGGCGGCCGGCGGGGTGCCGGCGTTAAAAGAAGTCAAGTTTTCGCTTGTCGCAAGCAGGGGCTGTTTCGGCGGCTGTTCCTTCTGCTCCATTTCCGCGCATCAGGGGCGGGCGGTAAAATCGCGCTCCAAGGAAAGCCTGATAAGGGAGGCCTCCCGGCTTTGCGCCCTGCCCGATTTTAAGGGCTACATTCACGATGTCGGCGGGCCTACGGCGAACTTTTACGGCGCGGCTTGCGAAAAACAAAGACGCGGCGGCTTTTGCGCCGGCCGGCAGTGCCTTTACCCAGAGCCTTGCCCCAAGCTAAAGCCCGGCCACAAGGAGTATCTGGAGGTTCTTGCCGCCCTGCGCAGGCTGGGGGGAGTAAAAAAAGTGTTTATACGATCCGGGATACGCTTTGATTTTATCCAGATGGACAAGGCGCACGGGGGGAAGTTTTTGGAAGAGCTTTGCAGGCATCATGTAAGCGGGCAGTTGAAGGTAGCCCCGGAGCATATCTCGAAAAAGGTGCTTGACGCGATGGGGAAAAACAGCGCGGCCGCCGGCTCTTACGAAGCGTTCAAAAAGGCTTTCGATGAGCAGAACAGGCGGCTGGGGCTTAAACAGTACCTTTTGCCCTACTTTATGTCAGGCCACCCCGGCGCGTCAACGGAGGAGGCCGCCGAGCTTGCCCGCTACTTGAAAAAAAGCGGCTTTACGCCGGAGCAAAGCCAGGACTTCTACCCCACCCCCGGCACGATGTCCGCTGTCATGTTCCGCACCGGGCTTGACCCCCGCAACATGGAGCCGATATATGTCCCCTTTGGGGAAAGAGAGCGGCGTTTGCAGCGGGCGGCGCTTGGAGGCGGCAGCCCCCCGGCGCGGAAAAGAAAGAGGGAATAAAAATGAAAAAATGCTGGACATTGGGCTTTTTATAAAACCGCCTTTGATAGCGGTTAAAAAAATGAGAGTATCCCGTCAAAAGGCGGGGGTATCTAAAAGGGAGTTTTTATGAGAAAAACAGTAAAACTTGCAGGAACTACCGCATTAGCGGTAGCAATCATTTTTGGCGTGGCGGCTTGCAGAAGCGTCCCGCCGGCGGCGGAAACCCCGGCGGAGTATTTCGCCTTTGATCCCGCCACGGGAACTATCACAGGCTTTAGCCCGGCGGCACCCGCCGGTATAACATCGCTCAACATCCCGGCCAGCATAGAAGGCGCGGCAGTTACATCCATTGGGAACCATGCCTTTGCCCGCAGCGGTCTGGCAGCAGCCGCCATACCAGCCGGCGTAACCTCCATAGGCGAGGGAGCCTTTGCGAGCAACTATCTGGCCGCAGTGGCCTTGCCGGAGAGCCTTGCTTACATAGGGCGCATGGCCTTTTTCAACAACCGGCTGGCCGCGATCGCCATCCCGGAGGGCGTAACCTACATAGGCGAGGTAGCCTTTGCCGCCAACGAACTTGCCGCAGTTGCTATACCCGAAGGCATCACTCACATTAGGCAATGGGTCTTTTCTGACAACCGGCTGACAGAAGTCGCCTTGCCTGCCGGCCTTACTGTCATTTCGAACGAGGCCTTCGCGCGCAACCGGCTGGCGGCAGTCGCCCTGCCCGAAAGCGTTACGTGGATCGGGATGTGGGCCTTTGGAGAGAACCGGCTGGCAGCAGTCGCCATCCCCGACGGCGTTACGTGGATCGGGCATTGGGCTTTTGCAGAGAACCGGCTGACTTCAGTTACAATCGGGTCTGCAAACTTTGATGACAGCGCGTTTGCCTGGGCCTTCACGCCGGGGGAACGCGGGGTCTTCACGCCGGGGGAGGGCGCCGGGCTTAACGCCGCCCGGGGCGCAGAAGGGGGCACGTTTAACCGGGTAGGCCAAAGCGAAAACTGGGTTAGGGAATAGGCCCTGAGCGGGGCGAAAAAGGAGTTTTTTATGATGAAGACAGCAAAACTTGCGGCCGCCGCCGCGCTGGCCGCCGCAGTAATCTTTGGCATGGCGGCTTGCCGGGGCGTTCCGCCGGCGGTGGAAACCCCGGCGGCGTATTTCGCCTTTGATCCCGCCACGGGGACTATCACGGGCTTTAGCGCGGAGGCACCCGCCGGCATAACCGAGCTTAATATCCCGGCCAGCATAGACGGCGTGCCGGTTACGCGCATTGGGATTCATGCCTTTGCGTGGAGCGGGCTTACGGCGGTCGCCTTGCCGGCCGGCCTTGTTTCAATTGAGAACATGGCCTTTCAGCACAACGATTTGAGGGAAGTTGCCATGCCGGCAGGCCTTGCCTCCATTGGGCACTCGGCGTTTGCGCATAACTATCTGACGGAAGTCGTCATACCCGAAAGCGTTGTTTCCATTGGGGGCGAGGCCTTTGCGAACAACTATCTGACGGCGGTCAGTATACCCGAAAGCGTCGCTTCCATTGGGGCCTGGGCTTTTGCCTGGAACCGGCTGGAGGCGGTCGCCATAAATGCCGGCCTTGCATCCATTGGGCAGGGAGCCTTTCAAGCCAACCGGCTTACCGCAGTCTCCATTCCTGCCGGCGTTGTTTACATTGGGGGCGAGGCCTTTGCAGAGAATCAACTGGCCGAACTTAATCTCCCTTCTGGCCTTGCTTACATTGGAGAGGGGGCCTTTGCTTGGAACCGGCTGGCCGCGCTCGCCATACCCGAAAGCGTTACTCACATTGGAGATGCGGCGTTTCACCAGAACCGGCTTGCCGCGCTCGCCATACCTGAAAGCGTCGCTTCCATTGGAGAGGCCGCGTTTTCGTTCAATGAGCTTGCTTCTCTTACTCTCCCCGAAGGCCTTGCTTCCATTGGAAGCTGGGCTTTTCAAAACAACAATCTGACAGAAGTTGTCATACCCGCCGGCGTTGTCTCAATTGGGGTGGCGGCGTTTTCGTTCAACGATCTGGCGGCAGTTACTATCCCTGCGGGCCTTACTTCCATTGGAAGCTGGGCTTTTCAAAACAACCGACTGACCTCTGTTACAATCGGATCAAACACAAGCTTTGACGATACCGCCTTTGCTTGGTCAGCCCCGCCGGGGCCGGGCGCCGGGCTTAACGCCGCACGCGGCGGAACGGGTGGCACATTTACCCGGATAGGCCAAAGCGAAAACTGGATCAGGGAATAGGGAGGAGCGAATTTTTGGCAAGCCTAAAAATAAAAACCCCCGGGGAAAGGAGCAACCCCGGGGTAAAAAGAAAAAAGGAGGAACATGAAACTGCACTAGACTGTCAATAATACAACCAACGAGCAGGGGGAAGGTTACACGAAGTATTCAAACTAAAACCAGCGCACCGCCACCGGTGCCCCCTCTCCCCTCCCCCATTAGCCTCACACCAAGGCACATCGAATTTTAACCTCACACAAAGGCACGAAGGCACAAAGCACAGATCAGAAAGCTCCGCTTCATTCCTACTTCTTCCCCTCTTATGTTCGATAATGATGCAAAAGGAAGGCGTGGGCTTACCGTAGCTCAATCCTAACCTTTGTGCCTTCGTGTCTTTGTGCCTTTGTGTGAGATATTTCCGACTCTAAAAATAAAAACCCCCGGGGAAAGGAGCAACCCCGGGGTAAAAAGAAAAAAGGAGGAACATGAAACTGCACTTTAGACTGTCGATAATACAACCAACGGGCAGGGGGAAAGTTACACGAACATTTCAGCCTTTGCAAAAACAAAAGCGAAAGTTTAGGGAAAAATCTAGCCTCCCGGCCAACCCAAGGCGGATCAGGGGGCGGGGGCGGAAATCGAGCGGCTCCAGACATTTTGCCCGTAAAAAGCCCGCTGGACGTTAAGGCCAAAAACCTCGTTCACTTCGATTAAGTGGCGGCGAACCCAGTTCCCGGCCGCATCAGTCTCGTGGGCAAAACGGTATTCAGGGACAAAGGCCGCGTCGGCCGCGCCCTCGCCGCTGTTACGAACCCTTACAAGCAGGCCCCGGCCGTCCCATTGAAGCTCGCGGCGCATACCCGGACTTTGCCAAAAAACAGGGCGGGCATCCCTGTACAAGGCCGAAGAAAGCCCCTGATCGGAACGCGCCGCTGTTACATTGCCGCCGGAGTCAAAGAAAAACTCCGTCTGCCTAAACCCCTGGGCATCGCGGATTTGCGCCGACCGAATGCGCCAGCCGGCAGGCCTTGGGGCTAAGTCTTCGTGGATAACATCCGCCCGCATAAAAGCGATCAAATTGCCCTCGCTGTCATACCATGTTTCCGTAAGAAAGCCGGGCGACTCAAAAATGAAAACGAAAAAAAGCTCGTCCTCGCGGTAGACCCGTATCATGGGAAAGGCCCCGCCGGGCGACATTTGGCTGTAAGGCAGAAAGTTTGAAGGGAAGTCCACACGCCACAGCTCTTCGCCGGCAAGGGTCATGCCCTGCATAGCCCCGTTTGCGGCAAAAACCGCTTCCACCGCCAAATGCCCGGCTCCATCTTCGCCCTGCGCCGCCTGCGCCCCCTGCGGCAAGAAAAAGGGAAACTCCCTTAGCCTGCCCCCAGCGTCGCGGACAAAATTGAAGGTTTCCTCGCCGTCGGAAAGGCTGATGCTTACAGGCGCAAGCCGCCCGCCGGCGACCAAAAAAGCGTCCGGGGGAATGTCGGCCGGCCAGTCAGGCCGCCAAGGGAGAGTGCCGGAAAAAGCCGCCTCCAAAACGGGCAAAAGGAAAAAAGCGGCCGCGCCGTTTTGCGCCGCAGCGTTCTGCGCCGCACCGTTTCCATTCCCGTTAGCGTCCGGGATTTCTTCCTGCGCCGCCGCAAAAGGCAAGACGGCGGCAAAAAACAAGCAAATTAAAATTACTTTAGGCTTCACGCTATAAATTATAAGCGAGGAGCCGGGCGCAAGCAAGGGCAAAATGAAGATTTTTTCAGAGCCGTCTCCACAAAAAAACTCACACAAAGACACAAAGTTTTAAAATCCTTCCCTTTGTGCCCTTTGTGTGAGCATCTCTTCGTTGCCGGCGACCCTACTCTTTCACATAGTTGCGCCAATAGTGGGCGGGTTTCCAGCCGAGAAGTTCTTTCGCTTTTTTGTTGCAGTACAGGGG
This sequence comes from Spirochaetota bacterium, assembly GCA_009778155.1. Classification (GTDB taxonomy): domain Bacteria; phylum Spirochaetota; class Spirochaetia; order Treponematales; family Breznakiellaceae; genus WQXQ01. Next base: position 8,193 of record WRKI01000223.1, read on the forward strand.
CTGGTAGCCGCTAATGTCGGCGCGGATGTCTTTTAAGCCGGGGAACTCCGCCTTGACAAGCGCGTCGCTTTTGATTGCCTGGCAGTTGTCGTCCGCGCCAAGATTCATAACGCTTGCGGCCAGTCCCTCGGCCTCGATTGCAAGGCGGCAGGCGGCGGCGATGTCGCGAGCGTCGATATAGTTCCACAAATTGCGCTTGCGGATTTTTGTGTCGCGGATAAATCCGGGGAAAATTTTTGCGTACATTTCCGGCGTAATAATGTTGCCAATCCGAAAGGAAATAATTTGCGATCCGTACCTTCTTTGCATACCCTCGGCGGCAACCTCGGCGGCGACCTTGGCAAGGCCGTAGCAGTCTTCTGCCCAAAGCGGATGGTTTTCGTCAAGCGGTAAATATGCCGGGGTTAAGTCTTCCTTGGCAAAACAAAAACCGTAAGCGCATTCGCTGGAGGCTATGACAATTTTTTTAACACCAAGTTGGCCGGCGGCTTCCATTATGTTGTAACTGCCCATGATGTTGTTCTGGAAGGTTTTCCCGTTGGGGTAAATGTCCGCCCGGGGGATGGCGGCCAAATGAACCACGCCGTAAACGCCTTGAAGCATTCCGTAAACCTGTCCCAGATCGTTTAAGTCGACCGTCCAATGGCGGCTTTTGATTTGCGCCGGCGCGACAATGTCGGCGCTTAAAACATCGTAGCCTTGCTCCAAAAAATGCTCGGCAACATAGGGGCCTAAAAGCCCTGCTGTCCCGGTAATGACAATTTTCTTCTTCATGGTAAACCCTCTCTTTTACGCGGCGCGTTCCCCGCAGTGTTAGAAACATAGTAACGCGAGTTGCAGTTTTAGTCAAGAAGAGGAAACGGCGGGTTCGCTATTTGTTCACACAAAGGCACAAGAGGCTGTAGAAAAACCCTTTTTTGCCAAATTTTTCACTTTGTAAGTCATTGCTACATAACGACTTACAATTTTTGAAATTTGCCAAAATGGGGGTTTTTCTACAGCCTCCAAAAGAAGAGGAAGAATTTTCACCACGGAGAGGACAGACCTGCGCTTTCCGCCCCTTGTAAAAGTTCTGCCTGCTCATCCCCAGCTTCAGGGCCAGGGCGCTTATGCTTGTATGCAAGTTCATTTCGCCCCCTAGCGCCTTCGCGCGTCCGCAAGCCGAATGGCGTGTTTTTTTTAACTCGTCCCGGCTCGTCCCCATCTGCTCGCAGGCTATTTCCAGAAAAGCCCTTTCAAGGCAATAGTCCATGTGCGAATCGGAGAGTGCCTTCTCCAAGTCGCGTATCCGTTTTTTCGCTTCCTTAAGCTCGTCGATCTCTGTCATCGTTTCCACCCTCACCCGTTTCGGCAGCATCTCCGGCCTGCCGTATTTTTTGACCCATTTCTGGATCGTGCTCATCCCGCAGATGCCGTAGGCTTTCTGCGCCTGCGCTATCGTGGCAAATCTGCCTTGCC
>WRKI01000224.1 GCA_009778155.1 Spirochaetota bacterium
CGAGCGCGAAAGCCAGCGCGAGGGCCGGCATTGCGAACTTCATTTTTCTAACCATATTTTTCCTTCCTTGTCAAACAAAAAACTGTCGCTTGGGGCCAAGCGTAAGCGTGTTTTCGCAAGAAGGCCCCCAGCTTGCCCCATCCGGGGCATTTCGCTCGCTGGCGGGTGTCGGCTTGGAGGTACGGCAGGGACTCGCCGGTAGATCAGGATTTTTCGGGCTTTTTCTTTTTCAAGTCGCGCAGCTTTTTCCGGGCGGCCTCGGCCATGCAGAAAAGACCGTAAATCGCGCCCCTGTAAGGATAGTCCCAACTGCCGGCGCGGTGGACAATACACCCGCCGAAACCGGTCTTGAAACGGTACAAACCCGCCATAGGATGATCAGGATTATCGTTAGGAGGAATACCAAAAAGATCGTACCGCACACAGCCGGCCGCCTTTGCGTCCCTCATCGCCCTCCATTGCAAGGCGTAAGCGGGCATCAAGTTTCTGCCCACATTGGAAGACGCCCCGTAAAGATAAACGGCATGACTCCCCCGGCAAAGAACCACAATCGCGGCAATAGCGTCGCCGCCAGCCGCCGCCGTGTAAAGACACAACTTGGCATCCGGCTCGGTAAAAACATCAAAAAGAGCCTTGTAATAATTTATGCCGTGTACAGCTATGCCGTCGCGCAAAGCCGTCTCTTGAAGCAACTTGTAAAAAACATCGATACCCTGCACCCCGGCATCAGTAACCTGCACACCGCGCTTTTCGGCAAGACCAATGTTGTAACGCCACTTCGGTTTCATTGCGGCGAGCAACTGCTCCTCGCTTTGGGTTAAATCTACAAGAACCGTGTCCGGCGGCTGAATGTCGGCCGGGGCCTTTTTGAAAGGGGCGGCAAAAACCGGCCGCTCGCCTTCGCTGTCGGCAAACCAAGGCGGGTCAAAACGGACAAAGGCCGTCTTGGCCGGGAAAAAGGGACGCAGTTTTTTGGCAAGCTCCGCCAAAGCCGCCCCCCTGTCGGCAGGCTCGAAGGAAAAACCCTCCGGCCCCCAGGGAACATAAACAAAGGAAAGACCTGGGGCAATACCCCGGAAAAGAGCCAACAGAGGGGAGGGGGGAGGGGGGCTTGCGCCGCGGCCGTTGCCGGCAAAGCTGATAAGGAAAACCCTTGCCTGCCAGCCGAAACGCCCTTTGAAACGACCCCAAGCCGGGGACTGCAAAAAAGATTCCGACTTTTCCGCCTCGGAAAGCTGTGCCTCAACTATCCCTTGAATAAATTCCGTGTCGCTCAAAACTCCGCTCCCTCAATCTCTAGTCTGTTTTGAACTGCGAAACCTCCCGGACAAGGGTGTTTATCGCTTCGCTGTTTCTTTTGCTTCTGTCGTTGGCATTGTTCATCGCCGAATTGATATGCTCCGCGCTGGCCGCCATTTCGTTGATGTCGGACTTAATCGCAACCGTCGCATTTTCCAAGTTTTTGCTTTCGCGGATTACTTCCTGCGCCCCTTCCAGCATTTTGCTGGAGCCGCTTTTTACAAGCCCGGTTATTTCGTTTACATTTTCCATGCTGTCAAGCAGACGCTTACTGCCCGCCCCCTGCCTCTCCATCGCGCTTCGAATATTTTCCTCTTGCTCCGCCACAATTTTTACATGAGAGTCGATAGCCTCGAACCTGTTGCGCACATTTTCCGTCGAGCCGGTAATCTTGTCGATAGAGCTTTTTATTTTTTTCAACACCGCGCTAATCGTCCTGGAATGCGCGCTGGAATTTTCCGCCAGCTTGCGTATTTCGCCGGCGACAACGGCAAAACCCTTTCCCGCCTCGCCCGCATGGGCGGCCTGAATAGCCGCGTTCATGCTCAACAAATTCGTCTGGCTGGCAAGATTGTCCATTACGGAGTTGATCTCCAAAAGGCCTTCCGACTCGCGGGCAATTTCCTTTATGTCAACGCTTACCGCCGTCAGCCCAGAGCGGCCGGCCTCGGACGCTTCTTGCAAAGTTGTAACATTGGCGGCGTTCTCGATAAGGGTGCCGGTTACAGAGTTTATGCTTTCAACCATTTCCTCTAGCGCGTGCGTCGCCTGTGTTATCGTATCACTTTGTTTTTCGATATAGTCGTTGAGCTTGTCGATGTTGCTGACAACCTGTTCCATTGTCGCGTGGGTTTGGGTTACGCTTGCGCTTTGGTTCAAGATGCGCTCTTTTATGTTGCGGGCGTTTGTGTTTATTTCGCTCATTGACGAGGAGGTAACATTCATGTCGCCGGCAAGCTCCCCGCCTATGCGGGACAAAAGCCCGGCTTCGTTTTTTATGTTTACGATAAGTTTTTTCACGCCCTCTTGGGTGTTATTTAACAGGATTGCCATTTGCGAAATTTCATCGTCCCCCCGCGTTTCGATTTTTTGCGTCAAATCGCCAGAGGAATTTGCTTTTAACACGCCGAAAAGCCCCTTAATCGGGTTTGTCAAAGAGCGGCTGTACACATAGGCCGCAAAGGAGGACATTGCGACGACAAAAATCCCGGACATGATTATGTAACGCAAAATCGCAAAAAACTCTGACCGCTGTTCGCTCAGGGAACCCATCGAAACCAGAATCCAGTCTGTGCCGTGTACCGGGGAAAAAACTACATAGTTGTTGCTGTCGAACAATACGTTTGTCTGCCCGCTCAAAATCGTGCCCCTGTCCAGATGCGGCATTTCCGTAAAAATGTTTCTTGTCATTTTGAAGGAGGGGTCGGGGTGCACGACAAAAAGCCCGTCCTGCTGGCTGTCGATTAACACGGTCGTACCGTCGGCTGAAATCGTGCCGGCTAAGACTATGTCGGCAAAGGTTAAAAGCATAACGTCCGCCGCCATAACCCCGGAGATACTGCCGTCGGCGCGTCTTGCCACTGTTGAAACGGTGATGACAAGCTCCCCTACGGCGGCATCGACGTATGGGTCTACGATCCTTACTTGGCCGGGGTTGGCCATAGCCGCCTGATGCCAGGAGGTGTTTGGCCCGTCCCAGTCGTCGTCCGACGGCTCCCACCCGGTTGAATCGACGAACAGGCCGTCCGGGTGGAATCTGGAAACCGCCGAGTGGTAATATAGGAAGGCAACTTCCGGAATCGTCTCGCTCATGTTTCTTACGGCCGCCTCTATCGCGCCATGATTCGCCGCGCCTTCGATGACGTTGTTTATGACGGCGGCGGCGGTTTCGACAAGGCCGGTATAACTTGACAGCACCCTGTGCAGGTCGGCGTTAAGAAACTGCATGGTAACGAGCGCTTTTGCCGCGAAATCCTGCCTTTGAACCCTGCCAAGATTGACCGTAAAAATTAAGGTGCTCGCCACCACCGAAACAACGACAAGACCTATGCACAGGCTTAAAACCTGCGCCGCCACTGAACCTTTTGGATTTTTCATCTCTCACTCCTTATTTTTTTATGAATCACCGTTTCCCTGGGAAACATCGTTTCCCTAGGAACCGTCGGTTCCCAAAGGAATCGTTTTACTAATGAACCTCACCCTCCGCAATGATAAACGAGCGCACCGGCTTCCCGTCAAGGCAGAGCTTTTTCCCGCCGCTTAGGACGGCAAAGTCTTTCACCGCTATAGGCACGGCGGCAAAGGCCTTGATGTCGATCTCCGCCTTGGCCGGCAGTGCCGGCTCGTCTTCGGCCAAAAGCCGCGTCCCCGTGGGAGCGTCCCCGGCGTCCAGCACCTCGCACCTTTCCGCCGGCCCGCCGTCCGCCCCGACCCCCTTTTTGTCGCCGGCGGCAAGAAGCATCCCATGAGAAACCACCCCGCGCAGTTTGGCCGGCTTCAGATTGTAGGCGACGATTATTCTCTTGCCCAAAAGCTCCTCTTCCTTGTAAAAATCCACAAGCCCCGAAACGATCCGCCGCTCCTCCCTCTGCCCGGACACGCCTTCTCCTATTTCAAGATCGATTATGTAGAGTTTGTCCGCGCTGGGATGCTTTTCGATTTTTTCGATTTTCGCAACCCGCAAATCCATGATGCTGGCAAAGGGCGCGGCGGCTGCCGGCGCGGCGGCGGCTGGCGTGGCATCCGCGGCTGGCGTGGCAGCCGGCGTGGCGGTCTCTCCCGGCGCAGCGGCCGACTTTCTTTCCTCTTGGCTGCCCGAATACTTCTCCCGCAAGGCGGCGATAAAGTCGTCTTCCAGTTTGGCAAAAAGCACTTCGCTTGTAATTACCGCATCCGGCGCAATCCCTTCAGCCTTGCCTATGTCTTTCCAGCTTAGTTTGCCGCCTTCCAACTGGAAAAAAGACGCGATTTTGGCCGAGGCCTGCGGCATATAGGGTTCGATTAAAACAGCCAAGTCCCGCACGATGTAGGCCAGATCGCGGATTACGGCGGCGGCCTTGTCCGGGTCATCCTTGCGAAGCCGCCAAGGTTCGCTGTCTTGGAAAAACTTGTTGGCAAAGGAAGAAAGCTCGAAAACCTCGCGGAAAGCGTCCCGCAGTTCGGCTCGGTCGAGTTTCCCGGCTATGGAGCTTTCGGCCTTTTGCACGGTCTGCCAAAAGCCCGCGTCGGGGTTCCCTTGCGGCAGTTTGCCGTCGTAATACCGGGTTATAAAGGAAAGCGTGCGGTTGACAAGGTTGCCAAGGTTGCCGATCAGCTCGCCGTTGACTTTTTCTTGAAAATCGCGCCATGTAAAAAGCGCGTCCGATTTTTCGGGGCGGTTGTAAAAAATGTAAAAGCGCCAAACGTCGGCGGGGATGCCGGTTTCCATTGTGTCCGACCCGAAAACCCCGATTCCGCGCGATTTGGAAAACTTGCCGCTTTCGTAGTTCAGGTACTCGGTCGATGACATATGGTGCAGCATTGTCCAGCCGCCGCCGCTTCCCAACAGGCTTGAGGGAAAAATTACGGTGTGAAAGGGGATGTTGTCCTTGCCAATAAATTGAAAGAGTTCGACATCGTCGGGGCTTTTCCACCAGCGGTCAACAAAGGCCTGCCAGCCGGGGAGGGGGCTTTTGCCCGCTTTCGCGACTTCGTCTCCAAGGTTGCCCGTAATCGAGATATAACCGATTGGCGCGTCGAACCAGACGTAAAAAACTTTTTTTTCGTAGCCCGCCTTGGGCACGGGGATTCCCCATTTTAGGTCGCGGGTGATGGCTCTTTCGCGCAGGCCGTCGCGTATCCATGCGCCGGACATCTGTATCGCATTGTTTGCCCAAAAGCCTTTTTGCGATGCGGTTTTCATCCATTCTTCCAGCCTGTCTTTGATTTTGGGCAGGTCGATGTAGAGGTGCCGGGTTTCCTTCAATTGTGGGGGGCTTTCGCAGACGGCGCATTTTGCGTCTTTCAGGTCTGTCGGGTCGAGCAGTTTGCCGCAGGCTTCGCACTGGTCGCCGCGAGCTTCGCCGGAGCCGCAGGCCGGGCAGAGGCCGAGGACGTACCGGTCGGCCAAAAAGCGCTCGCATTTTTCGCAGTGGAATTGTTCGATTGTTTTTTCGCTTATAAAGCCCGCCGCATCGAGGCTTTTGAAAATTTCCTGCGTTACCTCTGTGTGTATGGGGGTGGATGTGCGCCCGAATTTGTCAAAGGCGATGTTGAACCATCTGTAAATTCCCGAATGTATTTCGTAATAGCGGTCGCAAAGTTCTTGGGCGCTTATGCCTTCTTCGGCGGCCTTGGTTTCGGTGGCGGTTCCGTACTCGTCTGTGCCGCAGATGTAAAGGGTTTCGTAGCCGTAAAGCCGGCAAAATCGTGCAAAGGCATCTGCGGAAAGCACTTGGATTAGGTTGCCCAGGTGCGGGACGTTGTTGACATAAGGCAGTGCCGAGGTTATTAGTCGTCGTTTCATGTTTTTATAATGGCATTAATGCCCATATTTTTCAAGCCGTCCGGCGGCGATTTTATAGAAGAGAATGCCCGTGAGGAAAGCCCCTGCCGGGCAACTTAGGGAAACCTTCGTGCGCGAAATTTTCTTCCATAAAAAATGCCGATTTCCGCTTCAGGCACTTGACAAAAATCGCGATTAAAGTTAGGCTTTGGGGGGATATAGAAACGCTAACAGGAGATTTTCATGGTAAAACTGGAAGAAACGTTGAAAAAACACGGGCTTTCCATGCCGCAGCCGGCGGCCAAGGGCGGGGTTTACGAATCGGTAAAAGATTTCGGCTCTAATTTTTGCTATCTTTCCGGCTGCCTGCCCGTTTTTAACGGCGAGCAGAAGTTCACCGGCAAGCTGGGCAAGGATTTAAGCCTAGAACAGGGGCAGGAAGCGGCACGCTATTGCGCGCTGAACATCCTCGCGCACCTGCAAGCGAAATACGGCAGTCTGGACAAGGTCAAGCGGCTTGTCAAACTGCTTGTTTTTGTCGCCTGCGCCGACGATTTTTACCAGCAGCCTCTTGTGGCAAACGGCGCAAGCCAGCTTTTTGTCGATATTTTTGGCGAAGAGGCCGGTTGCGCGGCGCGTTCCGCCATTGGAACCAACGTGCTTCCCAGAAACGCGCCGGTGGAAATAGAAGTTTTGGTGGAACTGCATCCCTAGGCGGGAATTTTTCACGCTTTTTTCCGATCTTGGCCAAATCTCTTGACATAATCGGATAAAAAAGCTAGACTTTAAAGAGAATACGGCGGTTTTTCCGCCTTTTCAGAAAGCACATTTTGCAGCCCCGCCGCGCGCAAGCCGGCACGGGCGATAAATTGCAGGCAGACCGATGCTGAGCCTTTGGCGGGCGACGGGTTTGCCGGCCTTTTGCGATCAGCTCGGTTTTGGCATCCGCGTCTTGCAGAAGGCTCGAAAATTTTAATGTAAAAAAGGGCTTTTCAAAGCCCTTTTTTTTGTTGCCAAGGTGATGAAATGACATATAGTGCCCGGGATTCCGGGGATAGTGAAAGTGCCTCCCTGCATGATTCCTTGCAAAAGGTTGCAGGCGGGTTGGGGCTTAAACTCGTAGAGTTTGCTCTGTCCAAGCACAAGGGCAGTGTTCAGGCGCGGGCGGTTATTTACAACGGCGGGGTTGTCGGCCTAGAGGAATGTTCCCGCGCACACCACGCCATTATGCCAAGGCTGGAGCTGGCTTTTCCGGGCAGGGATGTCCATCTTGAAGTGTCCTCGCCGGGGATTAACAGGCAGATAAAGTGCGGCGCAGAATTCTCCCACTACATGGGCAGGGGAGTAAGCTGTTATTGCAAGGATGTCAGCGAATGGCTGTCCGGCATTCTGGAAAGCGCTGACGAAAAAGGGGTTGTCATAAAAACACGCGGGATGCAAGGGGCTGGGGGGACGCAAAGGGCGCCGGGGGCATCTGGGGCAGAGGGAGAGGCAGTGAGATTAGAGTATGAAATTATCGCCAAGGCGAGGCTTGATTCAACTCAGGAGGTAGGAATTGGGAACTGATATATCGCAGGCGATCCGCCATATGCAGCAAGAGCGTGGGGTGTCCGAAGAGCTGGTGTTGCGCACCATAGAAGAGGCTCTGCTTGCCGCATATAAAAGCTGTTACGGCAGCGCGGAGAACGCCGTGGTGCAATTTGACGACGAAAAAAAGATTGTTACGCTCTATGCAAAAAAAACGGTTGTGGACGAAGATGACGAATACAGCCGTGTTACCGAGGTAAATTTGGAGGAGGCGCGGGGGCTGAATCCTCATGCGGAAATTGGCGACGAAATACTTGTCGAAATTGATCCTAAGTTTTTTGCCCGCAACACGGTTCAAACGGCGAAGCAAAAGGCGCATCAGCATATAAAGGATGTCCAAAAAGACAGCCTCTTGGCGGAATACAAGGACAAGCGCGGCGAGGTTATTACCGGCACTTATCAGCGTATGCACAAAGAAAACATTTATGTTGACTTTGGCAAAACCGGGAAGCTGGAAGGGATACTCCCCAAAAAATTTCAGTCCCCAAGGGAAAGCTATTCCGTAAACGACAGGATAAAGGCCTATATCGTGGATGTAAAGCCCGCCCAGGGGGGGCTTCAGGTAGAGCTTTCAAGGACGCATACCGAGTTTGTGCAGGCTCTTTTTGCGGTGGCGGTTCCCGAAATACGCGACGGAACCGTGGAGATTCACAAGATTGTGCGCGAGGCCGGCCACCGGACGAAAATGGCGGTAAAATCAAGCCGCGAAGAGGTTGACCCGGTGGGAGCCTGCGTGGGGCTTAAAGGGCAGCGCATTCAAGAGGTTATAAACGAGCTGGAAGGGGAAAAAATCGACGTTCTAAAATACGATCCCGACCCGCACAAGTTTATAAAAAACGCCCTGTCTCCGGCGGATGTTAAGGAAGTAAAAATCCTTGACAATGAAAAAAAGATGGCGCTGGCCGTTGTCTCTGAATCCCTTTTGTCATTGGCCATAGGAAAGCAGGGGATCAACGTGCGCCTTGCCAACCGGCTTGTTGACTGGAATATTGATGTAAAAACCGACGAGCAGGTTAAAAAAATGGACATTCCCGCCGAAGCCCGCCGGCAGGTTGGCGAGCTTTTTGGGGATACCCACGAGGAATTGTCCCGCATAAGCGAGCTTCCCGGCGTGGATGCAGGCCTTGCCGCCCTTCTGCTAGAAATGGGGATCGATCTTATCGACGAATTTTTGGCTATAGAGCCGCAGGAGCTTTTGCAAAAATGCGCCGAAAAAGATATAACGCAGGCACAGCTTGACGACTTGCAAGCCTTGATCAAAAAACACGGCGATATTGAGGAAGTCGAAACGGATGATGCGGAAGCTGATGTTGACGCGGAGGACGAGGCGGACGAGGATGCTGACGCGGACACAGAAGCGGAGGCGGATGCGGACGCGGATGCGGGCATTGATGAAGATGAATATATTGAAGAAGGGGATGAGGATGAGGCCGTGGCATCTGCCGGCGAAGAGGCGGGCTTTGACGAGGCCGGCGCTTTGCAGGATGATGACGGGCATGATGATGCCGCGGACTATGCCGGGGAACAGGAATTGGAATGCCCCGAATGCGGCGCGAAAGTAACAATGGATATGACTCAATGCCAGAGTTGCGGCGTAGAGTTGGAATTTGAAGAAGTTGAAGAAGAGGAATAAACCCCAAAGGATGACTATGGCAGAGGACACTGACAGCACGCAAAAACAGGTGGCGCCGCTCATTAAGCGGCAGCAAAGCAAGAGCGAGAATCCCCAAGAAAAGGTTTTGCCAGAGCAGCAAAACGAAAAGCGCAAGGTTAAGGTTGTTGTAAAAAAACAGGCTTCCTCTGCGCCAAACGCTGCCGGGCAAAATGCGGGAAAAAAGCCGCCCAAGGCCGGCGGTCAGGGGGGGCAGGCTGCCGGACAAGTTGCCGGGCAACCAGCCTCCGACTCACGAGGTTCTCCGGCGGGAAAGGCTGAAGGGCAGGGTTCCTTGCCGCAGTCTCAGGAAGGTGTCGCTAAAAAAACGCCGCCCCAGGGCAGTGCCCCAGCGGTTTCAGGCGAAGGGGCGGAAAAAAAACAGCCGCAGGGGGTGCCGCCCGCCGGTGCGCCGGCAAGCGCGACCGCAAACGCTGCCGCGACCGCAAACGCAAACGCGGCCGCGACCGACACGGCATCTGCCGGTGCTCCGGCTGCCGAGGCAAAGCCCGAAGCAAAACCCTTTACATTTGCCCAGCGGCCGGCAGTGGCTGCAGGCAGGGTCGGGGGCAAGCTTGTAAAAAAACGCCCGGATGACAAACCCCAAGGCGGCCAAGGCGCAGGTTCCGGCCACGGCCACGGCCACGGCCAAGGCCAAGGCCACGCCGCAGGCTCCGGTTCTGCCGGTTCCGGTACCGGTGGCTCCTTTGCCGGACGGCAGGGGGGGGGGGGGGGGCAGCCGCAAAGAGGGGGGG
>WRKI01000225.1 GCA_009778155.1 Spirochaetota bacterium
ATCCATGCGGTGGCGATGCCCGCCGGCGACACAATCACGTCGCCTGCCTGTCTTGCGGCTGTGTCCCCGGCCTGTGCCGTATCGGGGGTGTAGCCCGCGCAGGCGGCGAGCGCCAAGAGTGCGATTGCGGCGGCCAATGCCGGCCAAGGTCTGTTTCTCTTCATCAATCCCTCTTATAAGTCATGATAGCTCAAGACCGCACGAGGCGCAAGCCGGTGTCCGAGGACCGCAGAAAGGGGATGTCCCTGAAGCGTGCCGACGAGCGTGCCCATTGCCCCGTGCCGCTCCAGCTAGAACTGCGAATTCCGCGCATAACCCCAGAAGGCGCTCCTGCCGGGTCGGTCTGAGCGTAGCTTGGATAATTTTCATGCCAGTCCCACACCCACTCTGCCACGTTGCCGTGAATGTCGTGCAAGCCCCAGGGGTTGGGCTGTTTCAAGCCGACTTTCCGCGTCATGCCGCCGGCGTTGAAGTCGAACCAGCCGATAGTTTCAAGGCCGGCTAGGTTTGTCCAGTCTTGCGTTCCGTTGCTGAAGGCCGTATCTGTTCCTGCCCGGGCGGCGAACTCCCACTGGGCTTCGGTCGGCAGCCGCCAGCCGGTGGAGCCTGCGACAATCTGTGCCGCATCCCATGTTGCGGACATTTGTCTGTCGGGCGGGGTTCCCCAGTCGTCGGGGTTTGTGCTTCCGTTTATGCTGTAGGCCGGGGTAAGGCCTTCCAGAATGCTTAAGCGGTTGGCAAAAATGAGCGCGTCATACCAGCTTACCCGCTCCACAGGCCGCCGCCCCTGCGCTTCCCCGGCGGCGGGGTTCCCTTGGAAGTGGCTTGGGTTGCCGCCCATCACCTGCACCCACTCCCCCTGCGTTACGGGGTAAACGCCCATCCAAAAGCCTTCGCTGATTGTTACTTGCCGCTGGGGGCCTTCCTCCGGCCACCTGCCTATTTCGTCATCGGGGCTGCCCATCGTGAAGGTGCCGGCGGGTATCCACGCCAAGGCAATGCCCGCCGGCGACACAATCACCTCGCCCGCATTCCTTGCGGCCGCATTCCTTGCGGCCGCATTCCTTGCGACCGCCTGCCTTGCGGGTGCGTCCCCCGCGCAGGCGGCGAGTGCCAAGCTGGTGATTGCGGCGGCCAATGCCGGCCAAAGTTTGTTTCTCTTCATCAATCCCTCCTAATAAGCCATGATAACTCAAGGCCGCGCAAGGCGCAAGCCGAGGTTGGCGAACCGGATGAAGGGCGCGGAACCGACGCGGTATGCCGAGCGGGCGAACTGAGCGGGGTCGAGCCAGCTTCCCCCGCGAACAACGCGGAAGGCCGCAGGAGGCTCGCCGGCAGGGGCGGCTTGCGCTTGGGGCGGGTCTAGCCAGTCCCACACCCACTCCTCCACGTTGCCGTGAATGTCGTGCAGTCCCCAGGGGTTAGCCTGCTTGGTGCCGGCTTCCCGCGTCATGCCGCCGGAGTTGAAGTCAAACCAGCCGATAGCTTCGAGGGCGGCTCGGTTTGTCCAGTCCTCCGCCCCGTTGCTGAAGGCGGTGGCCGTCCCCGCTCTGGCGGCGCGCTCCCACTGGGTTTCGGTGGGCAGCCGGTAGCCGTCGGAGTCTTCGACCACTGTAACGGCATCCCATACCGGGTTGCGGCTTGTCGGCACATCGCCCCAGTCGTCGGGGTTCGTGCTGCCGCCTATGCTGTATGCGGGGCTGAGTCCTTCCATTATGCTTAACCGGTTGGCAAACACGAGCGCGTCATACCAGCTTATCCGCTCCACTGGCCGCCTTTCCTGCGCCTCGCCTGGGGCGGGGTTCCCTTGGAAATGGCTGGGGTTGCCGCCCATGACGGCCTGCCACTGCGCTTGGGTTACCGGGTGCACGCCCATCCAAAAGCCCTCGCTGATGGTTGCCTGCCGTTGGGGGACTTCGTTGGCAGACCTGCCGATTTCGCTTTCGGGGCTGCCCACCACGAAGGTGCCGGCGGGTATCCACGCCAAGGCGATGCCCGTCGGCGACACAATCACCTCGCCCGCATTCCTTGCGGCCGCATTCCTTGCGACCGCCTGCCTTGCGACCGCATTCCTTGCGACCGCCTGCCTTGCGGGTGCGTCCCCCGCGCAGGCGGCGAGTGCCAAGAGTGCGATTGCGGCGGCCAATGCCGGCCAAGGTTTGTTTCTCTTCATCAATCCCTCCTATAAGCCATGATAGCTCAAGGCCGAACTAGGCGCAAGCCTAAGGTGTTGCTGCGAAGGGAGGGGTGGGCATTGTCCCGGCTGGCGGAGCGTGCGCTCCATGCGGAGATGCCCCAACTGCCGCCGCGAAGGGAGCGGTATGTCCCGAAAGATGCGCCTGTCGGATCGTTTTCCGCATGGCTCGGATACTCGGCAAACCAGTCCCAAACCCACTCCATGACGTTCCCGTGAATGTCGTATAGGCCCCAGGGGTTGGGCTGTTTTATGCCGGCTTCCCGCGTCATGCCGCCGGCGTTGAAGTCGAACCAGCCGATGCTGTCTATGCCGGCTTGGTTTTGCCAGTCGCCCGCCCCGTTGCTGAAGGCGGCGGTTGTCCCTGCACGCGCGGCGTGTTCCCACTGGGCTTCGGTCGGCAGTCGCCAGCCGGTGGAGCCTGCGACGATCTGCGCCGCATCCCATGTCGCAGAACTTTGCGCGTTAGGTGTGTCGCCCCAGTCATCGGGGTTTGTGCTTCCGTTTATGCTGTAGACCGGGGTGAGGCCTTCCAGTATGCTCAAGCGGTTGGCAAAAACGAGTGCGTCATACCAGCTTACTTGTTCCACTGGCCGTCTTTCTTGCGTTTCCCCGGCGGCGGGGTTTTCGCTAAACCAGCTTGGGTTGGCTCCCATTACGGCTTGCCACTGCGTTTGTGTTACGGGGTGCACGCTCATCCAAAAGCCTTCGCTGATTGTTACTTGCCGCCGGGGGCCTTCCTCCGGCCACCTGCCGATTTCGTCATCGGGGCTGCCCATTGTGAAGGTGCCGGCGGGTATCCACGCCAGATCGATGCCCGAAGGCGACACGCTTCTTTCGCCCGCATTCCATGCGACCGCATTCCGTGCGGCCGCCTGCTGTGCGGCTGTGTCCCCAGCCTGTGCCGCACCGGGGGCGGGGCCTGTGCAGGCGGCGAGTGCGACTGCCAAACCAGCGATTGCGGCTGCGGCGAGTATCGGCCAATGTTTGTTTTGTTTCATAAAATCCCTCCGATAAGCCATGATAGCTCAAGGCCGCTCAACGCGCAAGTCCAAGGTGCGGCTTGCCGGCTTGAAAAAAAACAAAAAAAAATCGCGCCACGCTAAAGCGTGCCGCATCTATACGCATATATGTATGTATGATAAATTATTTGAGTGGGCGCGAAGCTCAACAAAAGATTAAAGGGGAAACACAGATGAATGCGAACAGAATCCGGGAACTACTCGATTTTATTTACGGGGAAAATGAGGCGGCGGAAATTTTTCCGGGACTTATGGAAATTGTCGGAAAACCTGCGCCTGCGGCGGCGGCAGAGAGAGCCATCACCAACAAGGACGCCCTGCTTATTTCTTACGGGGATATGCTCTCCGCCGGGGGGGGCGGGGGTGAAGAAACGGCCTTGCGGCGGCTGGGGCGTTTTCTGTCAAAATGGAACGACGGAGATGCCGGCTTTAGCTATCTTCACTTATTGCCCTTTCACCCGTATTCATCGGACGACGGCTTTTCGGTCATCGACTACCGGGTCATAGACCCCAAATTGGGCGGCTGGGACGATGTTGAAAAACTGGGCGGGCATTTTAAGACGGTTTTTGACTTTGTAATAAACCACGGCAGCGCACAAAGCGAGTGGTTCAAAAAATTTCTCGCGGGCGAGCCTCCCTATCAAAACTGGTATGCGACACGCCCGGATAACTACGACTGGTCAAAAGTTTTCCGCCCAAGAACTCATCCGCTTTTTACGGCTTTTACCAAAAGCGACGGCTCCAAAGTGAACGTCTGGACAACCTTCAGCGCGGATCAGGTCGATTACGATTTTTCCCGGCAAGAAGTCGTTCTGGAGTTTATCCGCATCTTCCTTGATTACTGCAAAAGAGGGGCGAAAATGCTGCGCTTGGACGCAATCGCTTTTATGTGGAAGGAAGATGGAACCGCCTGTATGCACCACCCGAAAACCCATGCCTTTGTCAAACTTTTGCGTGCCATTATCGATTATTTGCAACTTCCCGTTTTGCTTTTGACCGAGACAAACGTCCCGCACCGGGACAACATCTCCTACTTTGGCGGCGACTTGGCGATAGACGTGCCGGGCAAGGCTCCCGACATGGAAGAGGCGCACATGGTTTACAACTTTGCACTGCCGCCGCTGGTGCTCCATGCGGCGGTTTCCGGCGATGCGCTTCCCTTGAGACGCTGGGCGGAAAGCCTGCCCGCATTGCCCGCCGGGAATTGCTTTTTGAACTTTCTGGCCAGCCACGACGGGGTGGGGCTTGGCGCGGCCAAGGGTTTGATCGACGACGCGGCCTTTGCCGAAACCCTGGCCTTTGCCAAAACGCAGGGCGCGCTTGTTTCCATGAAGAGCACCCCCGCCGGGGAAATCCCTTACGAGCTTAACTGTTCGTGGGCGGACATGGTAGCCCCCGAATCGCTTGGCTCGGTTGAGGTGCAGGCGCGTGCCTTTCTTGCCACCTATGCCGTGGCGATGGCTCTGCCGGGGCTGCCTGCCGTGTACTTTCACTCGTGGATAGGCTCGCGGGCTTGGAAGGAGGGGCCGTCTCTTTGGGGCTACAACCGGGCGATAAATCGGGAAAAGCCCGCCATAGACAGCGTGGAAAAAGAGCTTGGCGAAAAAGGCTCTTTCCGTGCGCATATTATGGAAGGTTTTGCGCGAATGCTGGAGTTCAAGGCGCGGGAGCCGGCCTTTGCGCCGGACGTTCCCTGCAAGGTGCTTCAGGTGGAGCCTGCGGGGGTGTTTGCCCTGTGCCGCCAGTTGAGCGAGGCGGAAGGGGTTTTGTGTCTGCATAATTTTTCCCGGCAGGCGGTCAAGTTCAAGGTTGACCTGCCGCCCTTTAAGCGGGAGATTTCGCTGGACGCTCACGCCACGGCCTGGGTTTCGTACCGGGGCGGGGGCGATATTGATCTTTCCGATCACGGCATCGCCAATGATCCCGGTTCCAGCCATTTGACGGTGCTGGAGTTTTAGGGGAACGGTTCGTGCTTGAGCCATTTGCAAAATTTGCAAGTGGCTCAAGCTAGGATTTTTTTCAGTCGATAATAAAGCAGAGCTTTGTTTAAGAGAAATGGTTTATGACATATACGGCAAAGTTGTAAAGGCCGTGGGCAATGGCGATTCCGTGCAAGGAGCGGTAGCGCAGGAAAATGAAGCACAAAAAGATACCGGCAAGGAAGGAGTTAAGGAAGAACCAAGGCCCACCGTAAATATGGCAGATTGCAAAAGCTATTGTAGAAAAAAGAATGGCCGACGTGTTGCTTAAATTGAGCGCTTCCCGCCTTGATAAAATGTAAAAGCGGAAGAAGCTCTCTTCAAGGTAGCCGGTGCTTATACAGGAGATGAACAGAATGACCCAGCCCAAAGTCGAAGCGGGTGAAGACAGCCTCATATCGTCTGCGTTTATGCCGAACAAAGAGGCTGCAAAAGCAATGCTTAGTCCGATTAGAAACAGGCAAGGCAAAGAAATAAGGCCGGCAATAAAGTCGCTTTTGCCGGGCAGGTGTATGCCCCAATCTCTTAAATTTCTTGCCCTTAGCAAAAGGTACCAAATGAGCGCAAGCGACGGAATGCTGTACATGAAAATTCTTGTCAGCTCTGCCGCGATCGAAAACTCGGCATCCGCGCCAACAGCACCGCTGGCGGCTCCCATTGCCGGCCAGCCGGACAAAAATACAACCGTGTATATGATAAGGGCTTCTATGCAGACTCTTGTGCTGCCAATTACAGGGGCGTTTTTCATAAAAATGTTTTTCCTTGCGCTGTTTTTCCGAACATCATCTTTGTATTATAACCATAATTCCAAACAATTGCAAAACCCTGTTTTGCACCGGGCAAGTTTTTGCCAAGCCGAGGGAAAATGGCAGTCGTTGTAATCATTATAATTTCGCTTTTGCTCATCATGGTCTACTTTTATGTGGCCGCCCAGGACAATAAGGTCGGCGGCTGGACGGAGTTTTTTTCGATGGGGCAAGAGCTTGGCTTTTCCGTAAAAGAAACAGAGACCTTGAAACGTCTTGCTTCAACGTGCAATGTCGTCGAGCCTTGCAAAATCTACTCTTCCCAAGACCAGCTTGATCCCTGTATCCGCTTGCTGGTTCAGGAAGCGAAAAATTCCGGCGAAAACGATGCGCCCGGCACGCAGGATTTCCTTTCCAAGCTCTACGATCACCGTAAAAAAATCGAAATGAAGAAATCGCACAGCAAGGACAGCATCTCAAGTTCCCGGCAAATTGGGCCGGGGCAGGCCTTGCGGGTTTTGGTTCCCGGCCACGGTGTGTTCAAATCCAACGTTGTAAATACAACCACCGAGAATTTAATCATCTCTATTTCGGCGAACAACAAGTTCGAGCAGGAAATAAACTGGCCGGACTGCAAGCTTTCTGTTTATTTTTGGCGGGAAAGCGACGCGGGTTATGTGCTTGACACTCATGTTGTCAAGGAAACGGTGATTAACGGCATTCATTGTCTTATATTGGAACATAGCGATGCGCTTTTTAGGACTCAAAAGCGCAAGTCGATAAGGATTAAGTTGCGAAAACCGGCGTTTTTGTACTTGGCCAATCCTCACGATGAAAATCCGAATTTTGAATCGGAGATGGGGGTTGTCTGCTATCTTGAAGATATTTCGGACACGGGTTGCGCGTTTTTGATTGCCGGGCAGGCAGAGGCCGACATTCCTGTAAAAATCCAGTTTTTGCTGAACGAAAAGCCTATCTGCATGATCGGCACTGTCCGCTCGGTGGAATTTATGGAAGGTTCCAATCAATCGCTGGTTCGCGTGGAGGCCAGCCCGGCTACTGTCGAAATGCGCAATCTTATTTTTGGCGAGGTTTTCGGCACGCAGGGCGAGGAGGATGGCGATCTGCCTTTCCGCGTTTCCGACAAAGAGATGGAGGAGCACGCCGCCGCACACGCTGTCGCTCATGCAGAAGCGCGTCTGGAATCTGCTGTAAATCTGCAAGGCGAGGTTAAAAACGATCTGGAAGGCGACTTTGACGCTGAACCTGCGCCCGCGCCCGAACCTGAATTTGGCGCTGCCCCGGAAATGGCCGGCATTCCGGAAGAGGCGGCCGTTGGCTCTGCCGGCAAAGATTCATTCGACGACATGGCTTTCGAGGATACAACTAGGTGATTGAACGGCTAAAATTGAACCCCGTCTTATGCGCGGCTGTAGGGGCGGCCATTGGTTTTTACTTCTTGGGAGCATCGTCGCAACGCGCCGGCTTGCTTTTTGCTGTACTTTTGGCCTTGGTATCGGCCATTTGCTTCTTGCGGGTTCTTTCTTCGCTGGATTTGCAGTCCCGCTCCTTGCGCTTGGCCGCCGCTTACAGTATTGCTTTTTCCGCCGGCATTGTTCTTGGGGTTAGCGCATCGGCGCAAATTCAAGGGGTTCATTTTGGGGTTCCGCCCGGCACGGTAACTGCCGTCAAGGGGCAACTGCTGGACGACCCAAGGGGTGTCTCCGGGGGAAGGGCTATGGCGGCTCTTTCTCTTGCGGAGGCGGCTGGGGCGGCGGGTGCGCGCGCCGGGGCGGCCGGAGAATTGACGGTTTTCTTTCCGCAAGGGGGTGCGCCGTCTCTTAGGGAGTTTGGCAGGGGCACGGTTGTTTTTGCGGAGGGTGTCTTGCGGGAAAGCGGCGCCGGCGGCGGTGTTGTCTTTTTCGCGGAATCTTTGTACATTGTAACGCCGGCTTCGTCTTTGCAGGCTTTCCGCACCGGCATTCGGCTTAATCTTACAAGTCGTTTCGAGGGTTTTGCCTGGGGTGGGCTTGCTCTGGCTTTGCTGATTGGTATTCGGGACAATTTGGACTCTTCTTTGACGGCCAGTTTCCGGGAGGCGGGGGTTTCTTACTTGCTTGCTCTTTCGGGGATGCATTTGGCGGTGATTATTTCGATTATATCGTTTTTGCTTAAAAAGCCTTTGGGGGTAAAGGCGGCCGCGATTACCGGCGCGGCGATTATCGGCTTGTACTGTTTTGTGGTCGGCCCTATGCCTAGTCTTGACCGTTCTGCCTTGATGTACTTGCTTGGCGTTTTTGTAATTTTGGGGGCCTTGCCAAAGGAGCCGCTTTCGATTTTGGGTATGGCTTTTATGATTCAAATCGCAATTTCCCCGGCTTCTGGCCACTCGATTGCCTTTACTCTTTCTTACTTGGCTTTGCTGGGGATTCTTATTGTCGGCGATGCGCTTGGGGGGTTGCTTGCGGGGAAAATGCCAGTTTTTCTTTGCCGCTCGCTTGCCGCATCTGTCGGGGCTTTTCTTGCGACGGCGGGTATTACGGCGCATTTTTTCGGGGTGTTGCGGCCGGTGGGGGTTATCGTCAGTATTGTTTTGGTTCCGCTTATCACTTTTTTCATGGTTGGCGCGTTGGTTTGGCTTGCGCTCAGTTTTGTCTCGCCGTTTCTTTCCGGCTTGCTTGACTTGCCTTTGTTCTTGCTTTTCCGTTTGATGGAATCTTGTGTTTATGTGGGAAGTGCTAGTCCCGGTATTGCTGTATCTGGCTATGCTCTGGCTCTTGCGGTTTCTCTTGGGTTTTCGTTTCTTATTGTCTGGCTGGGGTTCCGCCGGCAAAAAAGCGCGAACAGGTTGCTTCGTTTTGGTTAGTTTGCTGGCGGCTACTTGCCATAAATGCAGGTTTGGGTTATAATTGTTCTAGATATGAAGTCTATAACGAAGGAATTGACGTTCAACACAAAAAAAATGCGGGAGTTCATCAATATAACGGGCGAGGTGAACGCTGTTTTACGGGAATCCGGCATTCGCGAGGGTTTGTGTTTGGTGAATGCCATGCATATAACGGCTAGTGTCTTTATAAATGATGATGAATCCGGGCTTCACCAGGATTTTGAAACATGGCTGGAAAAGTTGGCTCCGCACGAGCCGGTTTCTTTCTACAGGCACAATGGCGCGGAGATAAATGCCGACGCGCATTTGAAAAGGCAGATTATGGGGCGCGAGGTTGTGGTTGCGGTAACGGAGGGTAAGTTGCATTTCGGCCCTTGGGAGCAAATTTTTTATGGCGAATTTGACGGGGGAAGGCGCAAAAGGGTCTTGATCAAAATCATCGGGGAGTAGTATAATTTAATTGAGGTGAGGTGAGTAAAACAGCCGGCGTGGCGGAATGGCAGACGCGGTAGACTCAAAATCTACTGTCCGCGAGGATGTATCAGTTCAAGTCTGATCGCCGGTAATTGGCTAAGGAAGCACGGATTAAATCCCATCGAGGATTTAATCCGTGCTTCTTACCCGTATTTGCGCAATGAAATGAGCAAATACAGAGGGAAACGCCACGGCATACACCGCAGGCACTGCAAACAGCAAGGCGGGGCGAAGCCCCTGCACCACTCCGACCGGGGCTGCCAGTACGCCTCGCATCTGTACGTCGGGAAGCTGAGGGAGGCCGGGCTCGGCATCAGCATGACGGAGGAGCTGCACTGTTACGAAAACGCGATGGCGGAACGGGTTAACGGGATATTGAAACAGGAATACAGCCTTGGTGTTTGTTTTAAGAAGAAGGCCCAGGCGAAAAAAGCGGTGGGGCAGGCCGTGCATTTATACAACACGCGCCGCCCGCATATGTCGCTTGATTACAAAACGCCGGAAAAAATGCACGGGGCTGCGGCTTAATTTGTGTCA
>WRKI01000226.1 GCA_009778155.1 Spirochaetota bacterium
TTAATCCCTACTTTACCTCCTTTTTGTACTCTGTTAAGGCAAGAATAAAGACGCAGAGCTATCATAATCCCGCCTACCCTCTTAACCTTTGTGCCTTCGTGTCTTTGTGCCTTTGTGTGAGATATTTCCGAGGTTCGTGTCGTTCATGCGTTTGTCGTGCCCCCTCTTCCCCCTCCGTGGTGGGAAATCCCCGTTTTGTAGCCGGCAGAGGCTTTCTCGCCGGGCGGCGGCTCACAAAGCAAAACTCCGTGCCTTCATCCCTCCGTGAGAGACTCTTCTTCCACAGTGCCTTGGTGCCCGGCAGGGGCTTTCTCGCCGGGCAACGGCTCGCAAAGCAAAGCTCCGTGCCTTCATCCCTCCGTGAGAGACTCTTCTTCCCCAGTGCCTTGGTGCCCGGCAGAGGCTTTCTCGCCGGGCGGCGGCTCGCAAAGCAAAACTCCGTGCCTTTGTGCCTCCGTGTGAGGCTCTTCTTCCTCCATGCCTTGGTGCCCGGCAGGGGCTTTCTCACCGGGCGGCCGCTCGCAAAGCAAAACTCTGTGCCTTCATCCCTCCGTGTGAGGCTCTTCTTCCTCCGTGCCTTGGTGCCCGGCAGGGGCTTTCTCGCCGGGCGGCGGCTCGCAAAGCAAAACTCCGTGCCTTCGTGTGCGCCTCTCATCAATATAAAAAAAAAACTTGCGCCGGTATGGAAAGCGTGTTAAAATTTACTTATGAGAACTTTCGATAGAGCAAATAAGCTCGAAAAGGTGTCCTACGACATACGCGGGCCGATCGCAAAGGAAGCAAAACGCATAGAATCCGAAGGCCATAAGGTTATCAAGCTAAACATTGGCAACCCCGGCGCTTTCGGCTTTGACGCGCCTCAGGAGATAATCGATGGCGTAAGCGCAAACCTAAGAAACGCGCAAGGCTATGGCGACTCCCAAGGCATCCCGGCAGCCCGACAGGCGGTCATGCAGGATTTCCACGGCAAGGGAATCCTGGATGTAGAACTTAACGACATTTTTATAGGCAACGGCGTAAGCGAGCTTATAATGCTGTCCATGCAAGCACTTCTGAACCCGGGGGATGAGGTTCTAGTGCCTATGCCAAACTATCCCCTGTGGACTGCGGCCATTACCCTTATGGGCGGGCAGGCAGTGCACTATTTATGCGATGAAGCGGCCGATTGGAACCCCGACCTACAAGACATTCGTTCAAAAGTAACAGACAGAACAAAAGCAATAGTTGTTATTAACCCAAACAACCCAACCGGCGCCGTTTACAGCAAAAAAACCTTGGAAGATATTGCCGCCATCGCCTGCGAGCGCGAGCTTATCGTCTTTGCCGACGAAATCTACAGCCGCATCACTTACGAAGGGGCGCAATTTATCCCGATGGCTTCGATCAACCCCGACATCCTCACGATTAGCTTCGACGGCTTGTCAAAAAGCTGGCTTTGCGCCGGCTTCCGCGCAGCTTGGATGGTGCTTTCCGGGAACAAAAAAGCGGCCGCCGGCTACTTGACAGGCCTTGAGATGCTTTCCAACATGAGGCTCTGCCCCAATATGCTGCCCCAGTTCGGCATTCAGGCGGCTCTTGGCAATCCCGGCAGTGTGGACAAACTGCTTTTGCCCGGCGGCAGGCTGAAAGAACAGCGCGACGAGGTTATAAACGCGGTCAACTCGATTCCCGGCCTGTCGGTTGTAAGCCCGAAGGGAGCCTTGTACTGTTTCCCGAAAATAGACACGGCAAAGTTCGGCATTAAAAACGACCAGCAGTTTATCATGGACTTGTTGCAGGCCAAACACCTGCTTTTTGTCCACGGATCGGGCTTTGGCTGGAAAGAGCCGAACCATTTCCGCATTGTGTTCCTTCCCAACAAGGAAACGATTGCGGACGCGATGGGTCGCCTTAGAAGTTTCTTGGAAGGCTACCAGCAAAAGTAGGGAAACGCTGATTAACTCGAAGCTAATCAGCGTTTCCCGATGCATTTGCTCATTTCATTGCGCAAAATGCGGGTAAGAAGCAATGATTCGGATTTTAATCCGCATCCTCGATGGGATTTAATCATTGCTTCCATAGCCTTCCCGTTTCCGCCCGTAAAGCGACTTGCCGGCCGGCCTCGCCGTGGCAAAGCCGCTTTGCGGGTAAAAATGTCTTTTGGGCGTTTTTTTCGACGAAACCTATCGGCTTGCCCTTGACAAATGTGTACAAGCCTACAATAATTTAATATAGTTGTGCTTGTAGGTTGTAGCTATCTCTAACTTTTTAACAGGAGGCGGATTATGAAACGGTTTATCTTTGCTATCTCTATTCTTTTTGCGGTTGGCGCAATGGCGTATGCCCAGGGCTTGCCGACATCGGCGCAAACAAGGCAGGAGGCTCAGCAAGTTTTAACCCAGTCAAGGTCAAATTCTTCGCAGTTTGAATCAACTCTAAACACACTCGTGGCATCAGATACCAGCAACAGGGATGCAGAAACCTTTTTGCGGATAAGAAACGAAATTAACCGGTTGGAAGCCAGGATCAACATGGAACAGACCAGGATCCAAAACCACCTTGATGCTAACGGGCAGGTAAACGCCCAGTTGTTCAATCAGGTTCAGCGTCTTATCGACCTGCACAGGGCTAGGATGGACGAACTGGAAGAATTTATCGCCGGCTAACCCGAAGCAAAGCCCATGAACGCTCGCCAAGGCGAGGTTTAACGCCCGCCAAGCGGGGTTGGGGTTTATCTGAAGTTTGGCCGTTGGCGAAGCCGCCGGTTGGGGCGCGGGGGGCGGGGTATCTGCCCTTCGCCCGGCCGGCGGTTTTTTTGCGCCGTTAAGGAAACAATGATTATCGGGATTGACATTGGCAGCACTACCACCAAAGCGGTATCTATCGAAAACGGCAGTCTTAAAAAAAAGGTCAAAACGAAGGCTTTTGACGCTGTTACTTCCGCCACGGGGGCCTTGGGCAAAATTGTCCTTGAGCACGGTATCAAAATCGGCGACATCGAAAGGATTATGATTACCGGCGCCGGCTCCTCCGCGATTAAAAACGA
Source organism: Spirochaetota bacterium (assembly GCA_009778155.1). Taxonomy (GTDB): domain Bacteria; phylum Spirochaetota; class Spirochaetia; order Treponematales; family Breznakiellaceae; genus WQXQ01. The sequence goes on from WRKI01000226.1 coordinate 3,026, forward strand.
CATTTTTGACATTCCCACAAGCCGCGTCAACGAGATCGAGGCCATAGGCATTGGCGGTATGTTCCTGTCCGGCATGAGCGAAATTATTATAACGAACATAGGCACGGGGACGGTTATTGTCGAGGCCGGCAGGGCCGGCATTTCCCACTTTGGAGGTTCCGGGGTGGGCGGCGGAACGATTTTGGGGCTTGCCAAAAAGCTGTTGCCCACGGCGGAGTTTGCCGGCATTATGGAGCTGGCTCTTGGCGGCAATTTAAGCCATGTCGATCTAAAGCTGGCGGACATTATGGACGATGACATCAGTTTTTTAAGCAAGGATGCCACGGCGGCCAATTTTGGCAAGACTCTTGACAGCGCGACTTCCAGCGACTTGGCCTTGGCGATTGTAAACATGGTTTTCGAGGTTATCGGGATGCTTTCCATTTTTGCCGCCAAAGCGAGGGATGCCAAGCGTGTCATTGTTACCGGCAACGGCAGCGGCAACCAGATTGGCCAAAAGGTCTTTGCGGCCATCGCCAAAATGTACGGCATGGAATTTGTCTACCCCGAATACGCCGAATACACGACGGCCGTAGGAGCCGCCCTGCACAGCATTGAAGCCGGGACTTGACCGGCCGCTCTCCCGTTTTTCCACACAAAGACACATCGAATTTTAGCCTCACACCAAGGCACAAAGCACTGATCAGAAAGCGCCGCTTTATCACCACTTACCCCCTCTTATCTCTATGATGAGTCAGGAGGAGGACGCGGGTTTATCATAGTGCCACCTCAACCTCATCTTCCCCCGTGCCTTGGTGCCCGGCAGTGGCTTGCGCCCCAAGCAACCGCTCGCAAAACAAACCTTTGTGCCTTTGTGCCTTTGTGTGAGATATTTCCGAGGTTCGTCTCGTTCATGCGTTTGTCGTGCTTCCCCGGTTATCTTTTTTCGATGCGCCAGGACAGCGTGAAGTTCCAGTCTTCCGGGTCGCTTGGCAGGGTTGTTTGCAGGCTGAACCTTCCCTGCCTAAAACGCACTGTCGCGTTTGTTACGACTTCCCACCGGTTGTCCCTGTCCGCGAAGACCGTGTATGCGTATCTTAGGCGCAACTGGAAGGGAAAGATCGGCAGGGAAAGCTCCGCGCTGGCGACACTGCTGTCGAAGGTCCAAGGCGCGTCAAAAACGGGGTAGGGCGAGGGGATAACCCCGTCCGGCGCCGCGCTGGAAAAACGCAGAGTGCCGGCAAAGTTTATTCCCAGCGGGTTTATTACCGCGCCCGGCGGCCTTCTGTAGGACAAGCCCAGCGACCACCGAAAGCTGTCGGCAATGTTTAACTCGTTGGATGCGTTTCTGTCGGCCGTGAGCGAAAAACGGGTTACGCTCAGGGGAAACCCCTCGGCGGCGGCGGCCGGGGCGGGGAAGCGGTAAAAAACGCCGCTGGAGCTTCGGTTAAAGGCATCGCCGGCACCGCCGCTTCTAAGCGTCGTGTTTACCCGCATAAGACTGCTGCGCGCGCCGCGCCACTCAAGCCTTGCCGCGCATCTGAATCCGTTTGTTATGCTGGTTCCGTCCCTTCCGACAAACTTCCCGGACACTTCATCGGCAGCGATGGAAATCGACAGGGGGCGCGCCGGGTATCTGCCGCCGGCCGCCGCTCTAAGGGAATCGGTCAAGGCGGAGGGCAGGGGAGGGTTCACTCGCAGGCCGGCGCTTGTGTACAAGCCCCTGCCGTAGGCGAATGTTTGCGAGTAGGCCAAGTCGCCGCTAAGGGTAACAAAGGGGTTTCGGAAAACGGCCGATCCCGCATAAAGCTGGAAGTCGCGGCCGGGCAAAGGCGGCGGGTCGGAAAACCATGCGCTGCCCCTTCTTGGCGCGAGGGTTCTGCCCGTGTAAAACCCCTCCAGCATAAAATTGGCTCCCCTGTTAAAGCGAAAATCCAGCCCGCCGGCATAGTCGGGGTTAAGGTCTTCCAACGAGCTTTGGGCGGCGGCAAAGGCCCGGACTGCCGTGTTGGGGAAAAGATTCAAAAAGGGGCTGGACAGATACAAATGCGCCTGCGGCTGGCCTGTAACCGAAATTGCCGTTCTTAAATCGGCCATTACCGGCTGGCGGTTTTCGGCAAAAGGCGCGGCGCGTATCCAAGGGGAGCGTATTCGCGCCGCAAGCCCGCGTTCTTCAAGCACGCCGTAAACGAGGCGCGATCCTGTGGGCAGGTGGTACAGGCCGCCGCCGGCGTTGTTCGCCCGCCGGGAAAGGTCTCCCCAGGGCGGGTCGTGGTCAAGGTTCATGGGGTTGCGGTCGATTACTTGCGCCCGCAACACGAGGTTTAACGGCAATATGCCTATGCGCAAATCGCCCCTGTTATGAAGCATGGCGCTTTCTGCCCAAGAGCCGGAGTAAAGCAGGCTCCAGTTAAAGACAGGCGGGTTTTCGCCGGCGGCAGAAAAGCAGAAGCCGCAAAGAAAAGCGGCGGCAAAAAATATTTTCTTCACGCACAGTATAATGCGCGTATATGCGGGGCGCTTTATCGTGTGCGAAAAAAAATGAAGAAAAAAAGAGAGGCCTCACACGGAGGCCTTAATCCATCTGCCCGGCGCTTGCTAAGAAAGAGAAACCAGTTTGTTTACCCGTTCCAGCAGTTCTTTCTGGGTAACCGGCTTTACGATATAGTCGGCCACGCCCAAGCTCATCGCCCGTTCCCTGTCCTTGGGGTCGGTGCTGGCGGTGAAAAAGGCCTTGGGAATGCCGTGCAGATTGCTTATCGCCTTTACACGCTCGAAAGTGCTCCAGCCGTCCATTTCCGGCATGACCAAGTCCAGCAAAATAACATTGGGAGTGTAGCCCGTGTAAAAAAGATTCAAAGCGTCAATGCCCGATTCGACAGTGCTTACGTCGTACTCTTTTTCCAGCATGATCGACACGGTGTTAAGATGCACCGGGTCGTCGTCGATAAGAAGAACCTTGGGCTTTTGGCCTACGGAGCTTAATTTGAACTTTTCCGTTTCCGATTTGAGCTTGTTGAAGTTCTTGCTGTTTTCCGCGCTCATCTTTTCCACGTTTACCACGGCAGTTTGAATCTCTTTCATCGCCACGTTCAAGACTTCGTTCATGCTCGTTACAACTTCCCGGCTTATGCTTGTAAACTCGCCCATCTCTTGCAAAAGCTCTTCGCCCGATACCGACATATCCCTGGAACCTTGGTTTACCGAGCCGGTAATCTCCTGCAAACGGGCGACAGACTGCAGAATCTGCTTGCCGCCAATCTCCTGCTCCTGCATGACAAACCGGATATTTTCCTCGTGCTCGGCAACCGTTTTTACCCCGTTGTCGATAGCGTCAAAACGGGCAAGCACCTCGTTGGACGATTTTGTGATGCTGTCAATCGAAGCCTTGATTTTTTTAAGCATGACCGCCGTCGTTTTGGACTGCGCCCCGGAAGACTCCGCCAGCTTGCGAATTTCGTCGGCCACAACCGCAAAACCCCTGCCCGATTCCCCGGCGTGCGCCGCCTCGATTGCGGCGTTCATTGAAAGCAGGTTGGTCTGGCTTGCGATACTGTTCATGACGGAGTTTATTTCCAAAAGCCCCTCGGAATCCCGCGCTATTTCCAAAATCTCCTGCGTAACCTTTTGAATGCCCGCCTTGCCCGTTTCCGAGGCCTCGGTAAGAACCGTTACGTTTTTGCTGTTTTCCGTAAGCGACTTTGAAATCGACTGAATATTGGCCGTCATTTGCTCGATAGCCGATGACGAAGAGTTTACGCTGTCCGACTGATCGTTTACAAGGCCGGTAAGCTTGTCGATGTTGGTCTTAATTTCCCCGACCGCCCTGTTCGCAATGTTGGACTTTTTCGCCTGCTCGCCCTCCAGCCCCTTGATTTTTTCGCTGTTGGTCGAAATGTTGTTCACCGCTTCCGACGTTTTCTTCATATTGATCGAAAGCTCGTACTCCGTGTTGGTAAGGGCGTTGACCATTTTTTTAATCGTCCCGACAAGGCCGTTTATGCTTCTAGTCGTTTCGTTGAGGCTTTCCGCCAAGTCGCCGATTTCGTCGTTGCTTGCCGCCGTAAAAAAGTTCGTCAAGTCGCCCTTGCCCGTGCTGACAAGAATGTTTTCGACCTCGGTAACCGGGCCTGTAATGCTGACGGCAATAACATAACCGACAACCACCGTCGCTATAATGCCCACGCCTAGGGCTATGCTAAAGGAGGTCATTACGCTTTCCGGCGGAAGCGTTCCGATTATAATTTTCATGCCGGTAGCCATAAAACTTGCCGCGCCCGAAAGGAAAATCGCCAAAATGGTTCCCATAAGCTGGAACTTTAAGGGCGCTCTTGCGGGCAACTCCTTTAGCTTAATTTTGGATACTTCCGGCAGGGCTAAGAAGCCGGAAGTGGAGACCTCGCAAAAAAAGAAGGTAATGGGAATGGATGCAAGCAGGCCTGAAACCGCGATTAAATTGGCGATAACAAGCGTTTCGGGCTGACTGCTCGCCATGCTGTTGTAAATGGGCAGAAAGACGATAAGGTTTTTAAAGACTATCCAGCCAGCCGCAACAACCAGAATCATCCAAATTTTGTAGCTGAAGGCCTTTGCTTTCATGACGGCAAGCTGTTTTTCGTTCATGCGTTCGCCGGAAAAATACAGGGAGAAGTCCCGCGTAAAGAGCGTGTGGAAAACAACGGCGATAGCCAGAGTAACGCCCACGTTAGCCACTGTTAATAGGAAAAAAAGCGGACGGTTGTACGAGCCTATGTCGCTGTACATCGAGGCATAAAATGCAATAGCCATGCCTATAATGCCGAAGGAGTAAATGAAGGTTTTGGTTATCCCGCCCTTCAGCATAGTTCTGGCAGCGTCCATTCCGATCAGGTTAGTCATGTTTTGTTCCTCATTTCAAAACTTTTTTTCCGCAAGCCGGCGCTGCCAGACTAGGGAAACGCATTTCCCTAGAGTTGGACTTTACCTCTTGCGTTACATCAAATTTTAACGTAAACGCGCACTTTTGTCCAACCCAAAAAGCCGATAAAGCAGGCCAATGCGCATTTTTTTGAGAATAATCGCCGGAAAACCCCCTTTGCGCCGAGCGAGAAAGCCCAGCGAGTGCCCCGCCCGGCGACAAAACGAAGAACTCCCGCTACGGAGGGCTGGCAAGCAGCGTTTCCTTAATCACAGCCCGGCTTGCCCCTTGCGTCAACCTTGCCGGTGGCTAAACAAAGAGCGCGTTTTGTGCTAGACTGTTCCCGTGTCCCTCAATTGCAAGGAAATCGATGTCATTCTGGAAGAACTTGATCTTCCCGGCTCTCAAATCCAAAGCGCGGTGCAAAGCGCCTTTGACATTATCGTTTTGCGCCTGCACAAAAAAGGCATAACCAGACAGCTTTTAATCTCGCTTAACCCCAAAGCCTGCCGCCTGCACGAAACCTTCAAGGCTGTGCCCAAGCCGGCAAAACCCCTGCGTTTCGCGCAGTTCCTTTCGTCCAAAATTGTCAACGGCCGTATCGAAGCGGCGCGCCAGCTTGGACAGGACAGAATTGTGCGCCTTGACGTAAGCTATGCCGGCTCGCTTTTCTTCCTTTACCTGCGGCTCTGGTCGGGCGCGGCCAACTTTGTGGTTACAGGCGAAGACGGCACAGTTCTGGACGCCATGCGCCGGCTGCCCAAACGCGGGGAGGTTACCGGCGGCACTTTTTCCCTGCCAGAGACCGCGCCAAATGGCGACGGCGGAAAAAACGTGGCGGGCAAGGAATACCTTGTTCGCAGCCTGCCCGGCGAAGGGTCTTTTAACAGCAAAATCGACGCTTTTTACAGCGAACAGGGCGGCACGCTTTCGCTGGAGGCCTTGAAAGAGGCGGCCACGCGGAGTTTTGAAGGCAGGATTGGCCGGCTTAACGCGGCTGTGGAAAAACTGCGCGGCAAGGCGGCCGAGTTTGCCAACGCCGAGGCTCTCAAAGAGGCCGGGGACGCGATTCTTTCAAATCTTTCTTCCATAAAAGCAGGCGACGAATGGCTGGAAACGCCGGAAGAGCGGCGGCGCATAAAGCTGGACAGCAAGCTGGCCCCGGCGGCGCAGGCGGGGCTGTATTACGACCAGTACCGCAAGGCGAAGAAGGGCTACGGGGAGATTCAAGCGCAAATTGCCGAAAGCGAGCGCGAGCTTGCCGAATTGAAGGCCGCTCTGGAGGCTTTGCTGGCCGAGACCAACCCGCTGGCTCTGGCCAAACTGCTGAAGCAGGAAGGCAAGGGGGCCAGCGCGGCAAGCGCGGCCGACAAAAAACGCCCCGGGCTGGCTTTCAAAAAGGGCGACTGGCTCATTTTGGTCGGCCGGGATGCAAGCGAAAACGACGAGCTTTTGCGCCGCCATGTCAACGGGAACGATCTGTGGCTGCACGCCAGGGATTATCACGGCTCCTATGTTTTTATCAAGCGCCGGGCGGGCAAAACCGTGCCCTTGGACGTTCTTCTGGATGCGGGCAACCTTGCGATTTTTTACTCCAAGGGGCGCAACTCGGGCGGCGGCGATTTGTTTTACACCCATGTAAAGTACTTGCGCCGCGCCAAAAACGCCCCCAAGGGGCTTGTCATTCCCACACAGGAAAAAAACCTTAGCGTAAAACTTGACGACAAACGCCTTCGCGCCCTGGAGTCCTGCCGGGTGGCCAAGTAGGGCGACGCTCGCTTCGGAAGAGTCTCACGCAAAGGCACGGAGCGGCCGACTTGCAAAAGCGGGCTTTTTCGTTTACTATAGAAGCAAATGGCGAATGATGAAAGCACAAAATTGAGCGGCAAAAAGCCACCCGGCAGGGTTGTCTTGGAAGAGGCGCTTGCCGAAATAGCCGG
>WRKI01000227.1 GCA_009778155.1 Spirochaetota bacterium
GCGACTGCAAGCCACGCGGCGGCGGCTAACAGCAGGAGTGTTTTCTTGCTTTTCATCTGTTTTCTCCTTTAGGAATTTATTGCCGCTCTATAGCGATGCGCTTTTGAGACGGCTCTGTTTTTGGGAAATTTGTTTGGGCGAAGGCTGGTTGCTCATTGTGCTTATTCTAGCACTTACGGCGCGGCTTTGTCAACGGGGAATTCACTTTACGCCACGACAAACGCATGAACAGCACGAACCTCGGAAGCATCTCGCACAAAGGCACGGAGCCTGATCAGAAAGCTCCGCTTTGTCTCCACCTCATCTCCTCTTTATCTTCTATAATATGAGGCAAGAAGAAGTCGCGGGCTTATCGTAGTCCGCCCCGACCTCCTAACCTTTGTGCCTTCGTGCCTTTGTGTGAGGCTATTCCGAACCGTGCCTCCGTGTGAACTAACCCCGAACCGTGCATCCGTGCTCGCCGGCGCTATAGCGGGCTTCCAATTAAGCCGATATTTGTGTATACTTTCGGTAAGGCACAATTCAAGGAGCATTGCAAATATGGGGAATCTGTTGCGGCATGGCATTGACGCATACCGGCGTTCTGCCGACATAACACCTGAAAAAGATAGCGCGACGCCGGCCGCGGCCGGTATGTTAAAAACAAGCCATCAAAACAAGGGGCTTGCCGAAAACGTCCATCTGTCATGGGAAGAGGCGGCATACGCTAAAACAGGCGTAAAACCGCAGACAAAGCCCGCCGCCGACTCCAAGTACCGGCGCGTGGCAAAGTTTTTAATCATTATAGGAAGAGACAACGCCGCAAAAATCCTCTCCGAGCTTGACGCGGAGCAAGTTGAAAAAATCTCCAAGGAAATATCGACCATCCACGCGATCCATCCGCAAGAGGCCGCCGAAATTACAGTCGAATTCCAAGAGCTTTTTTCGGTTTTGCGCAAGTCGGCAGGCACTTACCCGCTAAACAGCGAATTTTCCCGGGGCGGCATAGACACGGCGCGGCAAATTCTGCATACAGCAATGGGACGCAAAAGGGGAGACGCGCTCCTTAAAAAGGCAGTCCCGGACACCAAAGAAAAACTCTTCGATTTTTTGAAGGACTTTACCCCCAAACAACTTGAGCAGATTTTGAAAAGCGAGTCGCCCCAAACCCAGGCGTTGGTTCTTTCCCGCCTGCCGCCCAAAGTGTCGGCGCAGACAATAAGCGGAATGCCGGCGGACAAAAAACTCGAAGTTCTAAAACGCATAGCCCGTCAAAGCGGCGTAATGCCGGAAGTTCTGGAAAAAGTCGCGGAAAAGCTAAAAGAAAAGGCCAGCTTTGTCGCCGCCGGCAACGACGACCTCGAAATTGACGGAATGCAGGCACTCGCCTCAATCTTAAAAACCTGCGACTTCGCTTTGGGCGACAAAATCATAAGCGCCTTCGAGCAAAGCCGCCCGGACTTGGGCAAAACCCTTAAGGAAAAACTCTACACACTGGACGACATCATCAACTGCCTTGACAGACCCTTGCAGGAAAAACTAAAAACCATGTCCGACCGGGAACTTGCCATTCTTTTGAAGGGCAGAAAAGAAGATTTTGCCGCCAAAATCATGTCCAACGTTTCGGACGGCCGGCAAAAATTGATAGAAGAAGAACTGGCGCTTTTAGGCCCCATACCAAAACGCGACTGGGATGCCGCCGCAAGGGACTTCCTTATGTGGTTCCGCGACCAGCGCGAAAACAGCGGATTAATTCTTACCACAGACGAGGACATTATCGAATGAGCGATAACAAGCAGGAGGGGAAAAAGGCTTTGCAGACAAATCTTAAAAAAGGCCAGCGGCTGGACTGCGGTTTTACAATTCTTGACATAGTCCAGCTTGACGAACTTCAGGCTGCCGGCATCTGGGCGATGCACGAAAAAAGCGGCGCGGAGGTTTTCCATGTCTTAAACGATGATGACGAAAACCTCTTCTCCTTCTCTTTCGCAACCCAGCCCGATGACGATACGGGTGCCGCCCATATTTTGGAACACTCGGTTCTTTGCGGCTCTGAACGTTATCCGCTAAAAGACGCGTTTATCACCCTGGCGCAGGGCAGTCTTCAAACCTTCCTTAACGCGTGGACCTTCCCCGACAAAACGGCCTACCCGGCAAGCTCGGTAAACGAGCACGATTACTTCAATTTAATGTCCGTCTACGGGGACGCGGTTTTCCGCCCCCTTTTGCCAGAATGGACTTTCATGCAGGAAGGCCACAGATACGAGATTGAAAAAGACGGAGCGCTTTCCGTTACCGGCGTGGTCTACAACGAAATGAAGGGAGCCTACTCGTCGCTGGAAACCTACGCCGGGTTTTGGTCTGTCAAGGCGGTTTTGCCTGACACCCCCTACGCCTTTGAATCCGGCGGCGACCCCAACTCCATTCCCGACCTAACTTGGGAGGGGCTGAAGGACTTCCACCGCAGGCGTTACTCCCCGGCAAACTGCCGCATTTTTCTTGCGGGGAACATCCCCACGGAAAAACAGCTTGCCTTTCTTGACGAGCAGTTTTTTTCCAGCCTTGAAAGAGGAGCCGCCGCGCCCCCGATCGAAAAGGCCAAACGCTGGAGCGAGCCGAAAAAAATCCATGTCCCCTGCCCGGCCGGCACCGAGCCGAAACCCACGGTCTTTCTTTCGTGGCTTTGCGGCGATGCCGCCGATACCGACGAGTGCATGGCGCTGGCCGCCCTTACCGAAATCCTTTTAGGCCACGACGGCTCCCCCCTTACCCGCGCCCTTATCGAATCGGGCTTGGGCGAGGACATTACGCCCGTCTCGGGGCTGGAAAGCGAGATCAGGGAAACCCTGTTTACCGCCGGGCTAAGGGGGGCGACCGCGCCGGCGGAGCAGATTGAAGAGCTGATTCTGGACACCTTGCGTGGGCTTGTAAAAGAGGGCATCCCCAAGGAAGAGATCGAGGCCGCCCTGCTTTCAATCGAGTTTTCGCAAAGGGAAGTGCGCCGATCCGGCGGGCCTTTTTCGCTTGTATGGATGCGCCGATCCCTGCGGGGCTGGCTGCACGGCGGGCGGCCTTGGGAAGGCCTGCTTTTGGGCAAGGCCATTGCCAAGGTCAAGGAAGATGCGGCAACTGCCGGGGCCGCCGGCGGGCGCTTTTTCGAGTCGATGATTCAAAAATACCTGCTTGACAACCCCCACCGGGCGCTTGTCGTGCTGGAGCCTTCCGAGGATTTTTTGCCGCAAAAAGAGGCCGAGTTCGCTCGCAAGCTTTCTTCCATAGAAGCGGGCATGAGCGAGGGCGAAAAGAAAAGCATTGCCGAAAAATCCGCCGCCTTGGAAAAATTCCAGAGCGAGGCGGAGTCGCCGGAAAACTTGGCGAAGATTCCGCATCTGTCCCGCAAAGACCTGTCGCTAAAGCCGGACTATATTCCGCGCATTGTCGGCGATTTCGGCGGCCTGCCGGCTCTTAGCCGCGAGCTTTACACCAACGGGATCACTTATGCAGACCTTGCCTTCCCGCTTGACGCTCTGTCGCAGGAGGATTACTCATGGCTGCCCTTTTTTACCCGCGCCGCGCTTGCCTGCGGGCTTCCCGGCATGGACTACGGGGAGGTTTCCAGTTTGCTGGCACGGACGGTCGGCGGTTTCGGCGCGTCTTTGATAACGGCCTCAACCGTCGTGCGTGCGTCCAAGGACGTGTCTAAAGATGGTGCTCTGGATTTGACCGGCCGCGATTGGATTCTTTTTAGGCTGAAGTGTCTTGACGAAAAGCTTGCCGCCTCTCTCGATCTTGCCCTGCGGCTTATAAGCGAGGTTAATTTTTCCGACACAAGGCGGCTTAAAGATTTGACGCTGGAAATGAAAAACGAATATGCGGCAAGCCTTGCCCCGATGGGGCACAGCTATGCGGCGGGGCGATCGGGGCGTTTTTTCTCCCGATCCCGGCACATTGACGAAATCTGGGGTGGCATTTCCCAGCTTGAGTTTGTCATGCGTCTTGCCGACTTTGACATAGAGGCGGTGGCGGCAAAAATGAACGATTTAAAGCAAAAAATTGCCGCCGGGGGCCTTGTCGCAAATCTTACCTGCACCAAGGGCGCGGCACAAGGCGCGGAGTTTGCCAAGCGCTTCGGTCGTTTCGGTGCGCCGGCTCCCCGTTTGGCCGGCGAAGCTTTCTCCCAAGCAAAGGCGCCGGAGGTTTTTTTCTCGCCGTCTTTGCAGGTTGGTTTTGCGGCTATGTGTTTGACGGCCGCTCCCTTTGACTCGCCGGGGCAAAGTGCGCAAATAGTTTTGTCGCACTATCTTTCGACCGGCGCTCTTTGGGAGGATATTCGCATGAAGGGCGGCGCTTACGGGGCTTTTGCCTCCAGCGACAGTTTTGAAAGATGTTTCTCCTTGGCAAGTTACCGCGATCCGGGGCCTTTGCGTTCTTTGGACGCTTTCCAATCGATTCTGGAAAAGGGGCGGGGGGACGGCGGCGCAGCCGGCGGAGCAGACGGTGCCGGCATAAGCGAAAGCGAGTTGGAAAAAACGATTATAGGCGCTTATGCGAAGGAAACCCGGCCTAGAACGCCCGGCGAAAAAAGCCTTATGGATTTTACCCGTTTCCTTTACGGCATTGAAAACGACTATCTGGAAAGGAAGCTTGAGCGTCTGGTTGCCGTTTCCAAGGGCGACATCGCCGCGGCCTTTGAAGAGCTTGCCGTGCAAAAGGCGCAAAGCCCGGTAATTATCGGCGGCGCAAAAATCGCCGAGGCGGCAGCGGCGGCCCTGGGCGTGGAGGTAAAAACACTCCCCTGCTGAACCCCGGATGGGGTTTCGGGGAGAAGTTTCACCACGAAGCAGGAAGAGTTTCACGGAGTTTTTATGGCTGATTTGGCGCGGATTGATAAAATTATATCGGATGATGATTTTGACAATCAAGGCGAAGATATTTCCATAGAGTCTGCTTTTGGGCTATGGAAAGATAGAGACATTACAAAAGAAACCTTGCGAAAAAAAGCATGGGCGAAAAATTGTATCAATTCATTTGAACAGAACCAACAATCGAGCATTGAAAGGGCAGTCTTTAGAGCGCGGGGCTAACCCAGCCGGATTACGCCCCCTCCGCGTGGCCAGCCCCGGCGGTGCTTTGTCCGGGGCTGGCCGGGCGGGTTTCACTCCAAGATGCCTTCTTCGCCTAATGCGTCCAGCACCTGTTGCAGCGACCAGTCTTTTTCGCGGGCAATACGCGCGATGTAGTCATATTCGACCTTGCTTTTTTTTACGCCAAAACCGCAAGATGATTTTACAACCACCTCGCCCAACTTGGACTTCAGCGTCTTAAAATCCCTTTGCAAAGTGAATCTGCGGCTTGCATATTCCCTAATGCCCAGCGTGCTGGTGTGCTTGAAAATCAAAGCCGCCATTCTGTCTTTGTCGGCGTGGTCGCACATACAAACAAACACTAAACCGGGGCGGCCTTTTTTCATGCCTGCCGGCAAAGTGTATACATCCAAAGCCCCTTCCAAAAGCAGAAGCTGCTGCGCGTAAGATACCGCCTCCGGTGTCATGTCGTCAAGATTGCACGCAAGCTCGCACACTTCCGCGCCCCGCGCCGGACGCTCCCCGACAAAGGCACGCACGCAGTTGGCTTTTTCAAAGTTTTTTTTCCCCATGCCGTAGCCTATGCCCTCTGCACTTAGCTCCGGCATTTTGCCGAACTCTTGGACAAAGTGCTTCAAGAGAGCCGCCCCAGTCGGCGTGCATAACTCGCCGGCCGTGCCGTCGCTGTAAATCGGAACACCGCGCAAGATGTGTGCGGCCGCCGGAGCCGGGACAGGCAAAAGACCGTGGGAGCATTTCACATAACCGCTACCCGTGTTTACAGGCGAAGCCAGAACAACAGCCGGGGCCAACTCTTCCATAAGCATACAAACGCCGACAATATCTGCGACAGCGTCCTTTTCGCCAACCTCGTGAAAATGAACCTGCCCGACAGGCACGCCGTGAACATTGCCTTCGGCCTCTGCCAAAAGTTTGTACACGGACAGCGCGTTTTTTTTCACAGCATCCGACACATTGAGGCCGCCAATCAAATCTTCGATATTGTGATAACTGCCGCCGCCATGTTCATGCCCGGTGTCATGATGATGATGGCCGTCATGCCCGTGATGGTGGCCATCGTCGCCGTGTTCGTGGTGATGATGATGACCATCGTCGCCATGTTCGTGCCCGTGGTCATGCCCACCATCGCCGTGCCCGCCACCGTGCTCGCCACCTGGCGCGTGATCATGCGAAACTTCTTCCCGGCCGTTTACCGTAACGCGCACATGAAGGCCAGTTATGCCGCATTTTACAGAAGGCTCGGCGCTTACGTTTACGCCGGGAATGCCCGCGCCGTTCAGCCTGTCCAAAAAATCTGCGGGGTCCGGGTGGATGTGCAACAGAGATGCCATAAGCATATCGCCGGCCGCCCCCATGCCGCAATCAAAGTAGAGACACTTCATTTTTTTAACCGCTGATGGTTTATCATGCTCGCCAAATACCCGGCGCCAAAGCCGTTGTTAATATTGACGACACACACGGTGCTGGAACATGAGTTAAGCATTGTTAGAAGAGCCGACAGTCCGTTAAAAGAAGCCCCGTAACCCACGCTTACCGGCACGCCGATAACCGGGCAGTCAACAAGCCCGCCTATGACGCTTGCAAGTGCGCCTTCCATTCCGGCCACGGCGACGACAGCCTGCGCGTCCATGATCACGTCAAGGCGCGAAAGAAGCCGGTGAAGGCCGGCAACCCCGACATCGTACAAACGCACGACAGTATTGCCGAAAGCCTCAGCGGTAATCGCCGCTTCTTCGGCCACGGGAAGATCGCAAGTGCCGCCGGTCGCCACGACGATTTTCCCTATGCCGTCCGGCTTGGGCATTTCGCCAATTGTGGCAACCCTGGCAAGCTCGTGATAATTCACCGTAACGTTTTTCGGGGCAAGCAGGGCTTGAAGCTCCTGCGATTCTGCCAGCGTAAGCCTTGTAATCAATACGAGCTTTTGCCCTTTTTCCAGCATGGCCGATGAAATACCGGCAATCTGCTGCGGGGTTTTACCCTCGCCGTAAATGACCTCGGCAGCCCCTTGGCGAAGCTCGCGGTGGTGGTCGGGTTTCGCATAACCCAAATCCTCAAAAGGAGCCGTACGCAGTTTTAACAGCGCTTCCTCCGGGGAAAACTCCCCGCTCTTGATTTTTTCCAGAATCTCCAGCGTTTTCGCTTTGCTCATAATTTCACCTTCCTTCCATGTCTAATAATACCGCAGAAAAATGAGGCTTCAAAGCCCCGACAATTTCCGCACATTTGTTCAAAACATCGCCCATTTGCGATACCGGCACCTGCAGTTTTGCGTCATCCCCCAAGACCCTTACGCGAAAATCGCTGAAACCCAGCGCGAACAGGGCGTTTTCCGACTGTTCAACCTTTGTCAAAAGCTCTTGCGTAATCCGGCGGCCGAAAGGAATGCGTGTCGCAAGACAGGCGTAAGAAGGCTTGTTCCAAGTTTCAAGCCCGGCCTCTTTGGACAGCCTGCGGATTTCATCCTTGCCAAGGCCGCATTCGCGTAACGGGGAACGCACGGAAAGCTCCTGCAAGGCCTTCATGCCGGGGCGGTCGCCGGCATCGTCGCTGGCATTTGTCCCGTCAACAAGAAGCGAAAAACCGTCGGCAGCAGCCTGCTTTTTAATTTCGCCAAAGACAACGTTTTTGCAGTGATAACAGCGGTCGGCAGGGTTGGAAAGCACGGTCTCGCTTGCAAAAACATCGACCTCCAGCACTTTAACATCCGCCCCCAAATGCCGCGCCAAGTTCAACGCATCGTTAAACTCGAACTCCGGCTGAAAGGCCGCTTTCACATAATAGGCCTTCACCTTGGCCCCGTAGTGCAACCCGGCGTACAATAAATACGACGAATCCACGCCCCCGGAAAAACCAATCGCTACCGAGGGGTTTTCCTTAAAAAATTGCTCCAGTGTAATAATGAACTCCTTCATTGCGCGTTATGCGCAATGCCTTAGCCAACCACGACGATTTTTCGCCCGTTGACTTCCGCTATTGTAGATTTCACCCCGTAAACTACGGAGATTGTTTCCTCTGTAATAACCTGCGCGTCGCCGTACTTGTAGACAAGCCCGGATTTAATAAACAAAAACTTGTCGCAGTAACGCAAGGCAAGGCTAAGATCGTGAATAACCATAATGACGCTTATCGATTTTTCCTTTGCCGCGGTGCGCACAAGCTCCATAACCTCGCATTGGTTTTTAGGGTCAAGGCTTGAGGTAGGCTCGTCTAAAAGCATCAGTTTAGGCTCGCCGGCAAGCGCCCTTGCCAGCATTGTTTTTTGAAGCTCGCCCCCGGAAAGTTCGTTCAAGTAACGCAACTTTAGATCACCTAACCCTATGTTGTTTACAGCGTCTTCGCAGGCGGCAATGTCGCCATCACTAAGCGCCCAGTTAAAATAAGGCTTTCTGCCCAAAAGCACCGCGTCGAAAACGGTCATCTGCCCCCCTTCGCTTTTTTGCGCGACATAAGATATAAACTGCGCCGCCTTTCTTCTTTCGACTTTTAGCATATCTTGGCCGTCCATGTAAAGCGCGCCCGTTTTAGGCTTGCGAATCCTGTTCAAACAGGTGATAAGCGTGCTCTTCCCGGCGCCGTTATTCCCCAAAATACCAACGCACTCGCCAGGGGCCACGTCGAAGCTGATGTCCTTGAGCACTTCGTTATGCGCATACGAAAAAGAAATGTTTTGTACATTGATCATGCCAGCGGGTACTCCTTCTTTCGCACTATCAGGTATAAAAACAGCGGCGCGCCAAGAAAAGACGTAACCGCGCCTATGGGCAAAATTATGGGAGAGACAATCATTCTGGATACAAGGTCGGCGGAAAGCATGAGGGCGGCGCCTGTAATCGCCGATGCCGGAATAAGAAAGCGATAGTCGCCGCCGACAAACCTTCGCGCAATGTGCGGCGCGATAAGGCCGATAAAATTGATCGTTCCGACAAAGGCCACCGCCACGGATGAAATAAAAGATGCGGCAATCATACTGCCGACAATCAAATGGTCAACCGGCACCCCCAGGCTTTTCGCCGTGTTTGTCCCGCTTTCAATCGCGTTGTAGTTCCATGCGTTAAAAATAAAAAATGCCAAGGCGAGAGCGGCAAACAAAAAAATCAAGGCGACCTCGTTCCAGCCGGCCCTGCCAAGATTGCCGAAAGTCCAGTACACCACAGTCGCTACGACAATGTCGTCGGCAAAATACTGGATAAGCGCGGTCGCCCCTGTAAACATAGCCCCAAGAGCGACCCCGGCCAAAATCATTGCCGAGGGGCTAAAGTTCCCGGCGCGGGAAAGAGCCAGAATAACCGCCGTGCTTGCAATGCCGCCCAAAAACGCAAAGATGACAACTAACGGCGGGTTCGTTATGCTGATCGCCGCCGCCGCCCCAGAGCCTATCTGCACGCCGGCCCCAAAGTTTACAATCGCAAGAGCCGCCCCAAAAGACGCTCCCTGCAAAACGCCCAATGTGGAAGCCGAGGCCAGAGGGTTGCGCATAACGTTTTGCATAACGCAGCCGGCAATGGAAAGGGCGACCCCTACGCTTATCCCCGTGGCGATTCTCGGCATACGCAAGTTCCAGATTATAGCCCGGCTTTGCGCCGTTCCGCCGCCGCCCAGCGTGCTTACAACCTCGCCCAGGGGGAGCATGGCGGCTCCCAGCGAAACGGATAACAAGAACACAGCCGCTAGAATGCCGGCAAACACAAACAGCGCCGTCCATTTTTTTTTGACATAGCGGCTGTAATCTTTTTTCGCGGCCGGCAAAATTCCTGCGGTGGAAGGGGGGGGGGGCATATCGGCAACTATTCTCCTATCGTTAGCCGGCCG
>WRKI01000228.1 GCA_009778155.1 Spirochaetota bacterium
GGCCGGTACCTCGGCCGGGGCTTCTTCCGCCGGTACCTCGGCCGCCGCTTCCCCAGCCGGCTCCGCGATTTTTAACACGGGGGCCGGCTCCGCGCACACGGGGCAGACTTTCCACCCGGCCTGCAGCTCCTGTTTGCAGTTCCGGCAGAATATCCTCGCCGCCTCTTCCACGGCCGAGGCCGGCTCCGCGCACATGGGGCAGACTTTCCACCCGGCCTGCAGCTCCTGTTTGCATTTCCGGCAGAAAATCTTCGCCGGCTCTTCCACGGCCGAGGCCGACGGGGCATACGCCCCATCGATTAAATAATCCGGCCGATTATTCACAGGATCCCACAGCCTTAACCCGCATTTCTTGCAGTATTTCGGAGCAGGCCCCAATTCTGTCTTGCATTTTAAACACTCCATCTCCGCTTTTCTTCCTTTTGGACAGTCTTTCCGGTTATCCTAGCATTTTTCCGCAAGGCTCTCAAGGGGCGCACGCCCGGAACAGCCGCAATTCTACATTTAACAGAGTAAGGCAGCTTGCCAGTCCTCCGTGGTGATAATTCTTCCTATAACTTCGCTAAACTGAGAATTGCTGCACAGGCGCAAAAGCCCCTTGACAAAACTGCCCGGTACTGATAGATTGGAACCAACCAATACTTACAGGAGGCGCGATATGACAGTACAAACAAATCATTCCAAACAACACCAAGAGGTTAGAGCCTCCCGCCGCGGATAAACGCGGACTGCTAGAAAAAAAACTCTTTTTCCAAGCCGGGACTCTAAAAGACTGGCCTGTGCGAGGTACGCCCAAGACAGGCCGCAAACAAAAAACATAAGGAATCTCATTTTGGAAACAATTTGGCTGAACATTTCTGCCGGCAGCGGGCCGGAAGAATGCGCCCATGCCGCAGCCCTTACATTGCGGCAGATGGAAAAAGAAGCCGGGGAAAGCAAAGACCTTTCTTTGCGAATAGTCGAAACAGAGGCCTCAAGGGAAAAAGGCAACTTTCGATCTGCCTTAATCGCGCTGGAAGGGGAAAACGCAAAACCCTTCGCCGATTCATGGACGGGAGTTGTCCAGTGGATTTGGCAAAGCGCGTACCGCCCGGGGCACAAAAGAAAAAACTGGTTCGTCGCGGTGAACCAGTTTGCCGAGCCGCCGGCAGGACAGGCCTTTTCCCTTACGGAACTTCGCTTTGAAACAGCCCGCGCCGGCGGCCCCGGCGGCCAGCACGTCAACAAAACGGAAACAGCCGTGCGCGTCGTGCACATCCCCAGCGGAAAAAGCGCGACGGCAAGAAACGAGCGATCCCAGGCCTTGAACAAAAAACTGGCCACGGCAAGATTGGCCGCTATTTTTGAAAGAGAGCAAAGCGGCAAAAAAGCGCAGGCAAAAGCTGAAATACGACAAAGCCACTGGGAACTACAGCGGGGAAACCCCATCCGCGTTTACGACGGACAAACACTGTCGCCGGTAAAAGGCAAGACGGGCAAAAAAACGGAGGTGCAAAATGTCGGAAACTAACACAAAAGCCATTGCCATAAAAGGCAAACACAACGGAGCTATCGTGTACGCAAAAGCCTTGGAAACGGTATGCGAAAATAAAATCTTGCAGTACCTTGACCACCCGGCCTTTGCCGGTACAAAAGTGCGCATAATGCCCGACGTGCATCTTGGAAAATCCACCGTCATAGGCTGGACGGCAACCTACGGGGAACTTGTCATCCCGTCGGTAATCGGGCTTGACATTGGCTGTGGAATTTGCGCGTGCAATTTGGGGCGCGGCAAATTGGCGTTCGACAAACTTGACAAGTTTATACGCAAGCACATTCCGGCCGGCCAAGCCGTGCATTCTTCTACGGATGATGCCGAGCACAGTCTCTTCGCTGAAGATGGCTTTGATGAAAACGAAATACGAGCGTTATGCGAAAAGTACGCCTGCGACGCGGAAAGAATTTTCGCATCTCTTGGCACGCTTGGCGGCGGCAATCATTTTATCGAGGTTGACATTGACGAGAGCGGCAGCCGCTGGCTGCTTGTGCACTCAGGCTCCCGCGCTTTCGGGGCGCGTTGCGCGGAGTATCACCAAGTTATGGCTCTTAGGGAAGCGCCGGCGGACAGTTATATCAAGTATTTGTCCGGCAGTTACGCGAAAGATTATCTTGCCGACTTGCAGATCGTCCAACGTTACGCCCGGCTTAACCGCGCGGTTATGGCGCGTACTATCGTAGAGAAGTTTTTCAAACTTGACATGGGGGAAACAGGCTACCTCGACTGTATGCACAATTTTATCGATGCCGATAGAAAAATTATTCGCAAGGGGGCGATTTCGGCGCAAGAGGGCGAGCCGCTCGTCATTCCTTTTTCGATGTCGGAGGGGGCGGTGCTTGCGACCGGCAAGGGAAACGCCGATTGGAACTTTTCCGCGCCGCACGGTTCGGGAAGGAAAAAGGCGCGCACCGACGCAAAAAGCCTTTCCCTTGACGAGTACCGCAAAGAGATGCGCGGCATCTGGTCTAGCGTTATCTGCAAAGACACGCTGGAGGAAAGCCCGATGGCTTACAAAAAGCCCAAAGACGTGCTCGATTATATAGAAGAAACTGCGGAAGTACAGCAACGCCTGCGCCCCGTTTACAACTTCAAAGCTGTCAATTGATAGCCGCTGTCAACTGACAGCCGCCGGCAGAAAGGCTCACACAAAGGCACGTCGAACCTTTGGTTCGCGGCACAAAGCGCACTAAGGAGGAAGAAATTTAACCACGGAGGACAGGCAAGCGTGTGTTTTCCCAGTTAGCTTCTGCCGGCGGCGAGCGGAAAGACGCGGCCTTATCTCATCAATGCCCGTCCCTATCCCCCTTCTTCCCTTCTTCCCTTCGTGCCTTTGCGCCTTTGTGTGAGATACTTCCGAGGCTCTTCCCTCCGCGCCTTTGCGCGAGTATCCGCCGGCCGGCTCTTTTCTTTTTTGTTTTTTGCCTGTATGATTATCTTGGGCGGTTGCCCGGCAGTTCATATTAAAGGGGATTATTGACAATGGAATTGAAAGGAAAGACAGTGGTTGTAACAGGGGCGACATCCGGCATAGGGGAAGCCTGCGCGCGGCTTTTCGCCGCAAAGGGCTGTTCCCTTGTATTGGCCGCCCGCAGGAAGGAAGTTCTGGACAAACTTGCCGGCGAGCTTAAAGCCGCGCATGGCATCGCGGCGGAAACATTCGCGCTTGACGTGCGCAGTCGCAAAGCCGTGTTCGCCTTTGCCGACGAGCTTACCGCAAAAAAACTTGTGCCGGACGTGCTTGTAAACAATGCCGGCCTTGCAAGGGGGCTTTCCAAACTGCACGAAGGCGATATTGACGAGTGGGAAGAGATGATCGACACGAATGTCAAGGGGCTACTCTATGTTTCCCGCGCCCTTGTGCCGCAAATGGTCGCGCGCAATTACGGCCATGTCGTAAACGTGGGCAGCAGCGCCGGCCGCTCGCTGTATCCCGGGGGGAACGTCTACTGCGCGTCAAAGTTTGCGGTGAACGCCTTGAACCAAGGTTTGAACATTGACCTTGTGGGGACAAACGTCAGGGCGACCCTTATCGAGCCGGGCATGGTAAAAACAAACTTTTCCATGGTGCGCTTTTCCGGCGACCAGTCCAAATCGGACGCCGTCTACGAAGGCGTTCGCTTCCTTTCCGCCGAGGACATAGCCGACACGATCCGTTATGTGGTGGAAGCGCCGGATCATGTGAACATCCAAAGCCTGCTCGTCATGCCGACAGACCAAAGAGCCTCGTTTGCCGTTCACAGGGAGAAAAAGTAGCGGGGTGGATAAGCGGGGCAAACGGGGCAAGCGGCCGTCAAGATGAAACCGGCTGAAGTTGCGGGCAGTGTAAATAAAATCTTTGAAAAAGCCTTGCCGCTTTTTCCCATCGCCGGGGTTGTGTTGGGCTTTCTTTTTCCGCAGGCCTTGGTTCAGGCAAGGCCGCTTGTCCCTTGGGTTTTCGCTTTAATGACGCTGTCCGGCGCATTAAAACTGCGCGTGCGGGAAATCCGGGCGGCAAGATCACTGCCGCTTGCCATGCTTCTTTTTTTTGTTTCATCCAGAATAATTATGCCCTTGGCCGTGCTTGCGGTAAGCTCGCTTGTCTTTCCAAACGATCCTTACATGGTTTTGGGCTTTGTCTTTCTCTACTCGATTCCAACGGCTGTAACTGGTTTTATCTGGGTTACGATTTTCAAGGGCGACCTTGTTATCGGCCTTGCGTTGATTCTTGTTGACACGCTTTTGTCGCCGGTGCTCACCCCCCTTACCGTCATGTTGCTTTTGGGAGCCGCTGTCGAGTTAGACACGATGGGCATGGTAACATCGCTGTTTTTAATGATTGTTCTGCCCACGTTTTTGGGGGTGCTGTTCAACGAGGCTAGCCGGGGGAAGGTTCCCGAACTTGCCCTGCCCTATCTGTCGCCGCTTTCCAAGCTGTGCATAATCGTGGTGGTGTCGTCTAACGCGGCGGCGGCCTCCGGGTATATCAGCTTTGCCGACCCCGGCATTTGGATGATCTTGGCTGCCTGCGTGAGTTTTAACATTATGGGTTTTATTTGCGGAAAACTTATGGGGCGGGCGGGAAGGCTGGCCGGCGAAAAGCAGACTCCTCTTTTTATCGCCACCGGGTTGAAGAACAACAACGCCGCCATGACCCTTGGCGTGGATTTTCTGCCAATGGCCGCCGTCCTGCCCGCCGTGTTAGGAATAATGGTACAACACAGCGTAGCTGCCATAATGGGGCGCATATTAGTAAAAAAGAAAACATAACCTCCTCCCCCCTCACCTCCCCTCCCGGTTTAATCACACAAAGGCACGGAGGCACAAAGGCACAAAGTTTATTTAAGGGGGGATTGTGATAATCCCGCGTCTTTTTCTTGCCTCATTATCCAGCATAAAAGGGGATATGGGAGATTTAGCGATGCTTTCTAAACTGTCCGCGAACCGTAGGTTCGATGTGCCTTCGTGCCTTTGTGTGAGGTACTTCCCGGTTCTTGCCGGTTCATGCGATTGGAGTGTCCACTTGCCCGGTGTAAGTTTGCACCTCGTCAAAGACGTATTCCAGTTTTATCCCGGCTTTTTGGAGCATGGCTTCGGAGTCGCCTCCGTCGTGGTAACGCCGCTGGCAGACAACACGGACAATGCCGCAGTTGATGATCAGCATGGCGCAGGTTCTGCACGGGGTCATCCGGCAGTACAGGGTTGCGCCGTTTATGGGAATGCCCAGTTTTGCCGCCTGGCAAATCGCGTTTTGCTCGGCGTGCACGGTTCTTACACAGTGGGTCGTAATTTTGCCGTCATCGTGGAGCATCTTTTTGAAAAGATGCCCCGCCTCGTCGCAATGCTCGAAACCCGTCGGTGCGCCGACATAGCCGGTAACCAAAATCTGCCGGTCCTTGGCGATTACGCAACCGGAGCGGCCCCGGTCGCAGGTAGCCCGTTTGGAAATCGCCTCGCAAACTTCCATAAAGTATTCGTCCCAGCTTGGCCTTTTATATCCGTTTTCTGCCATCAATGTTCACCTAACATTTGAGAATAAGTCCGCGCTTCGATTTTTTCCGGGGGGATTCCAAGCTCGGCCAGAAACGCCAAAAGGTGCGCCCGGCTGCCGGCCACATCTTCTTCGCGCTGCGCCAAAATCTCAAGCTCGATAAACCAGCCCAGGGGCTTTACCTGCAAAAGCTCCGCCAGAATAGCGGCCGCCGCCGGCTCCGGCACGCGCCAAGCCCATCCAAGTTTTTCTTTTTCCAGAAACGGCTCCATGCCAATCTGCCGCAGGAAATCTTCAAAAACTTCGCCGCTGGAAACGGAAAACTCAAGCTCCTTGTTTACCTCTATGCCGGCCTTTATATGCTTGTGTTTTTGCGTTACAAAAATCGCCTCGCTTTCCAAGCCCTCTCGCTCAGTTTTTTCCCGGCGCACACGGACGTGGCCAAGGTGAAAACCCGCCCCCGGCGAAAAGGCAAAGTAAATGTCGCGCTTTTCAAACGAGTGCAGAAAAACGCCCAGCGTGAAAAGCCTTTTTTTAAGCCCCTCAAGTTCGCCCTCGTCCACGGCGGCCTTCAGTTCAATCTCTATCGCCATACACCCCCCTCCCCCGGCCGCTAGTAGCCGATCTCGGACAGCGCCTTTTGCGCCTCTTCAATCTCATCGTAAGGCATGACGTGATCGGCGTAAATTATCGAGTTTTCGTGTCCCTTGCCCAAAAGAAGCACCATGTCCTTGGGCTGTGCCAGACTGAAGGCCTTGCGCACCGCCAGTTTCCGGTCGGGAATAAGGAAAAGGTTTTCGCCGCGCTTAAAATCTGCCTTGTACACGCCGCCCTCCGGGGGGGTCTCTATCGCCTGTGCGATTTCTTCCAGAATGGAGACAGGCTCCTCGCCGCGCGGGTCTTCATCGGCAAGAATGATCGTATCCGAATACATGGCGGCGACCTTTCCCTGCTCGCCGCGCTTTATCGTGTCCCGCTCGCCCGGCGATCCGAAAACGCTGATAATGCGGCCGCCGGTTTTATCCACGCTGTAGCGCAAAGAGGGGAAGATGGCCTCGAAAGAGGAGGGGGTGTGGGCGTAGTCCACGATAACCTCGAAGGGCTGTCCCTTGTCCACGCTGTTCATCCTGCCGCGCACGGGTTTTAAGCTCGGTATAAAACGCGCTAGTTCCCGGACTTTAAGCCCGATAAAGCCGGAGACGACTAGAAGGGCGGCAAAGACATTGCCCGCGTTAAAGGCGCCGGGCAGTTTGTCGCGGGAGATGATTTCGTTATCCTCGGTGGCGTCGGTTATGCTGTACCAGTTGCCCCAAGCACTGCTTTCGACAGCCTGCAAGGAAAGATGGGCTTCCTTGCCCATTGTGCTAAAGGTGAGGTTTTTCTGCTTTGTCGCTTTGGCAAAATAGGACGCGCTGGCATCGTCGGCGTTGATGACCCCGAAGGGGGCGGAAGATGGGATTTGCTGGGCGCAAATGTCCAAGGCGCGGAAAAGGTTGGCCTTGTCGTCCCGGTACTGCTCCCAGCTTCCGTGGAACTCAAGGTGCTCGTGTTTCAGGTTGGTGATGACGGCACAGCGGAAAAAAACATCGCCAAGGCGGTTCGTCCGGGGAGACAGCCCGTGGGAGCTGGATTCGACTACGGCGTACTCGCAGCCGTTCTCTTCCATTTCGCGCAAGAGGCGCTGGACGACTGTGGCCTCCGGGGTGGTCTGGTGCTCGCTGTTCCAAAGCGCGGATTTGCCGTCCACGCTGTACTGCACGGTGGAAATTAGCCCGGCCTTCTTCCCCAAAAGTGTCAAGAGCTGCCAAATGAGGTAGCTGGTGGTGCTTTTGCCTTCGGTGCCGGTAACTCCTGCGACCCTTAGCCGCCGGGAGGGGTGGCCGTAAAAGGCCGCCGCCACGGGCGACATGGAAAAGCGGGAGTCCTTGACGCAGAGAAAAACCGCCCGCCCGCTTTGCCCCGCCCCCGCGCTGAAAGACGGCTCGTGAACGACGGCCGCCGCGCCGCGCTGCAAGGCTTCTTCTATATAAAGGTGGCCGTCGGTGTGCAGGCCGGCAAGGGCAAAGTACATATTGCCGGGCATGACCTTTCTGGAATCGTATTCCAAGCCCGTTATGACCGGGTCGGCATCTCCGTCCCTTGCTGAGAAACCTGCTTTTGCCGCGGTTTCCTGTGTAAAAAATTCTGAAAGTAGGCGTTCCATAAATTATTCCTCGCTAAAAACTTCGGCTGTAAAGGTGTAAAGCTCGGCATCCGGGGCGCAAAAGGAGCCTTGGGGCAGCCTGGCTTTCATACACAAATGTTCAAGATATTTTTCCAAATTCCAGCGTTGTTGTACCGGCACTTGCGGCAAAAATACCCCGCTTCTTCCCATTCTTTTTAGGTAAAGCCCGTGAAGGCCTACCTTGATTGCCTTGGGGTCAAAGCAAAGGGTCATGGGGGAAAGCGCGGAGATTTCGATTGAACAACGCTGTAGCTCTTCCTTTTGAAGAGGCGCAAAGCGCGGGTCGCTGAAGGCCGCTTCCCTGGCCATGACCTGCACGGTCTTGTACAAAGGCTCAACGGAGGTAAGCCTGCCTATGCAGCCCCGCAGTTGCCCTTCCTTTTGGCCGCCGGGCGGGCTGTCATGCAGGCTTACAAAAACCCCGCAGTGCGTCTTTAGGTTAGGGAAGCCTTCTGCAAGAGCCGGCTCTTGCAGTTTTCGGCCGGCCAGCGCCGAGGCGATGCTGTCTCTTGCCAATGCAAGCAAAAACAGCCGCTCTTCCGCGCTTATCGTAAGACTCATACCCCTGATTATACACCGGCAGCGCGGCAAAGCGCAATAGCCGTGGGAGGGCAAAAACCGGGGAAGGCCTCACGCAAAGGCACGGAGGTTAGGGCGGATTGATAAGCCCGCGACTTATTCCTGCCTCATTATAGAGTCAAAGAGGGGGCAAAGTAGGAATGAAGCTGAGCTTTCTGGTCTGTGCACCCCGCCTTTGTGCCTTTGCATAAGGCCATTCCAAAGCTCAAAGTCCGGCGGTTTTTTTCCGATAAGAAAAGGTATGAAAAAAACTGCCCCTATCGCGGCGGCTTTATGCCTTCTGACAGTTTTTTCCGCCTTCGCGCAGACTCATGATTTGAACCTTAGCGCGGACGACGTATTGATAGAACACCGCGCTGACGGCGGTTTTCATCTGTTTGTAAGAAGAAAGCCCGACATCAACTCGGTGCTGCTGGTCGAGTCCACTCGCGACCCCCGGCAGGAAGCCGACAACTATTCCTTTCGCGCCAACGAATGGAACGCAATAAACGGCGACGAAATCCGCATCTTAAACGGGGTGCGTCTTACTGGCAGGGCTAGCGCATTTTCGCTTGTCTCTTCCACCGTGGTGGATCACCCAAGGTTCGGGCAGGCCTTCCATATTTACATTCCGTACATCATCTATTACGGTTTCCCGCCGGGGCGGCACGGGCGCATTTTTGTCATTGACGGGACTTTTTTCAATATTCGCACCTTTGCCCTTCCCCATGCCAACTACGACGGCCCCTTTGCCGACAATCCCTTCGTGCTTGAAGCGACGCAAATGCCTACCGACATTCCCGAAGGGTATTTTATGCGGGAAACAATCGATTCTTTTCGGGAGATAGCCGGCTTCGGCAGGGGCGACGCGATTTTGTCCGCCGGCGGCGACGCTCTTTTGCCCGTTATCCGCAGTCTGCTTGAAAGGGAAAACGGCAACAGTCTTGACATTGTAATATGTTTTGACACAACGGGCAGCATGGTTCCTCATGTGAACGCGGTAAGGCAAAGTTTGATCGCTATGCTGGAAGAGCTTAACGGCAATTTTCCTTCTTTTAGGGTCGGCATGGTGCAGTTCAAAGATTATTTCGAGGAGTATCTTACAAGGGTTACGCCTTTTACTACCGACTTTCCCGGTTTCCAGCGTGTTTTGAACAATATTCGCGCGCGCGGCGGCGGGGACATTCCGGAGGCTGTCTACGAGGGGCTGTTCGACTCGGTAACAAGGTTCAACTGGGAGGCGGATTCCCGGCTGATTATCCTTATAGGGGACGCCCCCCCCCACCCAAGGCCGCGCGGCAGGATTACAAGGGACATGGTGGCGCAGGAAGCCCTGGCAAGGAACATTGTCATCCACTCCATAGCCGTGCCGCCCAGGGCAGGCCCCGGCGGTTGAAAGCCGCGCCTCGGCACATCGGGTTTTAAGCACTGACTAGCTTCGAGTTAATCAGTGCTTCCCTAAAAAACCATCGATGCCGGACCGGGGGAAAAGTACAAAAAGCTCTGGCCGCCCTCCGCTCCCACGGTTTTTAGGATTGCCCGCCCGCCTGGGTCGATGCCGTCGAAAACGCCCCGTGCAAGAACCCGTTCTTTGCCGGGCAGCGATGTTTCATCGACAATGGCGGCGGCCGCCCCG
>WRKI01000229.1 GCA_009778155.1 Spirochaetota bacterium
GGGGGGGTATAAACCATGTTAGGGACTGGACTTCGCGCAAGGCGTAGCACAAGGCTCAGCGTCGGGCTTAGCGTTTTTTGCATAGCGAACATTGGTCTTCTTTCCCCCTTTCGTTTGTGTAAAATTGAGATAACTCAATTTTCAGCCCCCGGCAAACCTGCCGGAAACGTCATCTGTTAAAAGCCTAGCATTTTTTCCAAAAACTGTCAAGTCCTTTTTGCATTTTTTTTGCAAAATTTTGGCTTGGCACTGATTTTTTGCCAAAAATGCCCGCCGGCAAACAGCCAGAAACGGCCTATACTGGCAATTATACCCATTTTTTTGTAACCTTGTCAAGGGGCTTTCGTGTTTAATCGGCAACAAACGCAAAAACGACACGCTTGGCAAAACAGCGGCTTTGTGGTAAAATCAGCGTTATGAGCGAGGCTTTGAAAAAAATTGAATACCCGCAGTGGGCAAGCCGCCCCTATGGCGACTACACATACAGCGATTATCTTTCCTGGGGGCAGGAGGTGCGGGTAGAGCTTGTGGACGGCATGGTTTACTTAATGGCAGGCGCCGGCACAGGCCACCAAAGGCTGGCGGGTGATGTTTACGTTCAGCTTAGGGATTTCTTAAAAGACAAAAATTGCGAGGCCTTTATCGCCCCTTTAGATGTAAGGCTGCAGCCAAAAGAAAATTTGTCGGATAAAACCGTAGTCCAGCCGGATATTCTTGTCGTTTGCGACAAGGCAAAAATAAACGAACATTCCGTAAACGGCGCGCCTGATTTTATCGTAGAAATAATGTCGCTGCATTCAAGGGCGCACGACATTCTAACAAAAAAGGAGCTTTACGAGGCGGCCAAGGTTAGAGAATACTGGGTCGTGGATAAGGTTAAGGATTACGTTCTTTACAAATGGGTGCTCCAAGGCGGTTTTTTCACAGAGGAAAAAATCCCCCTGGCTTGCAAAACCGAAATACCCGTAGGAATTTTTGAAGGGTGCGTTATCAGCCTGTAAGAGTGCGGCTTGAAAGCCGGCATCAAAGTTGAAAATGAAAAAGGAGCCATGTTACCATGCAACGAAAAAACTGTCCGCAAGAATTAACCGCCGGGGAGGCCGTAAAAACATTTTCCAAGGCAATAGAGCTTGACCGGGAGAACGCGCAGCTTTACAACCGGCGCGGCAAGGCTTACTACGATGCCGACGATTACGCCAACGCGCTTTCCGATTTTAACAAAGCCATAGAGCTTGATCCCAATAAAGCGGAGTATTATCACAATCGCGGCAATACTTACAGCGAGTTTGAGGAGTATCACAAAGAGCTTGAAGATCACAACAAGGCCATAGAACTTAACCCTAACAATGCGGAGTTTTATTCGGATCGCGGCGCCACTTATAATCTGCTGGGGGATTACTGCAAAGCGGTTGAAGATAATAACAAAGCCATAGAGCTTGCCCCGGAAAACGCAAGGAGTTATTTGGGGCGCGGCCTTACTTACAGCGATCTTGGGGAGCACGCAAACGCGCTTACCGATTACAGCCGGGCGATAGAGCTTGCCCCGGAAAACGCGCAGTATTACTGGTTACGCGGAAACGCTTATCTCGATCTGAAGGATTATCCCAAAGCCATTGCAGATTACAACAAGGCGATAGAGCTTGAGCCGGCGGCTGCGCTTTTTTATAAACAGCGCGGGTTTGTTCATTATGTTATGGAAGATTTCCCAAATACGATTGAAGATTACAGCCGGGCGATAGAGCTTGACCCGGATAACGCGGTGTATTACACCTTGCGCGGCCGCGCTTATTTCAATCTGGAGGATCACTCCAATGCGATTGAAAACATCAACAAGGCCATAGAGCTTGAACCGGAGCACGCGGGGGAGTATAACTTGCGCGGCAATGTTTATTTCGCTCTGGAGGATTACCCCAAAGCGCTTGAAGATTTTAACCGGGCGATTGAACTTGAAGCGGGGAACGCTCTGTATTACAGCAACCGTGGGTATCTTTACCATTACGTTCTGGGGGATTTCCCAAAAGCGCTTGCGGATTTTAACAAGGCCATAGAGTTTGCCCCAAAGGACGCGCAGTGTTATGCGCATCGTAGCGATGCTTATTTCGAGCTTGAAAATTATCCAAAAGCGTTTGAAAACTTAAACAAGGCGATAGAGCTTGACCCGGAGAATGCGGATTATTATGAGAGCCGGGGTGCCGCTTATTATAATTTGAAGGATTATCACAGCGCGATTAAAAACTTTGAAAAGGCCTACGAGCTTGATCCAAGCGATGAACGGCAAAGGCAGATCAACGAGGCGAAGGCCGGGTTAGGCCGTTTTTAGCCCGCAAAACGGGGTTTTTACGGGTTTTGTTTGGCGATCAGGGCATCAAACAGGCGCAAGTTTTCCCGGCCGGGTTTTCGCTCGCCCCTTTCAATCGAGTGTACGATTTCTACGATTAGATCATTGAAAGGGGTTGGAAGGCCGTGTTTTTTACCCCAGCGGCTCACCAGCCCGTTAATTTCATCGATTTCGCAGGTTTTCCCGGACTCAATGTCGCGTAACATACCGGAGGTGATTGCCCTGTGTTTCCGTATGGCGAAGGGCAGTATTAGCGACGCTTTTAATTTTTGCAAGGCATTGTCAAAGGCAAAAAGACGCTCAATGTTTTTCCCCTGAACCGGCTCTATTTTTACGTTTGCGGCGCGGCACACATTGATACATTCCTTGATAACATAAAGAGCGCACTGCCGCGAGCCTTTGTCTGCGGCAACCTGCCCAAAGTTAAAACCGCTTACCGTGGCCATGCCGCTGAATGCCGCATTGATCAATAATTTGCTCCAGCGCACCCCGATAAAGTTTTTTTCGATAGTAACACGGCCGGCATTCTCCAGAACTTCCCTTGCCGGTTGCAACATGGGATGTTCCCCCGCGCTTAAACTGCCTAGGCCAAAACTCATGCTGGCCGGGTCGCTTGTAAGTTCCGCACGGCCTGCCCCTGTTTTGACAGCGCCCCAGGCGCAGATACAGCCCAGGATTTTTTCCCCGCCGGCAACTTCTGCCAGTGCCGGTTCGGGAATGCCGTTTTGCAGGGTGCAGATTACCCCGTTGGCAGAAACATGGTTTTTTAACATGGCGGCATTGCCGGCATTGTCCCGCTGTTTGGTAAGCAGAAAAATTATGTCGTATTTTTTTTGCGAACTCGGCGCGCCCGGCGCGCTCGGCGCACTCGGCGCGCCAAGCATATCGCCGACAAGCATGGCAAGCCCGCGCCCTTCCTTCCCATCGAAGGGCTTGGTGGAAAATGAAACAGTCCCCCCTATCGCCGCCCCCTCCCCTTTCAAAACCTCGATATGCTCTTTATCGCGGGCGACAAGGTCTGCCGCTATGCCGGCTTTTGCCAAGAATGCCCCAAGCACCGTTCCCATTGAACCGGCTCCAAAAATCATAATTACCGGAGTTGTTTTTGTCATTGTTTTATCCTTCACTGCGCAGCTTTACGGCAAGAATGTGTTTGCACGGCCCCCGCCGGTTTAAGTGGCTTGAATACCACTCGCAACTGCAACGCGCTTTTTGCAAATCCCATGCGGGGTTGTAGCTGACGACATACTCGGTATCTTTTGAGCGCACGATATATTTGTCGCCGCCGTTATCCGAAACTTTTTCTACAAGTTCTACGAGCTTGCGGGCGGCCGCCAGACGGGGGTTGTCTTTCAACACCCTGCCGGGGTCTTGTGGCAGTTCCCTGTGGAAGTATGCCCTCTCCTGTGTGTCGAAGCCCAGCTTGCCGGAAACTGCAAGGTATGCCAAGGCCCTGTGCAGCCTGTTTGTGTCCATGCCCCATCTGCTGGATATTTTGCTTTCGTTCACGGCCGCGTCAAAATCCAGCATGGCATTTACCGCGCCGGCATCTTCCAGAATTTCTTCGCCGGCAAGGGACTCCAAGAGCGCGCCTTCCCCGGAATAGCCCTGCGAGGCATCGGCGGTCAGGCTAATCGTTATGCGCATACCGCTTAACTCAAGCCCTACCATAAAATGCCCCGGCGCGGAATTTTCCGGCGCATAAAAAGCAATCGCGGAAACATTTGTCATAACACGTTTGAGGGCGCTTAACCGGTGCAAGCCGGACACAAAAACGGCGTCGGCACTGGCCAGCGGCATTAGTTTTATTCCCTTGGGCGTATATGTTAGCCAGCCCGCTTGGTTTTTCCCCGTGGCGGAAGGCAGGGCGGATACAAACATTTGCGCCGGCGCGCCTTTTATGGAAAAAACTTGTTTCATGCCGCGATGTATTTCGGCGGCGTTTCCCAGTGCCCTTATCCATCTGGGCGGCATTTTTACCGGACGCTGGTGTATCGGCTCGCTCATGTTTATAACATTTCCGCCGGCGTTTGAAAAGTGCGAAGCTGCAAATCCACGGATTTGCAATCCGCCGCTCCCTATCGTTACGCGCATTTTATCTTTTTGCTTGATGCTGTTTAGGGCTTGGCGCAAATCCTGGCCTATGTCAACATTGGTTGTGCCAAAGTCGATGTTCCCGTCAAAGCCGGCCTGCATTAGGTCTAGGCGGGCGTAAACACCGCCACAGGCGGAAAAACATTCCGCCCGCAATCTGTCCCCCTGCGCGGTTAAAACGGGGTCTCGCAGGGCTGTGGGTATGTACTTAAAGTATCGCGTGTTTG
The DNA here is from genome assembly GCA_009778155.1 of Spirochaetota bacterium. Classification (GTDB taxonomy): domain Bacteria; phylum Spirochaetota; class Spirochaetia; order Treponematales; family Breznakiellaceae; genus WQXQ01. The sequence continues at coordinate 4,660 of WRKI01000229.1, forward strand.
TTATCTCCGCAAGGACTAACAGCCCTCTGGCAAATACTTGGGGGTAAACGGCAAAGCCGGTAAAAAAATTGGGGCGTTCCTCTATGCCTTTCCGCGTAAGCGCGGGAGCCAAAGCCAGCGCAAGGTTTCCGTCTGCGTATTCTGATTGGTATGCAAAAGTTCTCATTGTCGCGCCTCCTTTTCATGACGCTTCAATGATTGTAACACAAACAACCGGCACTGCGCAAGGGCTTTGCCTCTTGTGCCTTTGTCGTGGCCGCTCTTCGTAATCCTCTTGATTAATTTTTTTCAACAGGGAAAAATGAAAGCGAAAAATGAAAGCGGGGGAGTTTATGGAAAAAGTTTTGTTAGACGAGCTTGAAAGCGACGAAGACAATATGCTGGCAAATGTTACATACAAGGGCGAACCTTTTACGGGAACCGCTTATGAGGAATCGGCGGCACGCGGCTACGAGGAGTACCGGTTTGTAAACGGTTTCGGGCACGGGCGCGGTTTTTGGGTCGCTCCAAACGGGCAATTGCGCTATGAAATTTTTGCGGAAAAAGGCAAAACAATAGAAGAAACCCAGTGGCACGCATCCGGCGCAAAACAACGCTATTTTAGAGCCGCGCCCATTTTGGAGCATTACTGGAACGAAGAAGGCGCGTTGGTTTTTGAAAGGATTGACGGCAAAGAAACACAGTGGTATCCCGGCGGCGCGTTAAAATCAGAGTTTGTCAAGAAAAAAGAAAAAACATATTTCCGGGAAAACGGCGATTGGGCGGTAAAAATCAAAACGGCAGAAGATTTTGTCGTGTTGGAAAAAGACAAGATGGTTTTTAACAAGCCGTGTTTGGACGGGCATTACATGGAGTTGTTGCAAGATCATGATTTTTACAAATACGCACTTATCTGGCTGGGCGATTTGGAGCCGGGCAAGCAGGAGGAAGTTGTCTGCAAGATGATACAGAGCGATGTTCTTTGGCATAAATACGAGGGGATAAATCTGGCTTTTATCAAGCTAAAGCGAAAAATCTACAGCGCGGTTCCCTACATAAAGCTCGAAATAAACAATCACGAAAAGCCGCCGCGCATAGATGACCTTACCGGCGGCTCGCAGGGTTTCGCGCACACAATCGCCGAAAGAGCCGCTCTTGCCCTGGCAGAGCTTGAAGCTTAGCCGGCAGGCTCCGAGCCTCTGAATTTACTCCCATTTTAAGCACACAAAGGCACGGAGGCACATCGAACCTCTGGTTCGCGGCACAAAGGTTAAGAGGGGAGGCGGAACCATGATACGCCAGAGTCTTCATTCTTTCCTTAACAGAGCACCAAAAGGGTATAAAGTATGATAAAGCGGCGTTTTCTTCCTTATCCTAACCTTTGTGCCTTCGTGTCTTTGTGCCTTTGTGTGAAATATTTCCGAGGTTTGTGCGTTCATGCCTTTGTGTGAGACACTTCCGAGGTTCGTGCGTTCATGCCTTTGTGTGAGACACTTCCGAGGTTTGTGTCGTGCAAGGCAAGCCCCGCTTGCCCTCTCCCTGGCGGAATTTCTTCGCTTTGCCGGGCTTGTTGTTTTCTCAATATAAGCCGATATTCTTACTAAGACGGCCGGCTCCGGATTAACATTTTTTGCCTTTTACTGTAGACTTTTAAGGTCAACTGTTCAGCGGCAAGCCCAGAAAATTACAGGGGTTTACCGGCAAGGCTTGTATACAAGCCTGTTATGGGAACACTGATTAGCGTCGGGTTAATCAGTGTTTCCTTAAGCCACCGTTTGTTTGTTGGGGAAAGTTTATGGAAAAACACGCACACAGCACAAGGCCGATGCGTACATATGTATACAGCCACCTCTTAATTTTTATAGCCTTTGGCGTAATCTCCTTGGTAGCGGCCTTGTTTATATGGAATTTTCTAAAGAGCGCTCTTGTAGAGCGGGTAGATTACGCAATGCAAAGGGCAGAAGCCAACATCAGAATCGGAATTCAGGGGGCGGAAATCGTTCTTATAAATTCGTACCACAATTTGAATATAATGCAGGCGCAGGAATCTTCCACGCAGGAAATTCACGACTACCTGACCGCCACCACAAGACAAGTGCTCTCCCGCAATGACGGGTTTTTCAACCTGCTTGGAATGTTCGCATACATAAACGGGGAGTTTTTGGACGGCGGAGGCGGGGTCTTGCCCCCTGACTTTAACCCCCAAATGCAACACTGGTACCAGTTGGCAATGGAAAAAGGCGGCGGTATAACCTATTCCGACGGCCGCCATCTTTCGCTTGCCGGGCAAACTGTCTTTTCGATAGTTCGCGCCATAGAAATAGAGGGCGAAATAGTCGGCATTCTTGGCATTGACATTGACGTAGGCTCTTTTTTGGAGCAGGACAGGGCTTTAAGCCCCATTGTCATAGCCGGCGGCCACAGCATGATTTTAAGCCCGTCGCTGATTGTCCTGGCTTATAGAAACAGCGATTATGTGGGCAGGCCTATGTCCGATCTGGGCGACACCTATCAGGGCGTGGCTTCCGCTTTGGCCGCCGGCGACCAAATATCCGCCGTGCGGCTGCGCGATGTGGACGGCTCGCTTTCCATCGCGTTTTTTTACAGTTTTATAAACGACTGGTTCTGGGGGGTTAAAATCCCTTTTTTCGATTTTTACAGCAGTTTTATCATCGTAACGATCATCATGTTCGCGCTTGGGCTTTGTCTTTCTATCGGGTTAAGCTACATTCTTAGACAGCTTTCCAACGCCAAACTGCTTGCAGACGAAGAAAACGAATTTAAGTCCGCCTTCCTTGCCAACATAAGCAACGATATGCGCGCGCCCATGAACACGATTACCGGCATAACCGAGGTGATGCTCAGGGAGCGGCTTGCTGTCGAAACCCGCAACTATGTTTACGATATACAGCAGGCCGGCAGCACTCTTTTGGCAATCATCAGCAATGTAATGGATTTTTCCAAAATACAGGCGGGCAAGATGGACATCGCCAATTACAAATACGCGCTTTCCTTTCTTGTGGAGGACACGATAAGCCTTATCCACACGCAGTTGGGGGAAAAGCCGGTAAGGTTTTACTCGAATATTGACGCGGCCATTCCCAACACTCTTATAGGGGACGAAGCGCGGGTGCGGCAAATTCTTCTCAATCTGCTTTCTAATGCCGTCAAGTTTACAGAAAAGGGGCACATCGCCCTGCTTATATCAATAAAAAAGCAGGAGCAAGACCATATTTGGCTTAATTTTACAGTTTCCGATACTGGCCGGGGCATAAAAAAAGAAGAGCAGGATATACTTTTAGAGGATTTTTTCAAACTTGTCAAGCGCATATCGGGTGCCGGCAAAATCGCTCCCGCGCCTTGGCCTGGGCTTGGGCTTTATATTACAAAGCAGTTGTGCGACGCTATGGGCGGTTTTTTAAGTCTTAAAAGCGAATACGGCTACGGCAGCAGTTTTACGGCGACGATTCCGCAGGGTTTTGTGCCGGGGCCTGTTTTTGCCAAGGTGGAAAATCCGCAGGAAAAAAAGGTGCTTGTTTATGAAAACCGGCTGGTTTACACAAAGTCTTTAAGCTGGTCTTTGAACAATCTGGATGTGTATCACGCATCGGTATCTAACGAAGAGGATTTTATCCAAGCTTTGCGGCGCGAAGAATGGGATTTTGTTTTTACCGGCTACGGGATGTACAAAAGCGCGAAGTTTGCATTGGAGGCGGAGTTGGCAAATGCGAAAAAAATCCCGCGTTTTGCCCTGGTTGCCGAATGGCGGGCGCAGCCCTATATTCCCGAAACATATCTTCTATATCTTTCCACGCAGGCGCTGTCCATTGCCAATATTCTAAACGGAAGGGCGGCTTACGAAATCAAAAGCCCGATACAGCAGGCGGCCGCTTCTATTCAAGTTATTTTTAAGGACGCGCGGGTTCTGATTGTGGATGATATTGCCACAAACATTCAGGTTGCCGGCGGCCTTATCGCTCCTTACAAGATTGTCGTGGATTCCTGTTTGAGCGGTATCGAAGCTATAAAAATGGTTCAAGAGCGGCACTACGACATTGTTTTTATGGATCACATGATGCCCGAAATGGACGGGGAAGCGACTGTCGCCGCGATTCGGGAATGGGAGGCGCAAAGGGAAAAAAACAATCCGGACAGCCTGCACCAGCGGCTTACGATTGTCGCGCTGACTGCCAACGCGGCCGCAGGAATGCGGGAAATGTTTCTGCAAAGGGGTTTTGACGATTTTCTTTCCAAGCCGATGAACACGCAAAGGCTTGAGGAGGTGCTTGTCCGCTGGATTCCCAGCGAAAAAATGCACACGGAAAGCCCGGCGGCAGAGTTCTGGGAAGCGGACGATAAAAAAACAGAGGCAGGGGGCGGCAAGCCTTCTGCCGCCCTGCCCGATGTTCCCGGTCTTGACGCGCAGACGGGTTTGAAAATGGTTGGCGGCAACGCCATTTTTTACAAAAAAGCTCTTGTCATTTTTGCCAAAGACGTTAGCGAGCGTGTCCAGGCTTTTAAGGCCGCTGTCGGGCCTGAAGCTTTGCATAATCTTGCCTTGCAAATACACGCGCTCAAGAGCGCCTGCGGCTACATTGGCGCCGCAGATGCGGCATCGCGGGCGGCGGAGCTGGAGCTTGCGGCAAAGTCCGAAAACTTGGAGCTTGTGCAGAAAAAGCTGCCCGGTTTTGCGGAACAACTGGAAAATTTAGCCCAGGGGATTCTTGCATGGACGGCCGGCGGCGCGTCTGGCGGCGGCGCGGTTAGCGATGCGGCTGCCGGTGGCGGCGCACCTAGCGGTGGCGCATCTGCCGGCACGGAAAAAAGAGTGGCTGCGCCGAAATATCTTCCAAGGGGTTTGCCGGAAAATGCGGCTTTGCAAGAAAGCAAAGAAGTCTTGACCCTTTTCCAAGAGCTTGATTTGGTTTTAAGGTACAAGGCGCTGGATCACATAAACCGTGTCTTGGCCGACCTTTCAAAAATACCGCAAGGCAATACCGGCGAGGGTTCTGCCGCGCAGATTGCAAAGAAAATATCGAACCACATACAACAGGCCGACTTTGCCAAAGCCATAGAGCTAACCAAAGGGGAAATCGCCCGCCGCACCGCCGCCTTGGAAAAGAATTGAGGGGGGCTTGCGGGGAATAATGGCTAAAAAAAGGCTTGACAGTTTTTATAAAAAGTGCTATACTTTTAGTATAAGCTGTTCTTGGCTGTATTGCCGGCGGCAAAGTTTTAAAAACTCGAGGAAGGATGTCCATATTGCATTTGATGACATACAATAGAGAAGTTATATTTACCCCCCCCC
>WRKI01000230.1 GCA_009778155.1 Spirochaetota bacterium
AAGGGGGGGGGGGGTCTACGATATAATTTTTATGGATCACATGATGCCTGTCATGGACGGTTTTGAAGCGACCAAAATCATACGCGGCATGGGCTATGGCGGTTATATCGTAGCGCTTACAGCCAACGCTCTTATCGGCCAGGCGGACTGGTTTATGAGCAACGGTTTTGACGGTTTTATTTCCAAGCCGGTAGACGTAAAGTATTTGGACTCGTATCTTAAGCGGCTTATCATGGAAAAACAGCCGCAGTCCGTTATCGAAGAAGCGCGGCTTGCGGCCAGGTTAAGAAAAGAGGCGCGCAAAAACGAGGCGGCGGTAAACGGCGGCGGGGTGCCGGCTCTTTTGGCCGAGGTTTTTCAAAAAGATGCGAATCACAGCAAGGCGGTTCTAAGGGAGCTTTACGACAAGCGCGGCAGTATGTCGCAGGCTTATTTGCAGCTTTACACTATCAACGCCCACGCCATGAAGGGCGCTCTTGCCAACATAAAGGAAGATACTCTTTCCGATCTTGCCGGCGAGCTTGAAAAGGCAGGTCGTGAAGGCGACTTGTCTGCGATGTACGAAAAAACTCAAGGTTTTCTGAATCATCTGGATAAGGTTATCGCCCGGTTTGCCAAGAAGGAAAGCGAGGCGGCTGCCTCGGCGGCTGCCGGCGGTGCTGTTTTTGACAAGGCTGCCATACGCGAAAAGTTAATCGAGGTGGGCAAGGCTTGCGAAGGCTACAACAAAAGCGGCCAGGCCACAAAAATTTTGGCCGATCTTGCAAACAGCGATCTGCCCCCTGCGCTAAAAGAAGCTGTAAGCGGCATAAGCGAATGTCTTCTCCGCGGCGACTTTGACGAAGCGGCGGAACTGGCGGCAAAAACAGCGGCAGGCTTGGATGAGTAGCGGCACTGGAGGGGCTTTACGGGCGGCTGTCCGGGAAGAAAGCCCCTGCCGGCGACCCTGTTTCCGGCAGGGAGAGGAGATCACAGGGCGGAGCGGAGGCACGGAGGGTTGGCACGGCAAACGCATGGCAACCTCCAAAAACCCAGTGGGGTTTTTGGAGGTTGCCTTATGATGCCGCAGCCTCGCCCGGCGCGTTAAGCTCCCCTTCGGTTTTCGCTATGACTATCGCTGTAGCCGCATCACCCACGATATTGGGAATAACACGCGCCATGTTAAGGATGCGGTGATTAAATCCCATCGAGGATGCGGATTAAAATCCGAATCCTCGTTCTTACCCGTATTTGCGCAATGAAATGAGCAAATACAGAGGGAAACGCTGATTAGCGTCGAGTTAATCAGCGTTTCCCTAAGCTGCGCTTGACTTGCCGGCAAGCCCCTATCTTTTGTACAATTTAATCTGCTCTTCCTGAAAAACCCTGCCCTGCGTGTCAATGCCCACGATAAGACGCAGCTTTTCAACCTCCAGCCGCTTGATCGATTCCGGGCCGAGGTCTTTGTAAGCGACCTCTTCGCAGGACTTCACCTGGTTGGAAATAAGCGCCGATGCCCCGCCAATGCTCAAAAGATATACGCCGCCGTATTTCTTGCACAAGCCCGGCACAAAATCCGAGCGGTCGCCCTTGCCAATCATGCCCAGCATACCAAGCTGGAAAGTCATCTCGACAAAACTGTCCATACGCATACTCGTAGTCGGGGCGATAGAACCCATCGTGCGCCCTGGCTTTGTGGGGCAGGGGCCGGCGTAAAAAACGAACTGGTTTGCGAAATCCAGCGGCTGCTGGCCCCCCTCGTTCAAAGTCGTCTGCATACGCTTGTGGGCGGCATCGCGCGCCGTGTAAATCGTCCCGGTAAGCTCGATAATATCCCCGATTTCAAGAGAGGCCATGTCGGCTTTTGTAAGAGGGGTTTTGAATTGTTTGACCGGCGGTAACTGCTTCATATTTTCTCCTTATATTATAGCCGTGGCATGGCGGTTTGAATGACACTGAAGATTTACCGCCACCGGCAAAGACGTGATATGGCAGGGATAATACTCGATAAAAACATCGATAGCCGTTATCCGCCCGCCAGTGCCCAAAGGCCCAATGCCAAGATTGTTGATTTTTTCCAAAAGCTCGGCTTCCATTTTCGCGTAATAAGGATCGGGATTGCGCTGGCCGATAGGCCGCAGCAAGGCTTTTTTGGCAATCCACGAACACCAGTCCATAGTTCCGCCGACACCCACGCCGACGATGATCGGCGGGCAGGGTTTGCCGCCGGCCTCTTCCACCGTTTTAAGCACGAAGTCTTTCACGCCCTGTTCGCCTTCTGCCGGAACCAGCACGGAAAAAGCCCCCATGTTTTCGCTGCCACCGCCTTTCGGCAGAACCGTGATTTTAACCTTGTCGCCGGTAACAATCGAAGGATGAAAAATCGCCGGCGTGTTGTCGCCGGTGTTGACACGGTTAAGCGGGTCGCGCACCATAGAGTTCCGCAAGTAGCCTTCGCGGTAGCCCTTGCGAACCCCTTCGTTTACGGCATCGAACAGCGGCATACCCGTCCAGCTTACCTCCTGCCCTATTTCCATAACGACAACGCAAGCGCCTGTGTCGTGGCAGACGGCAATCTGCTCTTTTTTCGCATACTCCCCGTTGTCAATCAAAAGCTGAAGAGTGTCCCTGCCGTAGGGTGATTCCTCTTTTTCGTAAGCCGCCCTAAGAGCGGCCATAAAATTGTCGTCCAGTTCGTAGCAGGCCTTTTGCGCTAACTGCGCTATAACCGGCACGACTTCTTTGGTATCCAATACACGCGACATATTTCCTCCTTTGTCCAAGCAATCTTACAGAGAGTATAACACGTTTCGCATAAAATTGCAAGCTCTGTCTGAAAAGCGCGGCTGCCTCAAGCAGGCGGCCGCCCCTCCCCTTACGAGACAATCAGCTTTTTTACCCTGTCCATTAAATCGCCTTGGTTGACCGGCTTTGCGATAAAGTCGGCCACGCCCAGCTTCTGCGCCTGCTCTCTGTCCTTCGGATCGGTGGAGGAGGTGAAAAAAGCCGCCGGAATGTCGTGCAGGTTGCTTATCGCTTTTAGCCGTTTAAAGGTGCTCCAGCCGTCAATGCCCGGCATTACCAAGTCCAGCAGGATCAGGCTGGGGGTGTAGCCGCCGTAAAATAGCGTCAAAGCGTCCTGCCCGGATTTTGCGACAGTTATTTCATAGCTGCCTTCCAGCATGGCGGTAGTTAATTCAAGGTGTATGGAATCGTCATCGATCAAGAGAATTTTTTCTTTTTGATCGCTGGTGTCTAGCTTGAACTTTGCCGTTTCGGATTTTAGCCTGTTAAAGTTCTTGGTGTTCTCCTCGCCCATTTTATTCACATTTTTTACGGCCGTCTGTATCTCCTGTATCGCGCCTGTCAAAACACTGTTCATGCTGCCCACAAGCTCATGGCTTATGCCGATAAACTCTTTCATTTCACGCAAAAGTTCTTCGCCCGATACTGACATATCTTTGGAGCCTTCATTTACAGAGCCGGTAATTTCTTGCAAGCGGCCTACGGATTTCAAAATCTGCTGGCCGCCAATTTCCTGCTCCTGCATTACAAAACGGATGTTCTGCTCGTGTTCGGAAACTGTTTTTACGCCCGTGTCTATAGCGTCAAAGCGAGCAAGAACTTCGTTAGACGATTTTGTGATGCTGTCTATGGATGCCTTTATTTTTTTAAGCATGACCGCAGTGGTCTTGGACTGCGCTCTGGAGGATTCCGCCAGTTTGCGTATTTCGTCGGCGACAACGGCAAAGCCTCTGCCCGATTCCCCGGCGTGCGCCGCCTCGATTGCGGCGTTCATACTCAGCAGGTTTGTCTGGCTTGCAATGTTGTTCATGACGGAGTTTATTTCCAAAAGGCCTTCGGAATCCCGCGCTATTTCCAGTATTTCCTGTGTTACTTTTTGTATGCCGGCTTTGCCGTTTTCCGATGCCTCTGTAAGAAAGGTTACGTTTTTGCTGTTTTCCATGAGCGTTCTGGCAATCGACTGGATGTTAGCTGTCATTTCTTCTATGGCAGATGACGAAGAGTTTACGCTGTCGGACTGGTCATTTACAAGCTCCATAAGCTGGTCAATGTTGGATTTAATTTCCCCAACGGCTTTGCTGGCAATGTCGGACTTTTTATTCTGCTCGCCTTCCATGCCTTTTATTTTTTCAAAGTTAGTTGAAATGTTGTTTATCGCATCCGATGTCTTTTGCATATTCGCAGAAAGCTCGTAGCCGGTGTTTGTAAGCGCGTTGACCATGCTCTTTATTGTCCCTACAAGAGCGCCGACATTTACTGTGGTGGCGCTTACCATTTGAGCCAAATCTCCTACTTCGTCGTTGCACGCCGCGCTAAATTTTGGGGTTAAATCGCCTTTGCCCATGCTGCTAAGAACATTCTGCACTTCGTTAAGCGGATGCGTTATGCTGTACGCCATCATATAGCCGGCAACCACCGCCGCCAAAACCGCTATGCTTATAGCGACTGCCAATGATACAATAAGGCTTTCCTGCGTAAGTTCCAAGTAAAAAACTTTCAACATTGTTGCGACAAAATTCGATGTTATCGAAAAAACGATGGTTATAATTGTGGCCAGCAACTGACTGTTCAAGGGGGTTCTTGTAATGTGGCCTATTGCTTGGGTCTTGGATAGTTCGGGGAGTGTCAAAAGGTCTGCTACGGCGACTTCGGACATGAAGAAAGCTATAGGGATGCAGACAAACATACCGGAAAGGGCTATAAAATTTACGGTAAGGAGATCGATAAAGCTCGCTTGTATGCTCCAATAAATAGGCAGAAACACGACTGCATTTTTTACGACTGTCCAGCCCAGCACGATGATTACAACCATGTAAATCTTGTAATTGTACGCTCTTGCCTTTACAACGCCCAGTCTTTCTTTGCCGATGTCTACGCCAGAAAAGTACTGGCGCAGGTCGCGCATATAGGTATACTGAAAAACCAAGGCTATTGACAAGGTAACAGCTATTCCCACTATTGTCAAAAGGAAAAAGTTCAACTGGTTGTGCGATCCAATTTCCGTATACATCATTGTATAAAATGTCAGGGCCATCCCTATGACACCGTATGAAAAAAGGAACAGTTTCGGGATACTGTTTCCAAATGATTTTTTTGCGTTTTCAAATTCAGCCAGGTTTTTCATCGTTTGCTCCTTTGCAAATACTGTTTTTGCAAGTGGACTTGTTCGAGAACTGGGGTCTCGAACAAGTCTCGCATTTTTTAGGGCAAAAGCCTTAAAAAAGTGCTTTAAAAAGCTGAAGTTGTTCTGAAACCGAAGTTTCCAAACAACTCTAGTATAGTTTTTAAACTCCAGAAAAAAGGGTGCTTGTTTCTAAGTACGCCTAATTTCTGCGGAGAATTCGTTACACCACCGCCTTGAACCATTTGCGTAAAATTGCCTTGCCAAAAAGTTCCCCCAAATAGCCCCAATCTCATTGCCCAAGCTTCATCTTGGGCAGGGGGGGAGGGGTATAGACACGGCTAAAAATATGACTTTTAACCATACACATTTTTTTACAGTTTTTTGAAATGCGATTTTTTGCGTCTGGAGCATCCGTCTTTACACTCACTTTATAGAGAAATTATAAACTGACCAATTTGAACCGTCCGGGGCAGACACCGTCTGTCTCGGATGCCGTCTGAACCAGACACCGTCTGGCAGCACGATCATAAAGGCTTATTTTTAAATATAGTGTTTTATGCAAATATCGTCAATAGCGCATATTTTCCGCAAGTCTTTATGGGGTATAGACTTATAAAAAAAGAACTTGAAAAATGTATTAATTGCTTGATTTACGGCTTGCTTTTTTTTGCCGTTTTTGCGATAATATAAATAGGCGGCTTGCAAACCCCGGTTTTAAGCCTCCAACGACAGACTAGCTCATCTGGATAGAGCGTCAGCCTCCGGAGCTGAAGGTGGTGGGTTCGAGTCCCGCGTCTGTCAACCGGCAAGCCCCTCCGTAAAAAAGCCCCTTGACCGCTGGCCAAGGGAGCTTTTTCCGTTTTGGAAACAGTTGGGCGGCGGCGCGTGCGGATTGAAGCCGTTTTCTGCAGCCGCTGGTTACAGTTTTGCGTGCGAAAGCCGAGGGTAGCCCCGCGAAAGGGCGGCGTTCAAAAGTCTCATTTACGGCTTTTTACGGAAAAAGCCTTGACAAAAACGGCAAAAGCTGGTATGTTTAATAATAGCGAGGACGTGGGATTAAAAGACCACCTCCCCGCCACCGTATAGGGCGCATAAAATGCGCCCTGTTTTTTAGCTCTTGATTAAATCGTCAACATCCAAAAAAGTCAAATTCGGATTATCGTTTGTTTTTATGATTATCTTGCCTCCTTCAGGGAATTTGTTTTTTTTATCATACTCTGGACTGTTTCTGGCACCAATAAGAATGCTTACTATTTTGTGTTTAGAAAGCGGAGACTCTTCAAGGTTGATAAACACGTTGGGAGCCTGCCCTCTGGAGCGGTAAAAATGCTTTATGAGCGTCTCTTCGCTTCTCCCGCTCATGCTTTTGAATTCCGTTTTTTCCCCATCCGCTATGGCATCGTATTGCCGTTCGTTTTGCAATCGGGAGTTTTCCGGCACAAGGTAAACCGTGCTTCCTAAGGAAGCACTGATTAAATCCCATCGAGGATTTAATCAGCGTTTCCCTAGGCTTGTAGGACGGGTTCTTTTTGAGCTTTGTTTTTGGGTGTTACCGTTTCAACCCAATCCCAGTACGCTTTACACTGAGCGCGGTATTCCTCTGTTGCTTTAATTCTTTCAGCTTCATTTTTCATTTGCGCCGCTCTCATTAAAAAATCCAGTTCATTTGGTCTGGCTACAAAGTCAGTATTGTCATTTTTCATGTTACCCTCTCAAATCCCAGCCATATTCAGTTTTAAAAAACTTGTTCCGCTGATTTATCAAAGCCGCCCGATCGTCAGACCCGGCGATGATCGCCAAGTCCTCGGCCATCTCCCGCTCTCAGGCCTGCCGCCGGCCAAGGGGCTTTTCGCAAGGATAGCCCCCCTGCCGGCAGACGCGCCAGACTAGGGCAGAGAGAGCCTTGACTGGGCGGCCATCCATTCAAAAATGGTTGGACCGCCGCCGGCAGTTCTGGCTATTTCATTGTTAAGAGTCGGAACCCAAGACCAGTGGAGGTCGAAGGCCCAGGGACTGCCGTAGTCGTCGAAAAACTCGCCGCTGAAAAGGCCGTCCGTGCTGGTCAGGTAGACATCGGGCGCGCCGGCGGCATTCAGCAGATTGTAAAGCCGCTCTGAGTCCGCGTGCGGAGTCGAGGCGACAGGGTCGTTTAAGTCGTGCACCATCCAGATAGGAACGTGCGTTATGCTCGCTATTTTGGCCGGCGTAAGCCACTCCTCCCGGTAGCCCAAGGCTATAGGCCAGGCGGCGGCGAACATCTCCGGCCGCTCAAAAAGCAAGCGCATCGTCATAAAACCGCCGTTGGAACAGCCGCCAACATAGATTCGGTCGCGGTCAATGCCCGGCGTAGTCGCGATGTAATGGTCAAGCAGGGCGAACAGCGCCGCCTCGTAATTGGAAACACCCGCGTTTTCGGCGGCTCCCGCAAACCACATAGTCGGGGACTGCGGCACAAAAACATGAGCGCCGCCCATTATCCCTTGGATGTGCGGCGCGGCCAACTGCGTTACCCGGTTGCCCAAAAGAGCCACATCGGGAGCGGCAGTCAAATTGCGACTACCCTCGCCCCCGCCGTGCAACCAGACAATAAGCGGCCTGTCGCTCGCCGCCGCCTGCGGAGGCACAAAAGCCGCGTACTGCAAAGCAATACCTTCGTGCAGAAATACCCCGTCCATCTCGAACAAATCGGCAATCGGAGTGATAACCCCGCTCCTTGCAGGAGTAAAATCCCCGTCCGTCGTTAGAATCGTAACCTCAAAAGGAGAAGCCCAGTTATTGCCCATAGGGGCAAGCGCAAAAGTAAAAGGATTAAGCCCCCGCCCCGGATGCACCTCCAAAGTCAAAGTAACAAAAGCACTGTTCCCGCTGACAGGATTGCCGGCCGCATTCGATAAAAAAACACCCGTAAGCTCGACCGTCTGCGTTACCGTCTCAAAAGGATCGTCAAAAACCGGGCGAAAACCCGGCTCCCTGTTTACCGACACGGCAAACCCCGTGTTGTTGATCGTGGCGGGAGAAACCGGGGCGGCCAGCGCGAGAATCAAACGCGTAACACCCGGCCCCCAGTCAAACCCCTCCACAACCATTTGATAAGAAACAATGTCAACCTGCCTTGCCCCCGACAAATGCCCGCAAGACGACATAGCGAAGGTGGTCGCGACAGCGGCCAAGAGCGCGGCCAAAGGCGCGGCCAAAGGCCGTGTAATTTTTTTCTTCATAAAACTCCTTTGCGGTGTTAATGCCGCCGCCGGCAAAAGCTTACCAGTTAGGCAACTCGTAAAATTGCGCCGCATCAAATTGCGCCGCATCAAAATGCGCAGGGTCGAACTCTTCCGCCGGCAAAGCTTCGATAGCGGGCGGAACACCTTGCTGAACGCCGCGCTGCATCTCGCCGGCAATCATCCTTAGCCTGTCCCTGTTGTTCGCGCTTATCGCCATGTTGCCGGCAAGAGCTTGCACAGCCTCAATATTGTCAAAACCTTCCTCGATAGCTGTTTCAAGCTCGACAATACCCTGCTGGCTGTCGCTGTCTGCTACAAGCAAAACCCGGGCAACCCCAAAACGAATATCGCCGCGCCTTATGTCGGGGTGGAAGACAAAATCCGAAAGCGCAAGACGATATTCCTCCAAAGCTCTGGCAAAAAAAGCGTGATTTTCCAAAACCCGCGCGTATTCGTAGCGAACACGGGGATCGTCGTTTTCGCTCAACCAAGTTTCAAAACTGTTGATAGCTTCGATATTGTCCTGCGCCGCCTGAACGCGGGCGAACAAAAGCTGAGTGTCGCCGTTTTCCAAAAGCGCGAAAGGAAAACGCGCCAAGACCTCTTCCGCCTGGCTGTAACGCCCCATTGCGAACAAAACAAGAGCGTGGTTAAAACCGTTGTCCGCGCTGTCGGGAATCAGGGTGAGAACCCGGTCGTAGTGCGCTTCGGCCAAATCCAAATCGCCGGTCATTATGCGGGTAAAGGCCGCCGCCTGCAAAGCCAGCACATTGTCCGGGTCGCGGCGCAGAATGCCTTCGAAATGGCCGGCGGCCTCTTGGAACCTGTTCCGCTCGAAGGCGATGCGGCCAAGGTTGTATTCCGAGGCGACCATTGTCCTGTCCGCCGACCGGGCGCGGTTGAGCCACCTTTCGGCCTCTTCAAAGTTGCCAAGGTCGAAAAAAGCCATGCCCAGCGAAAAATACTCCTCTGCCGTGGCGGCGGAGCTTTGGCAGGAGCCGAAGCCGAGGCCAAAGCCGGCGGCCATAAAAAGAGCGAGCAGGCCGGCGAGAAAAAGCCGGGGGGCGCGGCGTTTTTTACCTGCCGCCGTCGAAAAGGCGCACTTCGAGACCTTGTATTGAGCCATGCGATCTTTGTCCATTTCTTCCATTATAAGCCGCCTGCCGGAAAATGGCAATAGGGGAAGGAAGAAAACGAGAAAAGCTCAGGAAACACGATTAGCTTCGAGTTAATCAGCGTTTCCCTCACACGAAGGCGCAAAGGGAAGATTTTACACCACGGATTTTATAGAGTTTCACAGAAGATGGGCTTTATTTTGCAACAAAAGTTACAGATATGTATGAAAAATTTTGCAAATCGCAAAAAATACCGTGGGCGGGCGCGGATTTTCACACCCCGCATAGCCCTCCGTGGCGAATTCTTCCTATTAAATGTTAAAATCCAGCAAAATGCCGGAAAAAGTGAAAAAAAGCTGCCAACCCCCTTGACTAACCGTTTCTTTTTAGCTATACTTAAACAGGGTTAGTTTATGCTATCGCAGATTACGAATGTATGGAGGTATACAATGAAAGGGGATGGTTTTACCCCCCCCCCCCCCCCCCC
>WRKI01000231.1 GCA_009778155.1 Spirochaetota bacterium
GGGCATGGAGCGGCCGGGCTCCGGAAGGCCGCCTTCGGGGGTGCAGGGGGCGTGCCCCCTGCAAAAATTTACCGGCGGCCGCCTGCGGTTAGCGAAAGCTAACTGAAGCCGGCGGCAAAACGCAATGGAAAAATATGAAACTACAGTACGCGGCATTCATGCTTCCTCTTCACTCTGGCAGCGCCGAGCAGGAAGAGCTTAATCGTTTCCTGCGCGGCCGGCGTGTCGTGCAAGTCCGCAAAGAACTGGCGGCCCAAGATGGCTCGACCTGCTGGGCTTTGCTGGTCGAATACTTGGACGGCGCGGAAAAGGCCGCAGCAGACCCGGCCAAAAATCTGGCGCGGGGCAAGCTGGACTACAAGGAAATTTTAGACCCCAAAGACTTCGCCCTTTTCTCCAAACTGCGCGAGGCGCGAAAAAAACTTGCCGAAGAAAACGGCCTGCCGGTCTACGCTGTCTGCACAAACGAACAGCTTGCCGAAGTCGCCAAGCGCAGGCCTAAAACCCTGGCCGGCTTCATGCAGATAGACGGCATTGGCCAGGGCAAGGCGGACAGGTACGCCCCGGCTCTCTTGGAATGTGTAGCTTCAGCCTCCGCATCAGCCTCCGGCGAAGCCGCCGCCGAAAAAAGCGGGGAACCCGATGAAGCTCAGGCCGGCGATGCCGTCTTTTGACGCTCTGTTCTCTATGGACAATCTCTACTGCGCGTGGAGCAAGGTTGCTCGCGGCAGGTCGGCAAAATCTTCAATTCTGAATTTTTATCGCAATCTCGATCAAAATCTGCTCTCCCTGGCCTGCGACTTGCAAAACGGAACCTACTCCCCCGGCGCGTACAACAGCTTCCTCGTAAAGGAGCCGAAAGAAAGGGTCATTTCCGCATCGCCTGTGCGCGACCGCGTCGTTCATCGCCCCTAGCCTGACGGCGGCGGAGTCTGCCGTTAAACCTGACGTGTCTTGGGGCTGCGCGAACCGCCGGTTGCGAACCGATGGTTCGCTACAGTTCCCGAAAATGTGTGCCCGTGGGTACGAGTGCCCGCGGGTACTAGTACCCGGCTCTTTTGCAAAAAGCCGCAACGGAGCCGGGCTTTTTTTTCGCAAGTTTCGCGTAACACGCACCCCGTCAATACCACGACAAACGCATGAACGACACGAGCCGGGTGTTGACGATATTTTATCGGAAGTACCTCACACAAAGGCACGAAGGCACAAAGGACAGATTAGAAAGCGCATCTTCATTCCTACTTCTTCCCCTCTTATGTTCGATAATGAGGCAAAAGGAAGGCTCAGGCCTTATAATAATCCCCCCTTTGTGCCTCCGTGCCTTTGTGCCTTTGTGTGAGTTTAACGGGGAGCAATTTCACAGCCACTGGCCTTTAATGCGTTTGTCGTGCGTCAATAGCCGTCGGACATGGCGCGGTTAAGGTCTCTTTGGTAAAGTTCTTGGTAGACGAAATTGCGTTTTTTCAATCTTTCCTTTACTTCCTGGGCGAAGGGCATATAGCGCCAGAAAATTCCGCGCACTTCTTTTGAAAGTTTTTGTACGCCGTCTGCCTCCTTTGTCATCCACAGAATGTAGTCGCTTATAAAATACTCCTTTATGTCGCCCTTCAGCTTTTGCTTTTGGAAACATTGGAAGTAACGGCCGGTAAGGCCTTCTTCCATCCAGTAATGCGCCGCTTTTTCTTTCGCCACTTGCCAGCGCAAGTCTGCCACCGCTCCAAGAACCGTAACAAACAAATTTCTGGGATACATCGGAATAACAATGCGTCCGGGGCTGGTAGCCCTGTTGTAACGGTCGAACGGCTCCCAGCAAAACCCCGTCTCCCCGTAGGTTGGCACAAGAATAATCAAAGGCGCAATACGGTTCATTTTGCTTTTATAATACCGGTAAAAAACTTCGGTGTCGATGCTTTCTATGCGGGATAACATTGTTATAACACTTTCCCGCGTGCCTATGTTAAGGTGGCCGCTGTGGAGATACTCGCTTATCAAAATGGGAAAGTGGTTCCCCTGCCGGCCTATCGACATTTTCGACATTTGTCGCACAATGCCAAACTCGGCATCTATCGCTCCAAGGTTCACCTGAACGGAAGCCCGCTCCTCGTCGATTTTTTTCTGCAAAGCGTTTAGCTCGGCCTGCGCTTGGTAATACTCCCTAAGCAGTATCGCATACTCCCGGTCGGTTTTGAACACTTGCTTGATAAGTTCAAGCGACTCTGTAAGGCCGCGTCTTTGCTCGTCGATATAGTTTGAGCTAACGCCCCCGTCGCCGGCAGGAGTGTGTTCAAAAACAGCGTTCACTTTGTTTTTAAGCGCGCCTTCCAGCTCTGTCCTTTCATGCTCCTTCGATTTCAAGAGGGAAAGTGTGCCGTCGAATTTGCCTTTCAGCCTTTCCTGCAACAACTGCAGTTTCGTGTTTGTGTTGCTTGTCGCAACCTTTGTTTCATCGTTTGCAGAAGGGCGAATAACGCCGGTTCCCACCGCTTTTAGCCACTCGTCCAAATAATAAACCGGCAGGTTCAACTCGTTTTCGACAATCAGCTTGCCGAAAAAATCCCTGTCTTCCGCTTTGATAATTGCCGGGTGCAAAATGCCGAAGCGTAAAAGAAACTTTTTGGGCCAAGCAGTTTTTCCGGCGGCTTTTCGCGCTAATTTGGAGAGAAAATCCCAAAAAGGCAGTATAAATTGCTGGCGGTAAGCGCTGCGGTCTTTGGGGTCTTTTGTGGTAAGATATTTTTGAAAAATGTCGTGCACTCTTTGGGCGATTTCACCTTCTTCGCCAAGAACGGTTTTGTAATAATCCCGGTCGTGAAAAAACTCGTGTGGCTCCTCTTCAAAGCGCTTGGTTATTTCCGGGAAACGGGTGGCAGTTTTTAAGGTTCCGTCTCCCGTTTTTTTGCCAAAGCCGTTATCCGAAACTGAAGAGGGCGCGTCGGTTTCTTTTGCTTCGACTAACGCTTCGGGGCTAAAGCTACCGCTAGGGGTAGCTTCTTCATAGTTGTCAAGATCGTTGACGTTCATTTTTTTCCTCCGCTGGAGCAAGTTGTTGATGCAAAACACTTTTTCAGGGCTGCTGCACTAAAAAAGGCGAGGTTTGCAAGGGTACCTGCCGGGCAAAAACCAAACGGCGGTTCCCTAAGAAAGTCCAGTATAACAGATAAATGCAAAAAAGAAAAGCGGGGCAGGCGACAAACGCATGAATGCTCCAGCCTCTGAATTTACTCCCATTTTAATCACACCAAGGCACAAAGGCACGAAGGCACAAAGTTAAGATAAGGAAGAAAACGTGGGCTTACCGTAGCTCAATCCTAACCTTTGTGCCTTTGAGCCTTTGTGCCTTTGTGTGAGATACTTCCGAGGTTCATGCGTTTGTCGTGGGCAGTGGGCGGGCGTTCTTGTAAATTTTTCGTTTGGGTGATACAATGGATTTGTTCAGGCCCCGGGCCGGGCTTGAAATTTGCAAAAAGGAAGGGTGCCTAGGCAATGGATACTGGGAAAATCGTATTTATTGACGCAGAAATAGACCCTGCAAAAAAACGCGTCTCGGAGGCAGGCGCGGTTAAGGGGGACGGCGGGGAATTTCGCTCGAAATCGCTGTCGGACTTTGCCTTGTTTTTGCGCGGCGCGGAGTATGTTTGCGGCCACAATATTTTTATGCACGATTTAAAATACCTTGAACAAGAAATAGCCGCTTCCGGCGCAAAATACTTCATCGACACTCTGCCGCTGTCTCCGCTATTGTTCCCCAAAAAGCCATACCACAAGCTTTTGAAAGACGATAAAATTACGGCCGACGAGCTTAACAACCCGCTCAATGACGCGAAAAAAGCCCGCGATTTATTCTATGACGAAGTTGCGGCCTTTGCAAACATGGACAAAAATATGCAGGCGATTTATCACGGTCTTTTAAGCGGGATTGCGCAGTTCCAAAACTTTTTTCGCTTTGCCGGCTATCAAAGCCCGCAGGAAAATACCGCCGAATTAATACGCGAAACCTTTGCCGGCAAAATTTGCGGCAAGGCCCCTGTCGGCAGGCTGGCGGAAAAATATCCGGCGGAACTCAGCTTCGCCCTTAGCCAGATAAGCGTTATGGGACACGATTCCATAACGCCGCCTTGGGTGTTAAAAAACTACCCCCGGATGGAAAACATCATGCACTTTTTGCGTAACACTAAAAACCCGGTCTGCGAGCCGGCTTGCGCCTACTGCGCCGAATTTCTCGATGAAACCGCCGCCTTAAAACGCTTTTTCAACTACGATGATTTTAGAAGCTACGGCGGCCTTCCCCTGCAAAAACAAGCGGTGAGGGCGGCCTTGCAAGACAAATCGATACTCGCAGTTTTCCCGACAGGCGGCGGCAAGTCGATAACATTCCAAGTGCCGGCTCTCATGGCCGGCCTTAACGAGAAAGGCTTGACGGTGATAATTTCCCCATTGCAAGCCCTTATGAAAGACCAATGCGACACGCTGGAAAAACAGCACAACATTACAGATGCGACAGCGATAAACGGCTCGCTCGATCCCCTTGAACGGGCGAAGGCCTTTGAAATGGTGGAAGACGGATCGGCAAGTATTTTATACATATCGCCAGAGTCGCTTAGATCAAACACAATCGAGCGGCTTCTTGTAAAAAGAAACATCGCGCGTTTTGTCATTGACGAAGCCCATTGTTTTTCGTCATGGGGGCAGGATTTCCGGGTGGATTATTTGTATATCGGTGATTTTATAGCCAGCTTGCAGAAAAAGAAAAACAGGCACACGAACATTCCTGTTTCATGTTTTACGGCGACTGCAAAACAGCAAGTGATTGCCGATATAAAAAGTTATTTCAAGGCCAAGCTGGGCATTGAGCTTGAACTTTTTACATCTAACGCCCAGCGGACAAATTTAAGCTACCACATTTTCAACGAAGACCGGGACAGCGAAAAATATTTGAAACTGCGCCATTTAATAGAAGGCAATGAGTGCCAGACCATCGTGTATGTTTCGCGCACAAGGCGTGCCGAACAGCTTGCCGAAAAACTTAACGCCGACGGCTACCCGGCAAAGCCCTACCACGGGCAAATGGACAGGCAGCTTCGCATATTAAACCAAGATGCCTTTATGCAGGGCGATGTAAAAATTATTGTCGCTACAACCGCATTCGGAATGGGCGTTGACAAAAAAGATATAGAGATGGTTATTCATTACGATATTTCCGACTCCCTTGAAAATTATGTGCAAGAAGCCGGGCGTGCCGGGCGGGACGAAAAATTAAATGCAAACTGCTATATTTTGTTTAACGATGACGACTTAAACAGCCATTTCCATATGCTGAACCAAACAAAATTGTTGCAAAAAGAAATACAGCAAGTTTGGAAGGCGATAAAGGGACTTACAAAACAGAGGGCTTCGATTTCACAATCCGCCCTTGAGCTGGCAAAAGAGGCCGGCTGGGACGATTCTGTCCGGGATGTTGAAACACGGGTAAAGGCGGCGTTGAATGCCCTGGAGCAGAGCGGCTTTGTAAAACGCGGCCAAAACCAGCCGACGGTTTTCGCCGATGCCATTTTAGCGCGTAACATGGGCGAGGCCAGGGAGCGTATCGACAAATCCGCCCGTTTTGATGACAGATCAAAAGAGCAGGCCCTGCGCATTATGAGCCGCCTTTTTTCCGCAAAAAGCAAAATTCGCGGCGAGGCTGAAGCCGGCGAAGCCCGTGTCGATTACATTGCCGACATACTCGGCATCGAAAAACAAGATGTGATAAACGTCATAGGCCTTTTGCGCGAGGAAAAAATTCTGGCCGACGCGAAAGACCTTGTCGCTTACATAAAAAGTGGCCAAAAATCGAACCAGCCCAAGAACGTTCTTTTAAGGCACCGGGACATAGAAAACTTTTTAATCGAACATATCGGCGGCAATGAAGGCATTTACAATGTCAAGGAAATGAACGAAAAGTGCCAGCGTGAGTTTCCCGGCGCGAATATAAACCAAATTTACGCGCTGTTGAATTATTATTCGATTGCAAAGCTGGTCAAGAAAACCAAGCGGGCTGGCAAGGACAGCGTAGCCCTTAAACCATATTTCGCCAAGGACGAAATGCAGGAAAAAAGCAAAAAACGGCATGAAATTGCCGAAAGTATTGTCGATTTCTTGCATGAACGGGCTGCTGCCCTAGCCGCCCCGGCTTCGGAGCCGCAGGACAAGGAGGATGCCCTTGTTGATTTTTCGGTTTTGGAGCTTAAAAACAGGTTTGAACACAACCTGTTCGGCGAAAAAGCCGGCAAAGACGAAATAGAGGACGCGCTTTATTACTTGTCAAAAATCGGAGTGCTAAAAATAGAAGGCGGTTTTCTTGTCATTTACAACAAACTGCGTATAGACCGCGTTGAAAAAGACGGCAAGATAAATTTCAAAAAAGAGCATTACGCCCAGCTTGAGGAGTATTACCGGAACAAACGCCAGCAGATACATATTGTGGGGGAATATGCCAGCCGCATGATAAACGATTACAGCCAGGCGATGACATTCGTAAACGATTATTTTACGATGGACTATGACAAGTTTCTGCAAACATATTTTAAGGGGAAGAACGACGAGATAAACAAAAACATTACGCCCAAAAAGTTCAAGCAATTGTTCGGGGAATTATCCCCCGCGCAACTGCAGATTATAAACAACCACGATTCAAACTGCATTGTCGTAGCGGCAGGCCCGGGAAGCGGCAAGACAAAGTTGCTCGTGCACAAGCTGGCATCGCTTTGCATGACGGAGGATGTCAAACACGAGCAAATGCTCATGCTTACATTTTCACGGGCGGCGGCAAGCGAGTTTAAAAAACGCCTGGCGGTCTTAATCGGGGGGGCGGCAAACTTTATCAAGATAATGACATTTCACTCTTATTGCTTTGACCTGCTTGGGAAAATCGGGGACTCTAATAAACTTGAAGGCATTATCGAACATACGTTGGAAAAAATAAAAACGGGCGAGGTTGATCCTTCCAAACTTACCATGTCCGTGTTGGTTATAGACGAAGCGCAGGACGTGAGCGAGCCGGAATACTTAATCGTCAAAATCCTAATGGAACGAAACGAAGGGTTGCGCGTTATCGCCGTGGGCGACGACGATCAAAATATTTACCAGTTCAGAGGCTCCGATTCAAAGTATTTCGCTTCCCTTTTAGAAGTGCCGGCTGCGGAAAAGTACGAATTGCTTGACAACTACAGGTCTTGCGCGAACCTTGTCGATTTTTCCAACAATTTTGCGCAAGGAATTTCCAATCGCCTTAAAACAATCCCTATCATGGCGCATAAAAAAAATATCGGCACGATAGACATTTGCAAAACCGCATCGGAAAACATTGCAATCCCCGCCGTAGAAATTGCGGTTAAAGCGGCTCTTAAAGTAAAATCGCAGGGCACGGCCTGCATCATTACAAGGACAAACGAGGATGCGCTTGACATTGTAACATTGCTGCTTCAAAAGGGCGTCCCGGCAAAGCAAATCCAGACAAACAATGACTTCAATTTATACAATCTTGACGAAATACGCTATTTTATCGGCGACATTGAAAAAAACAATTCTAGCCCCGTGGTAGCCGGGGAACTTTGGCAAAAGGCGAAATCGCGGCTTTGCGAAAAATACAAGGCCAGCGGCGATCTGCCCGACGTGCTTGAGCTTGTAAAAAACTTTGAAGAGCTTAACCCCCGAGCAATTTACATAACAGACTTCAAACAATT
The DNA here is from genome assembly GCA_009778155.1 of Spirochaetota bacterium. GTDB lineage: Bacteria > Spirochaetota > Spirochaetia > Treponematales > Breznakiellaceae > WQXQ01. The sequence goes on from WRKI01000231.1 coordinate 7,722, forward strand.
TGTGCGCGAATCCAAACTGGAAGATTTTTTTTCGACCCGGCAAAACCTGCTCTTTGTCTCGACAATGCATCAGGCGAAGGGCAGGGAATTTGACCATGTGTTTTTGGCGCTAGGCTCTTTGTACAAACATGACGACGAGCAGACAAAAAGGGCTGTTTATGTCGCTATTACCCGGGCAAAGCAAAGCTTGCACATTATTTGCAACGGCGATTATTTTGACGCTGTCAATGCGGAAAATATCGCCAGAACATTTGACGGCGAGCCTTACCCACGGCCTTCACGCATAAAAATTCAGCTAACGCACAAGGACGTGGCTTTGGGCTATTTCGCGTATCAAAAAAAACATTTGGAGCGCATTGTCAGCGGGGCTGAACTTTCCGCAAGCGATGCCGGCTGTTTTTACAATGGCAGGCAGGTGTTAAAGTTTTCCGCCGGTTTTTGCCGAAAAATAAACGATCTGAAGGCGAAAGGCTATTCGCCCGTAAAGGCGGCCGCCCGGCACCTAGTCTTTTGGAAAGGGGAGGATATGGAAAATGAAATCAAAATACTGCTGCCCGATGTTGAGTTTTCAAAAGAGAACTCTTAACCACGACAAACGCATGAATGTTCGAACCTCTGAATTTACTCCCATTTTAATCACACCAAGGCACAAAGGCGCAAAGGCACAAAGTTAAGATAAGGAAGAAAACGCGGGCTTACCGTAGTTCAATCCTAACCTTTGTGCCTTCGTGTCGCGAACCGTAGGTTCGATGTGCCTTTGTGTGAGATATTTCCGAGACTCGTGCCATTCATGCGTTTGTCGTGCCCCTTAACGCCGGCCGCTTGACATTTTTTCGTTTTTGTTGTAAACTATAAACTATGGGCGATGGGCGGGAACAGCCACGCGCTTCCAAAGGGGTTGGAGTAAGGCATGAAAAAAATGACAAGGTTTTTCGCAATAGCCGCATTGTCGGCGGTAATCGCATTCGGCACGACGGCCTGCGATACAAGTCTTCCGGCATTAGACGACATCCCGGGCGGCAACCGCCTGCCGCCGCCGCCGTCCGTTATTTTTGACGATGAAGATGCAAACAGGGAAGGCGATTGGCTGTGGATCGAAGGTGGCTCGGCCGCAGATGCGGGCGCGGGCGCGGGCGCGGGCACGGCGACAATTGTCGGCTACATAGGCCTCGACGGCCATGTGAATATACCGGCCGTCTTGGGCGGGTTTCCCGTTACGGCCATTGAAAGGCCGGCGGCCGAATGGCATTATTTGGATGACGGAACCCTTGTCGTTACGGATTTTGTGTGGCCGCCGGTCTTTGGCGGCGGAACCTTGACAAGCGTCAGCATACCGGATAGCGTAACGGTCATAGGCGCCGGGGCCTTTTCGTGGAATCAGCTAACGCGCGTTGACATTCCGTTAGGTGTAACGCTCATTGGCGCGTCCGCCTTTTCGGGTAACGGGCTTACCAGCGTAGACATACCGCAAGGCGTAAGAGTAATTGGCGCGGGGGCCTTTTCGTGGAACCAGCTTGAAAGCCTTGACATACCGCATGGTGTAAGGGCAATCGGCGAGAACGCCTTTGTGTGGAACCGGCTTGCCGCCCTTTCAATCCCCCAAAGCGTAACATACATAGGGGATGCGGCCTTTGCGTGGAACCAGCTTGACAGCGTCGTAATCCCCGACGGTGTAACGGCCATTAGCTGGCAGGCATTTTCGCATAACAGGTTGACAAGCGTTTCAATCCCCGATGGCGTAACCAGCATAGGCCAGACAGCCTTTGCCGGCAATCTTTTGGCCAGCGTCCGCATACCGGATAGCGTAACGTCCATTGGCGAAGGGGCCTTTCAGAACAACCGTCTTGCCTATGTTACAATACCGGCCAGTGTTACCTCCATAGGGGCTGGAGCCTTTGGAAGTCCGGCGGCCTGGACAGATGGTGCGATCCATCAGGACAGGTATTTGGCCTCTGTTACTTTTGAAGGCGGCATTAACCCTAACAATATTGGCGAAAGCAGGCTGCAATTCAGCGGTGCCGGTTTGGTTTCGGTTTGGCATTGCGCCTTTCAAGGCAACTTACGCGAGCGCTTTGCAAGCGGCGGCCCTGGAACCTATATCCGCCAGCCCGGCGGGGAAAACTGGGAAAGGCAGGATTAACGCCGCCGGCACATCCGTGGTGAATTTTCCTCCTTGCTCTGTTAAATGCAGAATTGCTGCATTTTTCGCAAATATATTGACAAGTTTTGCCTTTCATGCTATATATTTAGTATGGTGCGCAGTGCCTTTGGCAGACAGGAAAATTTCCCGGAAATGCGAACTTTACCGTTAAGTTCGCCTGATTTTGCGCCGACTCTCTCTCTCTCTCTCTCTCTCTCTCTCTCTCTCTC
>WRKI01000232.1 GCA_009778155.1 Spirochaetota bacterium
CCCCTGCCGGCACCAAGCGGGAATTTTCACCACGGAGGACTGGCAGGCAAAGCCTGCCTAGGAGTTTCACGGAGAAGAGGCTCACACAAGGGCGCGAAGATTCCTTTCCTCCGCGCATCCCTGTGGGCTTCTGCTTCCGAAAAACCCCGGCGCGAATTATTTTTTGCTGTGCAGCGCCTCCAGCGTTTCGCGGATTTTTCGCAGAAGGATGTTCGTGTTGCCGCTTTCCGCAAACATTTTTCCGCCGCCGGTTTCGCCCGCCGGCTTTGGCGGCAAGTACGGCACGGCGCGGCTTGCGTCAACGGTATCCTTCAAACATTGAATCACATCAAGATTGGAAAAACCGCTCTGAGGGGGCAGCGCCCGTTGAAGCTCCTGAACCTGGCCTACGGTGTTTGTGTAAGTGCCGGACGTCTCGGCAAAACTTGCAATGGGCAGGACAACCTGCGCCAGCTTTGTCGTGTCCGTTACGCAAATATCGCCGGCGCACAAAAAGTCAAGGCCGGACAAATCGATCCCGCCAATGTCTTCCGACAGGACAACCAAACCCTTTACAGTTTTTCCCTTAATGCCTTCGACAAGCCCCTCGGCATGGGCAACACCCAAGTCGGCCAGCCCCTGACTGTTCGCGTTGGGTTTAAGCTGGATAATGCCGCATCCCGGCTTTAACGCGGCAATCCGTTCAAAAGCCGCGGCGGCCTCGGCCGTAAAAGCGTTTTGGTCGAAGACGATAACGGCCTTGCCGGCCGCTTGGAAAAGGCCGACTGCCTGTTTCACGTCATGCGGAACATTCCCGTCAAGCCGCCCTTGTTCAAAGAGATGCAACAAGTCAAGGCTGTTATCCGAAACCAGCTTTACATCGCACCACTCGTCAACCATGCCGGGGGCACCCGCGTTTATGACAACCAGCTTCGCGCCCTTTTGCACGGCACGCCGGATATGAACGCCGGCGATCGTGTGCGAGCGCATAACGTTGTTTGCGGCTAACAGAATAAAGTCGGCGGACAAAAGCGCGTCAAAGCCGCAGGTGGAGGCATCCCGGCTTAGGCCGCTTTTTTTGCGGTTCAGCGAGTAAATGCCCACGCCAAGCGCCTTTGCGTACTGCATTGCAAGCGCGGCCTCCTCGTTTGTGAACCGGTCCGAGACAGCCACGGCGGCCGCCTGCGATCCGTACTTGGAAACAAGGTCCTGTATCTTTTCGTTTGCATGGGAACAGGCCGCCTTCAAATCGCTTGCCGCGCCGCCAGCGAGCGGCCGCGTTATGCGATCCGATTTTTCAAGCTCGGTAAAGCCGAACCTCCCCTTCGCGCACAAAATTTGCTGTTTGTCGCTTGAGTTGTCCGGAAGACTGCGCAAAAGCATGGTTCCCTTGCCGGTAAGAACTGTTTTACAGCCCACGGAGCAGAAGGCGCAAACACCGGCGCTGCGCTCTTCTTTAAGCGGAACCTGCTTGTGAACGGCGATTTTTTCGCCAAGAGCGCCCGTGGGGCAAACCGCCACGCACTGCCCGCAGGAAACACACCCCGATTCGGCAAGCGGGCTGTCAAATGCCGGCTGTACTTCAGCGTCAAAACCCCTGTTTACAATGCCCAGCGCGCTAACGCCCATAAGCTCTTCGCAAATCCTTACGCAAAGGCCGCACAAAATGCACTTGTCCGGGTTTCTGTGAATGAACGGATGCTCGTTATGCGCCACTTTGTGCGCCGCATCATGATGCGCCGCTTCATGATGCGCCGCTTCATGATGCGCCGCTTCATGATGCGCCGCGTTATCTGAAATCTCTTCTTCGTATTTTCCCGGCTCCACCGAGTAGTTACGCGCAATGTCGATCAGCTTGCATTCAAAGTAATCCATACAGCCGCATTCGACACAGCGCCGCGCTTCTTTTACAGCCTCGTCTTCAGAGAACCCGAAGTTTATCTCGTTAAAATTCCCCTTACGCTCCTCCGGGCTAAAGTGGCGCATTTTTGCGCGGGGCAGTTTTTCCCGGCCTGCAAAATCCTTTTCCGTGGGATTCGTCTTTACCAAAAACGGCTCGGTGTAGCCGACAGCATCGCCGCGCAAAAATCCGTCAATAACGCCGGCCGCTTTTTTCGCCTCGCCGATTGCGGCAATGGCAATGTCCGCGCCCTTGTTTGTCGCATCCCCGATTGCAAAAACACCGTCAAGGCTTGTTCTAAAAGTTGACTCGTCGGCGGCAATCGTTTTCCATTTTGTAAGGGCAAGCCCTTCAAAGCCGGCCGCGTCGGGAGCCTGCCCTATGGCAATGATAACAGTGTCAACATCCAAGGTTTCCTCGACCTCGGGGCTACCGGGATTTCCCGTAACGGGCACAGGCGAGCGGCGGCCGCTTGCGTCAGGATCGCCAAGGCGCATTTTTTGCAGGCGCACTTTGGCGGCGCGTCCGTTTTCTTCTATAATTTCGATAGGATTCGTCAAAAATTTGAAGATAACGCCCTCTTCCTCGGCCTCGTCAATCTCGATTTTTTCGGCGGGCATTTCCGCCCTTGTGCGCCTGTAAATGTTGTAAACTTTTTCCGCGCCAAGACGCACGGCCGTCCGGCAGGCGTCCATCGCCGTGTTTCCGCCGCCGACAATCGCGACCTTTTTGCCAATGTCGGGCGGCGTTCCCTGCGCGACATCTTGCAGGAAATAAATCCCGCCAAGCACACCGCCGGCGCCTTCGCCGGGGCAACCAAGGGAGGTGCTGCTCCACGCGCCTATCGCGACAAGAGTCGCGTCGTGTTCTTTGCGCAAAGCGTCAAGCTGCAACTGCTGCCCGACCTTTACATTGTTGACAAAGCGCGCGCCCATTTTTTCGATAATCGAAATTTCGCACTCCAGTATTTTTTTCGGAAGCCTGTATTCGGGAATGCCGTAACGCAACATTCCCCCCATTTTTTCCATCGCATCATAAACCGTTACGCGATGCCCCAACCGGCGGAAAAAGTACGCCGCGCTAAGACCGCCGGGGCCGCCGCCGATTATGGCGACCGATTTTCCCGTGTCGGCGGCCGTCTCCGGCACAAAAGCATTTTCCCCGATAAACTTGTCGGCGGCAAAGTATTTTAAGTGGGCGATATTGACCGGCTCTTCCACAAGTTTTCTACGGCAGGCCGTCTCGCAGGGGTGCGGGCAGACGCGGCCAATGGAAGAAGGCAGTGGCAAAAGTTCTTTGATAAGCTCGGCCGCCTGCCGGTACTGCTTGTTGGCGATAAGCCCGACATAACCCTGACAGTCCGTTTGAGCCGGGCAGGCCAACACGCAGGGTGCGCGACAGTCGCCCTTGTGATCCGAAAAAAGAAGCTCAAGCGCGGCCTTTCTTGTTTCGACAACACGCGGAGTGTCGGTTTTTATAACCATGCCCTCGGCGGCAAAGGTCGAGCAAGCGCGTAACAGACGCGGCGAGCCTTCGGCCTCGACAAGGCAAACTCCGCAAGAGCCGTACATGGCCACGCGATCGTCCTGGCAAAGGGTCGGAATATAAATACCGGCGTTAGCCGCAACATCTAGAACCGTCTGGCCGGCCCCCGCTTTTACTTCGCGCCCGTTTATCTGAATGTTAAAAGACATACTCTGCTCCTATTCGATTGTAATCGCCGCAAACTTGCAAAGCGAGGCGCAAATGCCGCACTTTGTGCACAAGGCGTTGTCGATTGTATGGGGCTTTTTAAGCTCCCCGGCAATGGCCTTCGCCGGACACTTGCGCCCGCACAAGGTACAGCCCGTGCATTTTTCTGCGATAACGCTGTACTTGACAAGCGCCTTGCACTGTTTTGCCGTGCATTTTTTCCGCTCAATGTGGTCGATGTACTCGTTCTCAAAATACTTCAGCGTAGTTAAAACCGGGTTAGGCGCGGTCTGTCCTAACGCGCAAAGGGAGCCTTCTTTTATCTGCGCCGCAAGGCTACGCAAAAGTTCGACATCCCCCCCCCGTCCCCGGCCGTCAACAATCCTTTCCAGAATTTCCAGCATACGCTTTGTCCCGATGCGGCAATGCGTGCATTTTCCGCAGGATTCCTTGCGGGTAAAATCGAGGAAAAACCTTGCGATATCAACCATGCAAGTTTCTTCGTCCATGACGACCATGCCGCCGGAACCCATAATCGCGCCCGTCGCCGCCAAGGATTTATAATCGATAACCGTGTCGATAAGCTCGTTTGGAATGCAGCCGCCGGAAGGCCCGCCAAGCTGAACGGCCTTAAAAGCCTTGCCGTTTTTTATCCCGCCGCCGACCCCGTAAATTACGTCTTTGAGCGTCATGCCCATAGGAATTTCCACAAGGCCGCCCTTGGCGATTTTCCCGGCAAGGGCAAAAACCTTCGTCCCCTTGCTGTTTTCCGTGCCGGTTTTTGCAAACTCTGCGCCGCCGCGCAGGATGATCCAGGGGATGTTCGCAAAGGTTTCAACATTGTTTATATTGGAAGGTTTTTGCCAAAAACCCTTTTGCGCCGGGAAAGGCGGCTTTAGCCGGGGCATCCCGCGCTCGCCTTCCAGCGATGCGATCAAAGCGGTTTCCTCCCCGCAAACAAATGCGCCCGCGCCGGCCTTTATCCACACATTGAACGAGAAGGACGATCCAAAAATATTTTTGCCCAGAAAGCCCTTTTCGACCGCGTCGGCGATGGCTTTTTTCAAACGCACGATTGCAAGCGGATATTCGGCGCGGACATACACGACGCCTTCATCCGCACCTATCGCGTAGGCGGCGATCATCATGCCTTCCAATACCGAGTGGGGGTCGCCTTCGATTAATGCCCTGTCCATGAAGGCCCCGGGGTCGCCCTCGTCCGCGTTGCAGATAACGTATTTTTTTTCTCCGGGCGAGCTTCGCGCCGCCTGCCATTTGAACCATGTGGGGAAACCCGCCCCGCCGCGTCCGCCGATTGCGGAAGCCTTTATCTCGTTTATAACATCTTCTGGCGAATACTGCTCGATGCATTTTTTGACAGCCTCGTAGCCGCCGGTTTTCACATAATCGTCAATGCTTTCAGGATTGATGTTCCCGCAGTTTTTTAGCGCGATCCGAAGCTGGCCGGCAAGCAAATCTGCATCCTGCCGCGAGATTTCATATTTTCCCGCGCTACCGTCCGCGCCTCCTCCCCCGATGCAGGTTTTGACAATCTCCCCGGCCGCATCCGCATCCACCTTGACATAAGTTTTTCTTGTGCCGGCATCGTCATCATAAACCTCGACTATCGGCTCGTTGTAGCACATTCCGATACAGCCTGTGGTTGAAACGCCCAGCCCTGCGTTTTTGAAAATGTCTTCTATCTTTTCCGCGCCCGCCGCTATCCCGCAGCTTCCCTTTCCTATTACAACCCGCATTCTTGTTCTCCCCTTATGCCCGGCTATCTGTCGCGGCTGCCTGAGCCTTTTTTTCAGCGTCGATAATGCCTTGCAAAATTTGCCTTGTTTTGTCCGGCGTTAAAAGCCCGAAGGTTTCCCCGTTGATCATCATGACCGGCGCCAAGCTGCAGCAGCCGAGGCAGGCGACGCTTTGCACGGTAAAAAGCCCGTCCGCGCTTATTTCGCCCTCTTTCAGCCGCCCGCCTGCCCCGGACAAAAACGACAGAATCGTCTCTTCGATGGCGGCGGAGCCAAGAACGTGGCAGGCTGTCCCCTGGCAAAGCAGGATAAGGTTTTTCCCGACGGGTTTGAGCCGGAACTGTGTGTAAAAAGTTACCACGCCCATAATTTTCGCCGGCTTTATCCCCGTGCGCCCGGCGATGCGCCGGATCGCTTGAGGCGGCAGGTAGCCGTAAATGTCCTGCGCCTTCTGCAAAATGGCAATAAGACTGCCCTTCGCCTGGCCGTATTCGTCCAGCACCAAGTCCAGCTTGGAAAAATCAATGTTATTTTCGCAATTTCCGCACATAAAAAACGCCCTTTCCGCTTGCTTTGTTCGCCGCCTCTTCCTGCCGGCGTTAATTCTATGCTAGCACAAAAAGCAAAAAGTTGAAAGTGGGCTATCCGGGGGCACAGGACAAACGCATGAATGCTTGAGCCTCGGAATTTGCTCCCATTTTAATCACACCAAGGCACAAAGACACGAAGGCACAAAGGGAGGAAAGCCAGCGAGCGGCGGCTTTGGGAGGAAGCTCTTGCCGGCCGCCAAGCGGAGAGGTTCCACCACGGAGGAGAGGATCACGCCAAGGCACGGAGGTTTGGGCGGATTTATGATACGCCTGAGCCTTTCTCTTGCCTTATTTATGGAAGATTGAGAAGGGGCAAGATATGGATAGAGCGGAAGGTTTTCTAAACTGTGCTTTGTGCCTTCGTGCCTTTGTGTGAGCCTCTTCTTCCTCCGTGTGAGGCCTTCCTCTTCCTCTCCCGTGTGCGGCCTCCTCCTCACCCACCGGCGTAGTGCGCCAGATAGCCCTTGTAGCGCCGGGCGAAAAGATGCGCGTTTTTTTCGTCGGGCTTGAGCGGCCTCCCTTCCTTCACTCGGTAGTCCCTGATGCTGCCAAGACGGCCGGTATGTTCAAGAGCCAGAACTGCCGCGCCGACAAGGGATGCGTGGGGGACGGCTTCGCAGGAGATTTCCCGCCCGAAAATGTCCGCGCACATTTGCTGCCAGCGCGGCGAGTGTAGAATCCCCCCGGAAAGCTTAATCTTTTTAGGCGGCGTGTTTGCCGCGCACAAAATTTCGTAACACTGGAACACGTTGAACAGAACCCCCTCCAATACGCTGAAGTACATCGAAGCCGGCGAATGCCGGGCACTAAGCCCGTAAAAGCCGCCCTTTTTGCCGTCATCCCAGCCCGGACACCGCTCACCAAACAGAAAAGGCAGAAAGTGCGGCATATCTTCGTAGTCCGCCTCCATGCCTTCAAGATCGGCAAAACTTTGCGCCGGGAACAAAAGCCCCTTCGCCCAGTCAACACAGTTGCAGGCCCCCGATGTCGCCGCCCCGCTCAGCCAGGCGGCAGGCGAAAGATAGCACCATGTGCCCGGCCGCTGGGAAAGGCGCGCGCTGGGGACAGAAAGCCGGATCGCCGCGCTCGTCCCCATTGAAAAAGTCATCACCCCCCAGTCCAGCGCGCCCGACCCCACCTGATTCAACGCGCCGTCTGGGTAAGAAGGCAAAACGGGAATACCGCTTTTCAGCCCCAGAAGAGCGGCCCCGGCGGGGGAAAGCGGGCGGCTGTCCAGATAAGTGGCAAGAGGAGCCTGCGACCCGGCGGGCAGGCCGATCTCGGCCAGAGTCTGGCTGTCCCAAGTTTTTTCGTGTATGTTGATAAGGCCGCCGCCGGAGTTTGTCGAGGCCGTTTCCAAATGCGAGCCGGTCAGGGTGTAAAATAGAAAACCCCCTTGGCTGAAGACGCGCCCTTTGGAAAAGTCAAATCCCTCGTCGCGCAACTGCATAAGCTGGAAAGCCGGGTACAGGGCGTGAACCATGCAGCCTGTGCGCTGGTAATAGTCGAGAGTGTAGCGGGCATCCCGGCGCAGGCGGGCGGCAAGCCCCTGCGCCCCGCCGTACATCCAAGTGAAAGTCGGCGTAAGAGGGACTCCGTCCCGGCTGCAGAGGAGCAGGCTGTGGAAAGTGCCGCCAAGGGCGAGTGCCTGCACATCCGCCCCGTCTGCGACCTCCTTGCCAAGCGAGGCCGCCAGCGCGATGACGGAAAGCGTGTCCTGCGCCCCCGGCACCCCGCCGAAAGAGGCGGCCTGCCTTGGGTAAGCGCGGCTTTTTACACGGACGGCTTCCATGCTCTGCGGGTCAAAAAGCATGGCCTTTGCCGATGTCGTGCTGCATTCAAGCGCAAGTATCATGAAACCCCCTTTTAACGCGGCCGCTTTGAAAACCAACCGGCCGCTTGTTACCAGTATAAGCTCACTTCGCCTGAAAGTGAAGGAGCGCAGGCACGACAAACGCATGAACGACACGAACCTCGGAAATATCTCACACAAAGGCACAAAGGTTAGGATGAGCTACAGTAAGCCCGCGCCTTCCTTTTGCATCATTATTGAACATAAGAGCGGAAGGAAGAAATAGGAATGAAGCGGAGCTTTCTAATCAGTGCTTAGTGCCTTTGTGTGATTAAAATGGGAGTAAATTCCGAAGCTCGAGCATTCATGCGTTTGTCGTGGGAGCGCAGGCAGGGGGCAATTCAAACTTCGGTTCGTGTCGTTCATGCCTTTGTCGTGCCGGTGCAGGGAACGTTCTTGTGGCAACGTCTAAAAAAATGTAAAATGTGGCTATGAAAACACAAAGGGTTTATGTTGAAAAGCGGGCGGATTTTTCCCCCCGCGCAGAGAGCATCAAAGTCGATCTAAAGCATTTTTTCGCCGCAAAGCACCCAGAACTCGCGCGGCTTGAAAAAGTCCGCATCTTAAACCGCTACGACCTTGGCGGGCTGGACGAAGACCAGCTTGAAAAAACAGTAAACGCGGCACTTTGCGAGCCGGGCGGCGACATTGTCCACACCGACAACCCCCTGCCGGACGGGGAAGGCTGGGCGGTTTTTGCCGTCGAATACCTCCCCGGACAGTACGACCAGCGGCTGGACTCCGCCCGGCAGAGCGCGGCAGTGGCGACGGGCGTTGTGCCGGACATCCGCCGCGCCGAAGTCTACGCGCTTTACTGCGGCGGCCAGCCCCTTAGCGCCGCCGCGCTTTCGGCCGTAAAAGAATACTTTATCAACCCGCTGGAGGCAAGGGAAGCCGCGCTTCACGAAGCGGCGATTGACGCGGCTCCCGGCGCGGCGGGGGAGGGCGGCGAGCCTGCCGAGATACCGGTTTTGACCGGCTTTGCCTCCGCCGGCAGCCCGGAGGAGTTCGCCCGCGAGTGGGGGCTTGCCATGTCTGCCGGCGACCTTGCCTTTTGCAAAGACTGGTTTTCTTCCATAGGAAGAGACCCGACGCTCGCCGAGCTGAAGGTTTTGGACACCTACTGGTCGGATCATTGCAGGCACAGCACCTTCTACACTAATATAGAAGAAATCGAAGTTGAAGGCGGTGCGCCGCTTTCCGCCGACATCAAAAACGCGCTAGCCCAGTACGAGGCTGCGCGGGACGAGGTATACGGCCCCGGCGCCGCCCGCCCAAGAAGCCTTATGGACATGGCGCAGATCGGTTTTAAGGTTCTGAAAAAACGCGGCATTGTAAAGGACATTGACGAGTCCAAAGAGATAAACGCCTGCACCGTAAAAATACAGGCGCAGTTTGCCGACGGGAAAGGCGGGGTCAAGGGCGAGCCGTGGTTTCTGCTTTTCAAAAACGAAACCCACAACCACCCCACCGAAATCGAGCCGGTAGGCGGCGCGTCAACCTGCTTGGGCGGGGCGATAAGAGACCCGCTTTCCGGCAGAGCCTACGTCTACCAAGCTATGCGCATAACGGGCGCGGGCAGCCCCCTTACCCCCCCGGGGGATACCCTGCCGGGGAAAATCCCCCAGTTAAAACTCGCGCGTGTTACCTCACAGGCATATTCGTCTTACGGCCAGCAGGTGGGGGTCGCCGCAAGTTTGGCGCAGGAGTTCTATCATCCGGGCTTCTTGGCCAAGCGCATGGAGATGGGTGCGCTTGTCGGGGCAGTCCCCCAAAGCTGGGTACAGCGCGGGGAGCCTCAGCCGGGGGATGTCGTAATCCTTGTCGGCTGGAAGACAGGGCGGGACGGCATAGGCGGGGCGACAGGCTCCAGCAAGGCAGACTCGCAAAGCGCATCCCTTAGCGTGGGCGCGGTCGTTCCCAAGGGCGATGCGGTAACCGGGCGGCGTTTGCAAAGGCTTTATCGCAACAGCGAGGTTTCCCGGCTTATAAAACGCAGCAACGACTTCGGCGCAGGCGGCGTGTCGGTGGCGGTAGGTGAAATTGCCGCAGGCCTTGACATAGACCTTGACAAAGTGCCGCCAGCCTACGGCGGACTTGGCGGGCTTGACTTGGCGATTTCCGAGTCTCAGGAAAGAATGGCGGTTGTTGTTGCCGCCGGCGATGCGTCCGCCTTTATAAAAGCGGCGGCCTGCGAAAACCTTGAAGCTACGGTGATAGCGACGGTAACGGCGGTGGAAGGCGACAAAGACGCGGCCGTGCGGATGTTTTTTCGCGGGAAAACGATTGTCGATCTTAAAAGAGAGTTCCTTAACGCAAACGGAGCGCCGCGTTTTTCCAAGGTGAAAATAACAGCCGGCGGCGCGGCCGCAAACGATGGGGCAGGGGGGGGGGGG
>WRKI01000233.1 GCA_009778155.1 Spirochaetota bacterium
ATTTATCAACTCTGCCCCTATCTTTGCAATTTTTGCCTCTTTACGTGAGAAATTTGAGGGGGAGTGGTAATTAAAAAGAGTAAATGTAGAATTGCTGGTGCAGGCCAAGAATAAGGGAAGCCACGGAGCATAGGGCAGAGCTTTCAAAATGCCGCGTTTTCTTCGCCAGCCCCCAAACAAGGCCGCCGCTCGCCGGGCTTTCGCTCGCAAAACTCCGCGCCTTTGCGCCTTTGCGTGAGACTAAAATTCGATAAAAAACCAGATTCGCCGGCTTTACATTGAGGGGCAAAATAGGCCATAATGAGTGATATTTGCAAACGGCAAAGGAAAAAGGAGAGGCAGGCGGAGTTTTTCTGAACTTTGTTCACAGGTAAAACTTGTGGATAAGTTCTGGATAAAGTGGGATAAGATCGGGCTAATGGTAACGGCGCAAAAACGGACAGTTCGCTGTCTTGAGGGGCAAAATTTCAAACTGCTAAGTCGTTGCCGGGTAACGACTTAGAAACAGATTAATTTTTGGCGCTAGAAAAAAGGTATCGTTTTAGCAATTTTCACGCTGTAAACATCCACAGGGAAATTTTGCCCTTGTGGATAACTGGTTGATAACATTGAAAAAGGTTTTTTATGGCAAACGTGGATTATGAAGTTTTTTGGAATGAAGCTATGGCGCGGCTGCACGCAGACTTGGGAGCCGAAGAGTTCGATCTCTGGTTTTCCGGCTTAAATTTCTTGCGCTCTGGGGAAAACAGCGTCGTTATCGGCGTGGCTTCGGCCTTTGTTCGGGATAAAATCAAGTCCCGCTACCTAGGCAAAATTAAGGCAAGGCTGAAAGAGGCGGCCGGAAAGGATATTGCCTTGGAATTTGAGGTTGTTGCCGGCGCGCCTGTGGAAAACAACAGCCCCAAGCAAGAGGCCAAGGCGGTTAAAACAAGCGAAAGCCGCCCTGTCGTCGAAGCCGAGCCGCCCAAACCGGTGAAAAAAAGCAAGCACCCGCAAATGCGGGACGACTACACCTTTGAACACTATGTAATCGGGGAAAACAACGAGTTTGCCGCCAACGCCGCTATAGCCATAAGCAAAAACCCCGGCAGGGTTTACAATCCTTTTCTTATTTATGGCAGCGTCGGTTTGGGGAAAACCCATCTAATGCAGGCCATCGGCAACTCTGTGTATGAAAATTCAGACTGCAAGGTGATTTATTCCACATCCGAGGATTTTTTGAACGAATATCTTCGGGGCATAAAAGAAGGCACGATGACGGCTTTCAAAAACAAGTTCCGCCATACCGACGTGCTTTTGATTGACGACATTCAGTTTTTCCACAGCAAAGATGGCGTGCAAGAGGAGCTGTTCCACACTTTCAACTCTTTAACTAACGACAAAAAACATCTGGTTTTAACCTGCGACCGCCCGCCGTCCGAGTTAAAAAAATTCTCAGAGCGGCTTCTTTCCCGGTTTGAAATGAGCCTGAAGGTGGATTTGCAGCCCCCTCGTTACGAGGTTCGCTGTGCCATCTTAAAAGCCACGGCAGAAAACCGCAATGTCGCCGTCCCCGACGATGTTATCTATCTTATAAGCAAAAACATATCGTCTAACGTGCGCGATTTAATTTCTGCCTTGAACACTCTTATTGCGTACTCCGAGCTTATGGGAAAACCGATAACGTATGAAATTGCCCAACAGCGTTTGCGCGACACTTTTAGCGCACCACAGCAGGCGAATTTGTCGGTGGAAAATATTATACGGGTTGTGGCGGAACATTACGGGCTTTCACCTAACGACCTGAAGGGCAAAAAAAGGCCGCAAAGCATTGTATTGCCCCGGCAGATAGCGATGTACATTGCGCGTGAAATTACCGATTATTCTACGACGGAGCTTGGGCAGGAATTCGGCGGCCGGGATCACACTACGGTTATGCACTCTGTCGAAAAAATAAAAGTGAAACTGCTGACGGAACCTTCCCTTGACTCCACGATAGAAACCTTGAAGCGTTCCGTAAAGGATTTCACCTCACGGTAGGCGGCTCAACGGAGCCCGGCTCTTTGGAGCCACGTTTCCCTCTTCTAAGAAAGAGCGCGGCGCAATACATGAGAAACCGAAACCAGAGAGGCTCCATGCGCCGGCGCACTTTTTCAAGTTCGGCCATTATGGGAATGCTTTGCGGGCAAAGAGGCTCGCACTTGCCGCAGTTTATGCACCTGCCGGGGCTGCCCGGCCGCTCTGCCGTGCCGCCTGTGCTGTGAACAAAGAGCTTCATGCCCAGGGTGTAGCCCATTGAAAACGATGTGTTATACGAAGCAAAGCAGCCGGGAATGTTTACCCCCTTGGGGCAGGGCATACAGTAGTCGCAGCCGGTGCAGCGCACCTTGTAAGAGCTTGTGATTATTTCCAACGCGCCTTTGTACACGGCGTGGTCGTCGTCGGAAAGCATTCCCGGCCGTGCCGCATCTGCCAAAGCTAAGTTTTCTTCAAGCTGTTTTAAGTCGCTCATGCCGGAAAGCACTTGCGTTACTTCCGTTTGGTTCCACAGCCAGTTGAGCGCCCAGCCGGCCGGGGTTGCGGCGGCATTTGCCGTGGCGTTTGCCGTGGTATTTGCCGTTTGAAAAAGCTCGACGGCTTCTTTTGGCAGGCCGCTTGCCAGCTTGCCGCCCAAGAGCGGCTCCATTACCACCACGGGCATTTTTTCTGCGGCCTTTTTCAACCCGGCCGCCCCGGCCTGATAATTTTCGTCGTAGTAATTGTACTGGATCATGCACAGTTCCCAGTCGTAGTCATCGACAATGTTGAAAAAATCTTCTTTTCGGCCGTGAAAGGAAAAACCAATTCGTCTAATTTGCCCGGACTTTTTTTTGCCCGCAAGCCATTCCAAAAGCCCCCAGCTTTTAAGCTCGTTCCATTGTGTCATGTCAGACATTGCGTGCATAAGGTAATAATCGATGTGGCCGGTACGCAGGCGGGCAAGCTGTTTGTCGAAGACCTTGTCAAAGTCCGCCGCGTTTTTCAAAAAAACAAGCGGCAGTTTGGTTGTAATGTTTATTCGCTCGCGGGCTTTGTTTTTTTCCAGAATTGCGCCCAAGGTTTCCTCGCTGCCGGGGTAAAACCATGCGGTGTCAAAATAGTTTATGCCGCCTTCTATGGCTCGCATGATTAACTCTTCGGTTTTTCGCATATCAATTACGCCCAAAGTCCTTGGGAAGCGCATACACCCCAAGCCCAACGCCGACAACTTTTCGCCCGATTTTTTGTCAATTCTGTACTGCATTCCTCTACTTTCCATTTTTTTGCACAAAAAATCAAGGGGTAGAGGCTGGGCTTACGGGGGCTGACACAGGGTGGCGGAAAAGGCGATAATAACGTTATGGAAAAGAAAGATCAGGCGGTAAAAAGCGAAAAATGGTACAACAAAGAGCTTTCAAGAGAAGAACTGAAAGCTTTCCTTGAAAAAGCCGGTGCCGGAAAAAGCAACGA
This sequence comes from Spirochaetota bacterium, assembly GCA_009778155.1. Taxonomy (GTDB): domain Bacteria; phylum Spirochaetota; class Spirochaetia; order Treponematales; family Breznakiellaceae; genus WQXQ01. The sequence continues at coordinate 3,469 of WRKI01000233.1, forward strand.
CCAAGCTTTTATCGGGGTTGTCAGCCAAGATGCTGCAAAAAGAATAGAAGCTGTTTGCGGGAAAAAAATCGGGAAAATAATGATAGAAAGCGGGGGGATACGGCATTCATGCAGAAAAAGCAGCCATAATCTTGAAGAAGATGACTTCTTACATATCGTTGATGTTGTAAACACCGCGACAGAAATTAAGCTGTCGGATAAAAAACATCAAAATAACGACTGCCTTTTTATAAGCAAAGATATTGGTGGCAAAATAACTTTTGTCATGGAGGTTAGAATACACTATGGCGGCTGGCTGGCTTTGGTAACCTGCTACCGGAAAAATAGAGGCGGAGCGACGCTTTGATGCTGTCTTTCGACCCCCCAGCTTACGTCTGAAACGTCTTCGCCCGCTTTCCCCTAATAAAAATATACTGCAACCGCGAGAAAAAGTCAAGAGGCCGTGGCCAAACCGAGGATTGCTGACCCCGGCAGACAATCAGCGGCTGCCGGGCCTTATCGATACGATTATTCCGTTAGCCGTTGGCAGAAAAACTACCCCGTTGTTATTCTCGTTAACCCGCCGGTGCAAAGTCGGAATAGCCCAGCCGATAAGCGATCCGATAGCGGCGCCGGCAAGTACGTCCGTTAGAAAATGCTCTCCGTTTAACATTCTGAAAATGCCCATGCTTGCCGCCAATGTGTACGAGCCGACAATGACAGGAAGCCGCCAAGGTGAATCGGGGTGCTCCGCCGAAAAAGTCGTGCTTAAAAAAGCCGCCGGCATAAAAGCCATCGCCGTTGTCCCCGAAGGAAAACTGCTGGTGGTAAAGGCCTGCGTTTCACTGCCCCCGGCAAGATACACAAAGGGTCTGTAGCGGTTAAACACTTTTTTAAGCGTTCTGGTTATCCCGTCTGTAAATAAAAACGCCTGCGCATACATTACCCCGTAAGTAAACCATGTGTCAAAACCCCGCAAAAACCACGTTCCAAAACCGTCGCTCATGTCAAAACCCGTTACGGCAAAAGAAGCCAGCCAAGGCGCAAGAAGAAAACCCATGTGAACAGCATTGCGAGCGGGTTCAAATCTCCATAGGTCTAGATCGGCCATAAACGCCCTGTCCAAAAAATTGACATCGCTCCTGCCTAGAACGCCGGGAACAGTAGGCTCGGCATCTATCAAGTAGTGGCCGAAAAATGCGATCAAGGCCGCTGAGCTTAAAATGATGTCCTGCCTTGCGTCCAAAGTAAAGACACTTTCCGACCACAAGTTAAAACCAATCGTGAAAAAACAAAGCAAAAAGGCGCATTTTTTCATGTCAGCGCCCGCCAAGACTTACCGATACGATTATCCCGTTGCCTGTAGGCATAAAAGAAATCCCGTTGTTATCGTTTCCGTTAGTTCGCCGGTGCAAAGTCGGTATGCCCCAGCCGATCAAGGTTCCCAGTGCCGCGCCGGCCAGCACGTCTGTAAAAAAATGCTCGCCGCTTAACACCCGTTGAACCCCTATGCTTGTCGCCAATAAATAGGAGCCAATAACTATGGGAAGCCGCCAGGGAGAGTCCGGGTGCTCGGCCGAAAAAGTCGTGCTTAAAAAAGCCGCCGGCGTAAAAGCCAGCATGGTCGAGCCGGAAGGAAAGCTGTCGGTAGAAAACGCATGGGTTTGGCTTCCCCCCATAATATATACCGGCGGCCTGAACCGGTTGGCCGTCCCCTTGATTATTCCTCGGATACCTTCCATAAGAAAGCCCGCCTGCGTAAACATAATGCCGTAAACCAGCCATGTGTCAAAACCCCGCAAAAACCAAGGGATAACGCCGTCGCTGAAGTCCAAGCCGACAACCGTCAGAGGGGTCAGCACCATTGGCAGGGCAAAAAAGCTAAACTGAATGGCGGCGCGGGCGGGGTCAAGATGCCGCAGGTCATTCTCGAAGAGCAAACCCCTGTCTAAAAAGTTAAGATCGCGCACGTTTCGATAACCCGGTATGCTCGGCTCGGTGCTTAACAGGCGGTGTCCGAAAAACAGGCCCACCGCCGCAGTCCCTATGATGATGTCCTTTCTTAAATCCCAAGTAAAGACGCTTTGCGACCACAGGTTAAAACCTAGCGTGAAAAAGAGAAGCAAAAGTGCGCATTTTTTCATTTTAGCGCCCCTCTAAAAAACAAGCCGCCACGGGAGCCGGCGAAGCATTATATGGAAGCAAATTGCGGCCGCAACCGCGGCCGCAACCGCGGCCGCAACCGCGGATTTTTGCCAAGAGTGGAGTTTTCATCATCATCATCTTCTTCTTCATCTTCACTATAAAATCTACAACAAAGGAGGGGAAAAGGCAAGCCGGGACGAAACTCAATCTTTTTTTTCCAAAGGTATTGCAATTCGGGCGCGTTTGATGTAGAATGCCTCATGCGTGTATTAGCGAAAAACATTATAGAAGAAGCAAAGAAAAATCCGGATGCCGAAATCGAAGCCTACGGCTGGGTGCACCGGGTACGGGATATGGGGGGCGTAAACTTCATAATCTTGCGGGATCGCACAGGCCTTACACAGCTTGTTTTAAGCGAAAAGCCTGATCTTACGCTGGAGTCGGTCATTCGGGTCAAGGGCAACCCTGTGCTCAACGAAAAAGCCCCCGGCGGCGCGGAGCTTAGAGTCAAAACACTGGAAGTTATCAACAGAGCCAACCCCGACCTTCCCTTCCAAGTGAACGGCGACGTTTCCAAAGTCGGGCTTGAATCGATTTTGGACAACCGCACGCTTTCTTTGCGCAATCCCAAAATACGCTCAATTTTTAAGGTGCAGGCTACCATTGTCGAGGCCTTTTCCGCCTACTTGCGCGGCCAGGACTTTACCGAGTTCAAAAGCAGCAAGCTGGTCGGCGGCGCGACAGAAGGCGGCTCCAGCCTTTTCGAGGTCGAATACTTTGACAGAAAAATGTGCCTGGCGCAATCGCCGCAGGCCTACAAGCAGACGATGGTCGTCGTCGGGCTTGAGCGTGTCTTCGAGGTGGGGCCTGTCTACCGGGCGGAAAAGCACGAAACCTCGCGCCACTTGACGGAGTATGTCTCTCTTGATGTCGAGATGGGCTTTATAGAATCCGAGCTGGACTTGATTGAGTTGGAGCGCGGGCTTTTGGGTTATGTTTTCCAGCAGGTGAACGAGAAAAATGCCGAAGACTTGGCCGCCTGGGGCGCGGCGGTTCCCACGCCCGAGTCCGTGGCGGCGGCTCCGATTATTTCTTACGAAGAGGCTTTGCGGATTGCAAACGACGAGGCCGCGCGAAACGCCGGAAAAAACAAGCCGGGGAAGCTGTTCGATGTAAATCCCGAAGCCGAGCGTCTTGTCTGCGAATGGGCGGCTAGGGAAAAGGGCACGGAGCTTGTCTTTGTAAACGACTTTCCCCGAAAGGAGCGGCCTTTCTACACTTACCCGAAAGATGCGGCCAATACGATGAGTTTTGACGCTTTGTTCCGGGGGCTGGAAATTACGACCGGCGGCAGAAGGCAGGATAATTACGAGGCTCTGGTGGGCGGCCTGCCCAAGTTCGGTTTGAAGGCCGAAAATATGGAAGGTTACCTGTCTATTTTTAGATACGGTTGCCCGCCTCATGGGGGTTTTGCGATCGGGCTTGAGCGTTTGACGCAAAAGATTTTGGGGCTTGCCAATGTAAAAGAAGCCTGTCTGTTCCCCAGGGACAGAAAGCGTATTGCGCCGTAAAAGGTTTTTTATGGGTTTTAATCCGCAAGAATTATCCGACTTCGCCCGGCATTACGGTTTTCACTATGATGACTGCGATGCTTTCGCGCTTGTAAAAGACGTGCTTGCAGACATGGAGCGCGGGCTTGAAGGCAAAAGTTCGAGCCTTCCCATGTTGCCTTCGCACATTTTCCCCGTGGCAAGGGTTCCTGCCGGCAAAACCGTGCTTGCAATGGATGCGGGCGGCTCGAACTTGCGGGCCGCTCTTGTGCATTTTACCGAGGACGGCCAGGCGGTGGCGGAGGGCACGCAAAAAACTTTCATGCCCGGCTCCAAGGGCAGGGTTTCCAGCGGGGAGTTTTTCGACGCGCTGGCCGATCTTGCCCTGCCTCTGCTTCGCGAAAAAAAGGTCGAAGGGATCGGTTTTACTTTTTCCTACCCAATGGAGGCGGTCGAAAATGCGGACGGCATTCCCCTGTCTTTTAGCAAGGAGATTGACGCGCCGGAGGTGATCGGCAAACCTGTCGGCCAAGGCCTGCGGCAGGCTTTGGCGGCGAAGGGTTTCGACTATTCTGGTAACATTGTTCTGCTTAACGACACTGCGGCGACTTTGCTGTGCGGTTATGTTTCGATTAACGCGGATGGCGGGGCGGAAAAAAGCAAAAACGCTTACGGTTTTGCCGGCGCGCCTGTTATCGGTTTTATTCTTGGGACTGGTTTTAACACTGCGTACCCGGAGACGAAAATTCCAAAAATCGGTTTTAATTCGCCTGACAGCCCGCAGATTGTGGTTTGCGAAACGGGTAATTTCAATGTGCGCTACTGCGGGCAGTTAGACCGCGAGTTTGACAGCACAACGCAAAATCCCGGCACTTACACGTTGGAAAAAACGGCTTCGGGTGCGTATTTGGGGCCGCTTACTTTGTACATTTTAAAACAGGCGGTGCGGGACGGGGTTCTGCGTTTCAAAAAGTCCGACGATCTTCTTGCGATGCCGCTTCTTGGGACTAGAACTTTGAACGAATTTCTAAAGGCTCCGCTTTCCGGGGAGGGGCCGCTAGGCGCTCTCTTTGGGCTTGACGAAGGGGACGCGCTTGCCGGGGCGCAATATATCGCATCGATTATTACGGAAAGGGGTGCTTTGTTTTCGGCGGCTGTTCTTGCGGCGAGTGTCGAGCGGCTGCAGTTTAATATGAAGCCGTATCTGCCGGTTCGTATTGCGGTTGACGGCACGACGTATCTTGCCTTCAAGGGTATGCGCCGCGCTATCGACGCGCAGCTTCACCGCCTGCTGTTTCGGGAAAAGCCCCGCCCTTACATTATCTCGCCGGTGGAACAGGCCAGTCTTTTGGGCGCGGCTGTTGCGGCAATCTGCAAGGCTTAGTTTCTAAGTTGGCTTGCCGGCGGCTAGCCAATCTTCTCGAAATCACCTATAATGAGGGCATGACAGAGCAATTAAACGAGTATCAGGGAAAAGCGAGCATGGAGAAAATCACGTCGCTGGCAAAGAGGCGCGGTTTTGTTTTTCAGTCATCGGAAATTTACGGCGGGCAGAACGGGGCCTGGGATTACGGGCCGCTTGGGGTAGAGCTTAAAAACCGGGTCGCCGGGGCTTGGTGGAAGGAAATGACCCAGCTTAACGATGACATTGTCGGGCTGGATTCGGCGATTTTAATGCATCCCCGCACTTGGGAGGCCTCCGGCCATGTGGAAAACTTTACCGACCCGCTTGTTGACTGCAAAAAATGCAAAATACGTTTGCGGGCGGACATGATTCCAGACGAAAACCTTGCGGCAAAAAAATGCCCGGAGTGCGGCGGCGAATTGACCGACACCCGCAAGTTCAATCTTATGTTCAAAACCAGCATAGGACCTGCGGAGGACTCCAGCAGCCTTATCTATCTGCGGCCGGAAACGGCGCAAGGCATTTATGTAAACTACAAAAACATAATCCAGTCCAACCGCATGAAGATTCCTTTCGGGATTGCGCAGGTGGGCAAGGCTTTTCGCAACGAAATTGTTACGAAAAACTTTATTTTCCGCACTTGCGAGTTTGAGCAGATGGAGATGCAGTACTTTGTAAAACCCGGCACGGACGAAGAATGGTTTAACGAGTGGAAGAGGCGGCGCTGGGCTTACTACGAAAGGCTTGGCTACAAAATGGACCACTTGCGCTGGCACCAGCACGGCGAGGGCGAGCTTGCCCATTACGCAAAAGACGCTTACGACATTCAGTACCTCTTCCCGATGGGCTGGCGCGAGCTTGAGGGGATTCACAACCGCACCGATTACGATTTGGGGCGGCACACGCAGTTTTCCGGCAAGGATTTGCAGTACATCGACCAAGAGGGGGGGAACGAGCGTTACATTCCCTACATTATCGAAACTTCCGCCGGGCTTACGCGCAACGTATTGATGACCTTGTGCGATGCCTACGACGAGGAGCAGGTTGCCGACAAGGGTAACGAGGATGACTGGCGCACGGTGTTGCGTTTCCACCCGGCGCTTGCCCCGATTACCGTCGCCGTTCTGCCGCTTATGAAAAAAGACGGCCTTGCCGAGCTTGCGCAGGATATTCGCCGCGATCTTAAAGAAGATTTTGCCACGGATTACGACCAGGGGGGGGCTATCGGGCGGCGTTACCGCCGGCAGGACGAAGCGGGCACTCCGTTTTGCGTAACGGTCGATTACCAGTCCAAGGAAGACGGCACTGTAACCTTGCGCCACAGGGATTCTATGGAACAGCTTCGTGTGCCTATCGCAGAGCTTACGGCGCGGCTGCACTCGGAGATAAAGTCTTACAAGAGGACGAAGTAGCGGCTGCCGGCGAAGGGGGGCTGGGGGGCTTTTATGGCGTTGCTTCAGGCGGGGATTGTGCTGGTTCTTTTGGGGCTTTCGATTGTGTTGATTGCGAAAAATTACAAGCGGAACCGGAAGTTCGACGAGGATTCTCGCAGGTAAGCTGGGCGCGGCTTGTGGCAACCTCCAAAAACCCAGATGGGGTTTTTGGAGGTTGCTCAGAGAAAACCGCTAACTCCTTATACTGCAGGCAGTTAGGAGTTTACGGTTTTCTC
>WRKI01000234.1 GCA_009778155.1 Spirochaetota bacterium
GGGGGGGGGATAAACCATTACAGGGTAACGACTTAGCATAAAGCCAAACGAGTTTTTCAATTGTCTTTTTCGCAAAACGCACTGTTTACCTCCTTCCCACTTGTCCTGCCGGAAAGCCAGTCCCCGGCAAGCCATGCGCCGTTCCCCTTCCCCGGAAAGCGGCGCATGGTTACATTATGTCATTCTTCACGGAAAATGTCAAGCACTTTTGATTTTTTTTTTGGAAAAATCCCCTCCCCGCGCCTTTGCGTGAGACCTTCTTCATAAGCAGCCTTCTTGACAGCTTGCGGGCGGCCGGGTACAATTTTTACAAGACCAAACTGGGGGTAGGCAATGGAACGCAGAAAGAGATACGAGCGCAACGGGATAAGCGTAAACCCGGCGGAAAACGCGGTGCTGGCCGGAAAAAGAGCCGCCGTTATCGGCGCGGGCGGGCTTGGCGGGCACGTCGCGGAAATGCTTTTGCGCGTGGGGCTTTTGCGCCTTACGATTATCGATTGCGACAGCTTTGACGAGACAAACTTGAACCGCCAGCTTTTCTCCGTGGAGGCCGGCCTTGGCAAGTTAAAAGTGGAAGAGGCCGAAAAGCGCCTCCTTGCCGTCGATTCGCAGGCTCAAATTACGGCCTTTTCCGAAAAACTGGATGCCGCAAACGCCACTCGGCTGCTTGCCGGCTGCGACATAGTAGTCGATGCGCTGGACAACATAGAAAGCCGGCGCATAGCCGCCGCCGCCTGCGAGGAGCTTGGCATTCCTTTTGTGCATGGGGCTATTGGCGGCTGGTACGCGCAGGTTTCGGTAGTCATGCCCGGCAGTGGCGGCCTGGCGGCGCATTACGGCAGTTCGCAGGATTCCGATGTTGATAAAAGCTTGGGCAATATGCCCTACATTGCCGCCCTTACCGCGTCGATCCAGTGTGTGGAAACGGTAAAAACTCTGCTGGGCAAAAAGCCGAATCTGCAAGGCCGGACGCTAAGGCTCGACCTAATGAACTACGAGTTCGACATTTTTTAATGTTTGCCTACAGCGATTTGCACATAATAAGCGCGGTTCCGCCCGGCGACATAGGCGCGTACATAGAGAGCCTTGGCGGCCGGGAAACCGCCCCCGGCAGCTACGAGCTTGGCGGTCTAAGGGTAACGCTTACGCCGGAAAACCTAAGCCTGCCTCTTGGCGGGGTCTGGCACAAGCTGGAAGCCGCCGGGGACAGACAGGCCGCCGAGCGTTTCCTGACGGGCTTCCGTCTAAAGTTCCTCACCCTTGGCGGCTGAGAACAAGGGGGAAGAGGGAGAGAAGCTCACACTAAGGCACAGGCATCCGTGTGGGGCTTTCTTCCCCATCTGTGGTGAAAAATTATTTCTTCATGCCTTCGTGCCTCCGTGTGAGCCTCTCTCCTCTCTCCCCTCTCAAAAAAATCTTCTGAATTTTCGTGGTGGGGGCTTGACAAAAATGTGCAAACATGGTAAAGTGAGACAACTCCGATTCCGTTTGGCTAAGGCTTGTTGAAAGTTATGCTGGCGGGGCGACAGGGTATGCCGGGAAATTGTCATGCCTTCCATCTTTTGAAAAGGAGCAAAATATAAATTATTTAGCTAGGAGGTAAGAGAATGTCAACATCGTACAATGGAAAAATTTTGCGCGTAAACCTGACGGACAGGTCCTGCAAAGTTGAAAACCTTGATCTTGCGCTTGCAAAAAAGTTTATCGGAGGCCGGGGGCTTGGATCAAAAATCCTTTTTGACGAGATAGACCCGAAGGTCGATCCGCTTTCTGCGGGCAACAAAATTGTAATTGCCACAGGGCCGCTTACAGGCGTCGCGGTTCCCACCGGTTGCCGTTACATGGTTATCACAAAATCGCCGCTTAACAACCTTATCGCTTGTTCCAATTCCGGGGGCGTGTGGGGCGCAAAGCTCAAGTATGCCGGCTATGATGTTATGATTATCGAAGGCAAGGCCGACAAGCCTGTCTACATCAACATCGTTGACGACAAGTGCGAGATTCTGGACGCAGGCGATTTGTGGGGGCACGAAACCGAGCACGTCGAAGAGGCTCTCAAAGGCCGCCACGCCAACTGTTCGGTGCTCAACATCGGCACTGGCGGCGAAACGCTGTCCCTTTTGGCGGCGGTAATGAACGATGCCGAGCGTGCCGCAGGGCGTTCCGGCGTAGGCGCGGTGCTTGGTTCCAAAAACCTGAAGGCGATCTGCTGTGCGGCGACCAAAACCGCCATCGAGCCGGCGAATGCCGCCGCTATGAAAGACGTGGTGTCGAAGGCGAACAAGCTGATCAAAGACCACGCTCTTACGGGCGAAGCTCTTGGGAAGTACGGCACTGGGGTGCTTGTAAACATCCTTAACTCGATTGGCGCGTATCCTACCAAGAACTGGCAGGAAGCGCAGTTCGCCGAAGCGGAAGCGACGTCGGGCGAAACCATGACGGAAAAAGCGCTTGTCAAGCAGGGCTTCTGCCACAGGTGTCCGATCGGCTGCGGTCGCGTGGTCAAGCTGGACGGCAAAAACAGCGCCGGCGCGGAATACGAAACCCTTTGGAGTTACGGCGCGTCTTGCGGTGTAAGCGACATGGAATCCATCAACAGGGCGAACCGCGCCTGCAACGAAACCGGCATCGACACGATTTCTGCCGGCTGTACTATCGCGGCGGCTATGGAGCTGTATCAGCGCGGCCTTATTAAGGAAGAGGAATGCGAAGGCGTGCCTCTGAAATGGGGCAGCGGCGAGGCTATTGTCAAGTGGACGGAGCGCATGGGGCGCGGCGAAACGAAATTGGGCAAGCTGATGGCGCAAGGTTCTTACAAGCTTTGCGAGCATTACGGCGCACCGCAATACTCGATGAGTGTAAAGCGTCTTGATATGCCCGCTTACGATGCCCGCGCGATTCAGGGTATTGGCTTGACTTATGCGACAAGCAACAGGGGTGGCTGCCATGTGCGCGGTTACACGATTGCGCCGGAAGTTGCCGGTATTCCAGAAAAGCTGGACATGGCGAGTATCGAAAACAAGCACACTTGGTCGATTCTGTTCCAGAATCTTACGTCGGTAATTGACTCTGCCGGTTTGTGTCTGTTTACGTCTTTCGCTTTGGGCGCGGATGTTTATGCAGATATGCTGAACGCGGCCACGGGCACGGATTACGATGTGAACAAGCTGCTGGAAGCCGGCGAGCGTATCTACAATCTGGAGCGCTGGTTCAACCAGAAGGCCGGAATGAAGCCGGAAGAGGACAATCTGCCGGATCGTTTGCTGAAAGAGCCTATTCCCGCAGGCCCGGCGAAGGGCGGTTTGAGCCGTCTGCCGGAAATGCTGCCGGAATACTACAAGGCGAGGGGCTGGGAAAAGGCTTTCCCGACGGATGCCACTTTGCAGCGGCTGGGGCTTAAATAAGGCGGCGTAGCCGATCTTTAACGGGTTTGTCCGGGGGCGGTGTTTGGGGTTTTTCCCGACGCAGTTCCCGGACAATTTTTGCGAAAGGTGTGGAGTGAGGGGTTAACGGCATGGAAGTTAAACTGTTTGCGACGTTAAGGGAAGGGCGCGACAAGGTTGTCCGCGTGGATTGGTTCGAAGGGATAACCGGCGACAAAATTATCGAAAGTCTGAACATTCCGCTAAAGTCTGTCGCCATTTTTTTGGTAAACGGCAAAAACGCCGACAGAAACGCCGCCCTTTTGCAAAGCGACGAGGTTTCTCTCTTCCCGCCTGTGGGTGGCGGCTAGGGCCGGGCGGTACGCTGTTCAGTAATTTGTCTTAAAGAACATTTCAAAGACTTCCCTGTAGTGGCTGGAAACGGCTAGGGTTGCGCAAATAAACTGGCCGCATCCGCAGATTTTTTTTCCCAGTAAGGCGTAGGGGCCGTCGTCCCCGCCGGTGGCTCCGGCTACTAGGTCGTTAAAACTGGGGTAGTCATCCCATCCAAACTTGGCTAACTTGGCCGAGGTCATGTTGGAGCATCTTGGGCAGGAAAACTCAAGCACTGTCTCTACCGGGGTGAATGTTTTTTCCTTTTTTATTTTTTCTTCCATTTTTAGGAGTTGCTCGGCCGCTTTTATTGAATAGCCGTAAACTGCAACGGAGGCGATAATAATTTTGTCGCATTCGCATTCGTGCTGGCCGAAAAAGGTATAGTCGCCGTTTTGCTCGAACTTGGTGTTTTCGAGTAAAACGTTTAAAAACGCGTATTTTCGATTGTCAAACAACGCCATTTTGACCGGATTTACCTTTGAACAGTTGGGGCACGACAATTCCAAAAATTCAAAACCGAGCGCGGCTTTTTTTTGATTTTCCATGTTTATATTTTACCGACAACCGCGAATTTTATCAAGAGTGCCGCCACGACAAACGCATGAACGACGCAAGCAGGGGGTTGTCAAGCCGGGGGTGTCAAGCCGGGGGTTGACGATTATTTTATCGGAAGTATCTCACACCCAGGCACGGAGTAGCACGGAGGTTTGCTTTGCGAGCGGCTCGTCGGGCTTCCCCGGCAAAGCCCCCAAACAGGGCAGCCGCCCGCTGGGCTTATCCCGCAAAGCCCCCAAACATCATCTTTATATACCTACAATTCCACGTGTGCAAGTTCGATTTGCCCATTGCTGCTAAAAAGAAAAAATCTATTGTCGCAAGGAACAATATAGAAAGCCAGCTCTTTTGTTTTGGCTGTCAGTAGTTCAACTCCGCTGTCTTTTTCCAAAAGGTGTACTTTATTATTCTTCCCCTTTGTATCCCCTGTGGCGCACAAGATTTTATCATTGAGTATATGGAAAGCCCCGGTCAAGCTGTTTTCCGGTTTGAAGCTCCATTGTATTTCAAGGCCAGAGCCTTCATCGTAGCGATAGCAGACTAAACCTTTCTCTATATCGTTGATATAAAGAAACGGATAATCGGCGCACGGTTGAAAAGGTGTATAAATCATTTCGTCGTTTTCATTTCTGCCGAAATATCCTGAATACGGAATGTCCGCAAGCGCTTTTCCCGTCATTTTATCCAGTATCATTAAGGATGCAGACCCTTGCGCGGCAAGGGCGTTATCGCAAAAATTCAATACCCCGCCCGTGTACTTTTCTTGTCCGCCGTATTCCCACAAACTTTTCCCGGTATTCATATCAAGGCATATAATGCTGGGACCTTTGCTTGTTCCAAAATAAAGGCGGTTGTTTTCTATATAAAAATTAGAGCGGCTAGCGTCTTTGTCAACGGGGCATTTGTAATGCCAATTTGTTTTTTGGCTGGCCTCGTCAACGCAATACACATGGCCGTCCATGTCGGCAACAATTATGCTGTCATCAGATTTTCCAACAGACGGATTCATGTTGGAGGAAGCGCGGATTACATCATTCCATATCCAAAGAACGGAGTAATCGTTTTTGTTTAGACAGATAAGGCGTTTTTTGCCAAGGTTTATGGGAGACATAAAGAGTTTGTCTTCTGTAACCAACACGCTGGAACAAACAAGGTCTTCCCACACGGTTTTTACGGTTAAGTCGGATACATCAAGGGCTTTAAGCCATGCGCCGGAGTATGGGTGCCCCTGTTTTAATGGAAGATAAATTTTACCGCTGGGCGCATCCATTACCGGTGTTGAAACAGACGGTTTTTTAATACCCGGTTGAATATCTTTCGCCTTAGAAACCCATTTGTCCATTTTAATCGTGCAATTTGCCATTTGAAACCTCCAGTTTTCACCAATTTCCTTTGATGTAAAATTAATTGAAAAATCAATTACTCCAGATTTTCCTTATATTTTTTCCATTCCTCAAAACGTTTGTCAACAATGGGCTTTATTTTTTCATAGTTTTCCCATGTGTCTTCAACATGATAAACAGTTTCATGTTCAGCAAATAGTTCACTAAAATCATTGCCATAACAACCGTGTTTTTCTGTAAATTTTGTACCGTCATTATAGTAATCTCCAGCAAAACCATTGCCCAGTTCGCATAAATCAGAAGCAGAAAATTTTTCGTCGCAATTATTTATCAAAAATTCCCCGCCAGTCATTTTGCGATTTTTAACCTTTTGAAGGTCTTCATGGTTATCTTCTTTTTGTTCCTCTGACAAAAGATCGTTGTCAATACACCATGTTATAAACATACCAATATGAATTGCGGCATTTTCATCGGGTAAATTTTCAGGGTACTCTCCCCCATAGTGCCATGAAGCATCATCATATTTTGACATAGAAACCTCCTAAAGCAACCTAAAGTCAAACCCAACATCTGCAGCAAGCTCCATTAATCTTTCCTCGTCTTTTTTGGGAATAACAAACAAGTGATAGCAATCGCCGTCTATGTCTAAATAAAGCAGGGCAAAACCTTTTGCAGATAGGTTTTTGCTTATGACACTCAGGGCATCTTCGCCGCACTCATCGTCAGGAAATTCGATTTTCTCCAGTCCCAGGCTGTAGTTTAAATTCTTTTCGGCTATTTGCAGCCCAAAAACAATTTCCTCGCCTTCTTCTTTCCAGTCTATATACGCCCCAAAGCAATTGGATTCGGCGAAATCGCTTAGTTCGTCGTCCAGCAGATTGTAACCCGTCATCCAATAAGCAAAAGTAGCTGGTTCCGAATTGTTCGCAAGAGATTCTAGCTCTGCAATAACCTTTTGATTGCCGTTTGTGAGGATGTGAGCTAACTCAAGCAGTTTGGCGGCGGCGGGCGAAGCATCAGGCGGCCGAGGGACAAACTTTTCCCAACAATCTATCCCCAAAACTGCCCAGAGTCTATCTTGCAAATACTTTTGCTTTGTTTGCTCGTCCACGCTATCCCCAAAGCTGAGATAGGCTTGGACTTGAGCTTGGAACATCATCATGTGCTGGTTTATGATAGCGTCTATTTGGGTTACTTCCGTAAACAGGTTTTTGGCCTGTTCAACCCAGCCTTTGCCCCACATATGGAAAATCATGCCGGCCTCTAAGACGGCGTACTTATTTGTGTGGGATTCGTCAAATAAAAATTCTCTTGCTTTTTGGATTTGCCGCTCCAGCTCCCCCTGCAAGCCGGCTTGGTTGAAAAAGCCGCTCTGTTGCAGTTCGTAAAGAAAATTAAAGAGCTTCTTGCGCCCCTTGTCAAAGTCGCCGACAATCGCTATCGGTTCGTCGGTATTAAGATAGGCCGATGGAGACAGCTTGGCGTCTTGGCTGACAAGTATTTTATATGCCAAAGGTATGCTCTCGTTATATGCGGACAGTCCATATATTTCGCTTTTTTCCGTTATGGTGTCAGTATCGAGCGACAAAAGAAGGGATTGTTTCGGGGGGGCGGTGTTTTGCTGTATGTCCGCATTGGGTTTTTCGGGATACTTCAGTTTTGCGACAAAGTCTGAAAAGCTGTCGGCCACCTTAAACAAGTTGTTGTCCTCGGTGGATTCTTCAAGGAAAAAGTCGTCATGATGTAAGTCGCAAACATAAATTCCCGGCTCTTCATGTTCATCGTTCAAAATCATAACGCATAACCGGCCGTGTTGGCTAATATCGCCATCATCATCTTCTCGCATCGTATTACATTCGCCTATTACGAATGTCGAGTTATCCAGCTTGTAATTACGGTTGTAAGCATAGTCTTTCGCTAAATCGTAATAATAGTCAAAGCCTCGCAGGTAATCCAATTCAACGGTCTTGTCAAGTTCGGGTATATGCAAACAAACGCCGCTGTTAAATACAACGCCATTGTATTCTAATAAAAAATGCCGGTAATCTTCCGGCAGTTTTGCCCCTGTTCTTTCGCAAAATTCATCGATCTGTGATTGAGTGGCTTTTTGGGGGTTGCGTTCTCGTAGATATGTTTCATCAAAAAGCTTCTGGCCGCCGGGTATTGGCTTTTCGGCTGGCGCGGGATTTTCCCTAAGAGATGACGCTGCGTTATTTGTTTTCATTGACTCAATGCGCCCTAAACCGTCAAATAAAACGGCTAATTCTATGCCGCCGGCAAATTGCCCTGTAATTCCATTTTCAGTTTCAGCAAAGCTGGCGCAGTTTGTTTCAACCATGCTTCGCACAAGCGTTTTGGCATCTAGCTCTAAGTATGAAATAATATCGGTGATTATTTTCACACTCTGCAAAGCATCCACGGGGGCAAAAACGCTTTTGGGGATGTCGTAGACCAGCACGAATGCCGCTCCGTTTTCATACGGGCAGCGATAGTAGCACACGTTTTCTACATCATTTTGTTTGCAAATATCAATAAGCAAAGTGGCAATATTATGCCCGTTTACAAAATCCGTTAGGTCAAATTTGGTCGAGTTATCGCCCGTTGCTTCTAGGATGATTTTGTATGCTTCCTTTGCGGCTTTCACGATGTCGTCCGGCCAATCGTTGGCTTTTGAACTTGCAAAGCTCCACAGCCAAGTGTCTGTTACATAGCTTTCAGTGCCCAAAATCTGGATTCTATACTGATCTTCGCTAAAGGTAATGGTGGCATTTTGCAAATCCAAATCCCAGTCTTGATCTTCTACGACCGTTTCGCCAAATTTCAACTGACGCTGCCTAACAGGGCCTATGCAAGCGGGCAGGTGCTGTTTAAGAAAGATCGCCAAACCGCTGCTGCCAGCTTCTTTTTTGATTTCTTCGAGAGCGGAGTCCGCGCTGTCAATGCCTTCTTTTTTCATTGCAAGCAAATTGGATTTCGCTATAGCATCGCCCTGTATGGCGGCGCTATAATACAGGCTGACAGCCTTTTTTATATCTTTTTCTACGCCCTCTCCTTTCTCGTAACGCTCGCCCAAAGTGCATTGCGATTTTCTGCAGCCTTTTTCGGCGGCTGTGGCAAGCCATTTTATCGCTGTTTTTAAGTCCTTCTCAACTCCGTCGCCGTCTAAATAATGCATAGCTAAATTAAACTGAGCGTCAACATAACCCTGCTCTGCGGCTTTTGTATACCAATAAATGCCTTTTGCCGGGTCGCATTCCAAAAGGACTTTATCTTCCATATTGAAATAGCCTAAATAGTATTGGGCTTCTGCCAATCCTTGTTCTGCGGCTTTTGTAATGAGTTCTGCGGCTTTCTCCCAATCTTCTTCCACGCCGTTTTCACCGTAGTAGTAATCTTTTCCAAGTTGAAACTCGGCGGCTAATTTTTCGGACACAGGTGTTTCGCCGGGCATATCGGCAGGCGAATCATCAGTCGGGGCTGGAAAAGTGTTGGTTAAAGCAAGCTGTTTGGCGGCGTTTGCAATGAGTTCTGCGGCTTTTATGCCTGCCGGCGATACCGCTGTTTCACCGGGGGAATGATTTTTTTCAAGTTGAAAGGCGGCATCTGTTTTTTCGGACGCAGGCGCTTGCTCTTGGGCAAGCATTTCTGCCAGCTTTTTATTGTTCTGGTGATACTGCCTTGCATAATCGAGCGGGGTTTTGCCTTTTTTGTCCGCACAATTTATATCTGCGCCGGCGTCTACCAGTTCCGCGACAACAGCCCTAAGCCCTGTTCGCACAGCGTGATGCAAGGCTGTCATGCCATCTTTGTCGGCGGTATCATATTCATCCCACATCCGGCTAATTATATACAGGGCGTTTTCTTCTTGTTTGTCTTTAATGGCTCTTATAAGGGGCGTTTCTCCCATTTCGTTTTGGCGGTAGATAGCCAGACCCGCCGGTCCCAGCAAATCGGCTATAAGCTCTCCAGAAACCCTGCGTTTTATGGCTTCATCAAGGGCGGTGTTGCCTGTTTTGTCGGGTATGCCAGATACTGCGCCACCCACAGTCAAGCGGAAGGCGGCATTTTCATGACCATTCATTATGGCGTAATGCAGTGCCGTGCGTCCGTCTTTGTCTGTAGTATTTTTTTCCGCTTTGGCGTTCAGCAATGTTTCTACAATGTCGGTATGTCCGCGCAATGCGGCGTGGATTAAGGCGGTTTTGCCGTCCGACGAAGCCGCCTCTAAATTCACGCCGATTTCAACAAGCCACCACGCTACCTCTGTATAACCTTTGGATGCGGCTTGCAGCAGTGCGGTAGAGCCGGCATACAGAAATTCTAGGTCAATGCCGCCCTTTTCCCAAAGCCTCTTGGCTTCTTCCAGCTTGTTATTGGCGCAGAAACTAAAAAATTCTCGGCTCATATTGATTCCTCCTTTTTCCCTTATGCCAGTATACCTTTCTATGCAAATCGTGTCAAGGGGCTTGAGTGCAGGCCCAGCAATTCTACATTTAGAAAAGATAAGGCTTAATTTCCTTGAAAATTCATCACTCAAACCCGCCAAGACAAATTTTTAGCCATCAAAGTATCCT
>WRKI01000235.1 GCA_009778155.1 Spirochaetota bacterium
GGGTATAACCTATTATCCTGTATAGACTTACTGCGTTTAGCTGTTCTTGCGACCCAGTCATTGTTTTTCGCTCCTTAATTTGCGTTTTAAGTTTTATCCCCAGCCCTTCAAGGCCGGGGGGCTGTTTTTGCCCAAAATCGCCGGTTTTACCGCCAGCTTAACGGAAAACCAACTTTTAGGGTAAGGTTACCATTTTTGGCGAAAATCGTCAAGCGGAATTTTGACAATTTTGGCCGTTTTGCAACTTTTTTCCATTAAAAGCCCCTTTTTCCAAGCCTTGCCGTCATGCCTCAAGGCCTAAAAACCGCTCCGCTTCCATTTTTGCAAGGCTCTATCTATTGTTCGGCTACTGTCTTTCGCCGGTTTTTATGAATGTGTTAATATACAGTGTATTTTGTTAGGCCTCGCCAGGCCTCTTCTCCCCGTAGCGCACGGGGAGGGATGGCACGAAAATCATCGAACGCTTAAGGCAACCTCCAAAAACCCAGATGGGGTTTTTGGAGGTTGCCTTATATTCTAGCATTTTCCTCTCGGCTTAGTCAAGCCCTTTTTTGCAAAAATTATTAAGGAACCGCTGATTAACTCGAAGTTAATCAGCGGTTCCCTAGGTTGCCCGGACAAGACAGTACTTCTTCTTGCCCGCCCGCAAAGTAAGCTCCCCCTGGGCGTTAAGACTGTCCGCGTAGACAAGCGCGTTTACATCCGCCGCAGGCGCAAGATCGCCGGAGGCGCCGGAAAGAAAAGCCCCCCCCTGCTCCACAAGACGACGCGCCTCGCTCTTCGTCGCGGCAAGACCGGCATCGGCGAACAAATCCGTTACCTTGTAGCCAGCCTCGAAAGCAGAGCGGGAAAGAACCACCGAAGGCATCGCCGACTTGTCGCCCCCCCCGCCGAAAGCGGCTTTCGCCCCGGCAAGAGCCTTGTCCGCCTCCTCCCGTCCGTGAATAAGCGCGGTAACCTCCCATGCAAGACGCTCCTTCGCCCCGTTAGGATTTTTACTCGCCATACAAAGAGAGCGACATTCGTCTTCAGGCATAAAAGTAAACATCAAAAGAAAACGCAGAATGTCGGCATCGTCAACATTGCGCCAGTATTGGAAAAAATCGTAAGGGCTGGTAATCGCAGGGTCAAGAAAAAGCGCGCCCTTTTCGGTTTTCCCCATTTTGCCCCCGCCGGCAGTCGTAACAAGGGGGAAAGTCATGCCAAAAACCTCCACGCCTTCGATACGCCGCACAAGCTCCACCCCGGCAACAATATTGCCCCATTGGTCGTCCCCGCCAATTTGCAGCCGGTTGTTGTGGCGGCGGTACAACTCCAGAAAATCGAAACTTTGCAAAAGCTGATAGTTGAACTCGATAAAAGAAAGCCCCGTTTCCAGTCTTTTTTTGTAAGCCTCGAAAGTCAGCATCCTGTTTACCGAAAAATGACTGCCAATGTCGCGCAGAAAATCGATATAGTTAAGATCGGCAAGCCAATCCTTGTTGTTGGCAACCCGTGCCGAATCGCCGTCAAACCCGACAAAACGGTCAAGCTGGGCGGTGATAAGCGCCGTGTTCGCGTCCAGCGTTTCGTAACTCAGCATCTTGCGAAGCTCCGTCTTGCCGGAAGGGTCGCCTATCCTCGCCGTCCCCCCCCCCATAAGGGCAATCCCCTTGTGCCCAGCGTCGCGCAAGTGCCGGTAGGCGAAAAAAGGAACCATGTGGCCAATGTGCAGGCTCGTCCCCGTGGGATCGCAGCCAACGTAAAATGTGACCGGCCCCTCTTCCATAAGTTTAGAAAGCCCTTCCGCGCTGGTGCACTGTTGAAAAAAACCCCGCGCCTTTAAATTTTCCAATGCCGGATGCATAAAAACTCCTGTCTGTTGATTGGCCAAACCTTGCGGCCGCCGTTATTTTTGGTAAACGAACTTTTCGCCAAGGGCGAAAATGTGGTATTTTTGCCAAGGAAAAGAGCGGTAAGCCTCGTCTGCAAAATGCGCCGGGTTGACATTGTTGTTGTTCATCATGTCGTAATGAGCCGGAATTACAAGGTCAACCTCCAACCTTTGCGCCAGCTTTAAGGCGTCGCCCGCGTTCATGTTGCCGATGATGCCGATAGAAGCCCGTTCCCAGTCGCCGCCGTTGACCGGCAGAATCGCCACGTCAATCGGTTTAAGCCCTTCAAGCGTGGTAACAAGCCGCTCGGTAACATAGGTATCCCCGGCATGGTAAAGAGAGCCGGCCGTCCCGCGAATCAGATAGCCAAGGCAGATATAGTCGCCGGCGGAGGTCTTGTATTCTGGGTGAGCCGCCGCAACTGGCAGGATGCTTACCCCGCCGGGAAGCTCCAGCGTCTGCCCCTCGCAAGCCCCGATAACGCGCGTTTCGTCCACGCCTGCGCCGGTAAGCACGCCGCGCCAGGGGGCTGGCACGATGAAGCGCGTTTGGTGGTTCGCCGCCGCCTGCGGCAGAATCGTCTCTAGGCTCAAGTGGTCGCCGTGATTGTGAGTGGAAAGAAAATAGTCGGCGCGGATTCCCTGCAAAGTCGTGTAGGGAGGGTCGTAAAGCCGGCGCGTCCCCGTTTTTTCGTTGGAAAAATCGTTTAACAGCGCGTCAATATAGATGACAGTATTTCCTGTTTTTAGGACAAAGCCCATCTGTCCAAGAAACCACAGCAACATTTCGTTTTCGGCATTTGCGGCTTCGATTTCGTTTAGAAGCTCGCCGCCGCTTTTGTACCATCGGGATTTATTCATAATTTTGCACTCTCCTTGCCCCTTGGGGACATTATAGCCTTTTTCCCGCGAAAGTTTCAATAGAGTTGCCGGAATCTTCGGCAACAAACGCATGAACGACACGAACCTCGGAAGTATCTCTCACGAAGGCACGAAGTTTTGCTTTGCGAGTGGTTGTTTGGGGAGAAAGCCAGCGAGGAAAGCCCCGGCAGGGGCTGGCGGCTTGTGGCCGCTTGCGCCGGAGCATCACCTGCCCAAATTTTTTCTCTTCTATTTTTGCCTGCTATCTTTGCCTGCTATACCTTTCGGCAAAATGTTTTTCCACGTCAAACTTTCCATCCTCGATGTCTTGCAAAATGTCGTAAAAAGTTGTTGCCATGCTGGCCACCATTGGCTTTGCGTCGTGCACCAATGAATAAACCTTTAAATTTTTATCCACAGCCAGATAGTTCCCGTCTTCAAGGTCATAAAACGAAAAATAAATACGGTTGTTCAACTCAATTTCTTCAAGAGCGTCTGGGTTAAGCTTTTGTTTGATTTTTGCGTCCAAACTGTCGTAAAACTTATCAATAGCGCTGGCCGGGAAAGAAAAAGCAAGCTCTGCGGCATTGTCTGCCGTTATTTTTTGCGTGTCAAATTCATCAGGTTGTGATTTTGAATTTGTGATTTTGAATTTGTGATTTTTATGCCGCACACCAAATTGTTCTGAACAAGGATTTCAATATTTTCAAACCGCTTGTTTTTCTTTGAAAAAATTTCGATACCTGCTATTTTGAAATTCACCCCGCGTTTTTTATATTGAAAAACCGTGTCGCCGGCATAACCCATAACGACTGATTTAAAGTCGGGGAGCAAATCCCAATCCCTAAGATCGTATAACTTGCCGCAAAGCGTTTGCTCTTTAATTTGCCGGAAAGTTTCTGGCAAAGCAGATATTATCGCCATGAAAAGTTCGTTTTGCGCTTTTTGCATAACGTTGAATTTATACGGAGCAAACACTGCTCCCAGTATCTTTTGAAAAACGCTCATTTTGCAACCTCCCCAGTGGCCAAAAACGGCACTTGTCTAAACCGTATCGGCTTTTTCCAGCCATGTCAAGCGGCTGGCAGGCACTTTCGGCTTTTTTGGGAATCCCCCGCGAAAGCTCCCCCGGCAAGCCCTCGCTCCGTGGCTTTCCCAGCGGCAAATCGCCGTTTTCCCTCCCCGGCGGGATGTTTATCACAGCGCATCTGTGGTATGATGTTGCCAGCAGATCACTTTTCACATTTATCTTTTGCAATGTTCATCAGCGGCATTGCTGATTTCTTCTAACGTCATGCCGGTAAATAAATTGGTTTTGCGCCATTCAGTATAATCAAAGGGCTGGCTTTTTAAGACATAAATAAACTGTTCTGCTTCCAGCATTCCAAGGTTTTCCGTTAAACATTTTATGCCTTTATCAAGCACCGCAGCATTGTTAATCACCTTCCGCCTCCATTGTAATAAAATCCACAGGGGTACAAATAACAATTCTATCGTCTTTATACTTTAACATACGCTTATCCACAGTAATAAGACAATCACATAAAGCCGTAATAGCACAGGCAATATGCAATGCGTCAATGGCCTTTATGCCGGTACTTTCAATTTTTTGCGCAAGCGCAACAAGCGGCTCTGTCCTGCCAACAAATTCTATGCTCAATTTCTCCCATTGCGCGATTGCCTGGCGCTTCGCCTCGCTTATATTCTGGCTATTTTCATATTTCAAAACATAAGACCATACAAGCTCAAGCTTCCTGTTAAAAATAAGCTCCTGAATATAGAGCTTTGCCAGGGTTTCAATTACGACCTTCGGCTGTGTCTGATCATCATAGGGTCGGTTAAAACAGCAGTTATCCAAGTATACTTTCATCGCTCATTGTCCCTAAATTGCATTTTTTACCCCTCTCCGCTTCCTGTTGCCATCTTATCCGTATCCGGTAAAAAAATCAAGCGGCAAATCGCCGTTTTCCTCCCCGGCGGGGTGTTCTCGCCGGGCAGCCGCTTCAATCGGTAGTTAGCATCATTACTTTTTCCCTTACCATGTCGCCTACTACTTGCGAAGGGGTTTTCTGTTCGCGCTCCGATATTGTCAGTATGTAATTGGCGCTTACGTCGTCAAGAAGGTTCAGCAATTCACGGCTCTTGGTCAAGGGCCCCTGGCCTTCCAAGAGTTCCGGCGGGTTTTCTTCCCACATTTTTTGGAGTACCCATGTTTCTTCGTCAGTCGGTCTTTTTGCCATGTTTTCCCCCTTCATTTGCCGCGGCGAGCCATTTTTGCCGGCACGGCATGGCATGAAATACAAATAATGAGCCATCATCTAATTCACGATAGGCAATTTCGAGAGGGTTGCCGGAACGATTAAAGCCGATGGCAAGGTAGCTTCCATCGGAAGCGGGTCTTTCAAAAAAATGCGTCCTAAGCGCCCACTCAATGTCAGCTTCTGCTATCTGGTGGGCAAATGCCGCTTCGTGATATTCTATAACCATACAGGCTCCCCAATGATATTAATTTACCGCAAAAACCCCAGTTAAACAATCCTCCCCCGTAAGCCCTCACTCCGGGGCTTCCGCGCTGCGCAAATCCGCCGTTTTCCTCCCCGGCTGGACTTTCTCCGAAGTTCCCAAACAGGGCTAATTCTTGACAGAAGCCGTCTTAGATTCCTAGCTTTTTAGTCGATCCCTAGCTCTTCCTCCACTGCCCGCCACTTTTTTCCAAATTCAATCTTTTCTAATGCCGCCTTCCGTCTGTCTTCCGGCAAGCATTGGATGCAAGTTGGATACGGAATGCCTTTGTAATATTCTTTGCATTTTGGACAAAGTTCCATATTGTTTATATCAAAATTATACGCACATTTTTTACAAGCGGTTATGGTATCTTCAAAAGAGAGGTATTTTATGTTATCGTCTAAATATAGCAAAAACGCTTCTTTGCCAATTGCCTCGCTATCTATGGCTTTAGCAGTTTCTCTTTGCAGCCAATATTTTACTTGCTGCAATCTTTGCTTATTCCTCCATTCATTCTTTGACACAAAACATTTATCACGAACTTCTGCGGCTTCTTCATTTTCATAAAAAATTGCGATAAGTTCTTCTGTCGTTTTATAAATAGGTTCATCAAATTCGATGTGGCATTTTGTACAAAGATATTGTGGGATTTTTCTCATTCTCTTGTTAGGGTATCTGCCTTTACAGTTTGGGCACAAAGGCACAGGCTCGTAATCAAAGTTTTTCATCACGTGTTCATAGAATTCTCTTTGGTCAATGGATGCGTTAGAAGCAATGAAGCATTGGGCATATTTGCGAGTTATCTCTCGTTCATAGTCAGTGTATTTTTGGGGGTGGGAACGATGCTGTAATGTCAATGTTTCTTGGCTACCGCAAATTTCACACTTATTCTTAATAAATTCGATTCGTCTTTCTTTCCAATCCTTTGTGTGCCATGAACGTTTTCCTTCTTTATAATCTTTCCAATATAATTCTTTTGCAACGTCTTGCGTAATTTCTCCTTTAGACAACTTTTCCCTTAGTTCGATAAGCTCTTGATATGTCAGCACAAATCACCTCCATCTGTGTATTAAAATGAAAACTAAACACTGTTTTAGACGCTTAGTTTAATCATCAAATTCATCTACACGCACAATTCTTGTTGTTGCTACACCAGACAAACTGCTTCCGCGCGAACTATCTGTCCAGCGCTTGTGTTCTAAAACCCAAGTTTCGTCAAGCAGATCTAGCAAAAGTATAAATTCATCCCTCCAAGGTGTCGGCCTAAAAGTACGATCGCTTAAAGAAGGTGTTCTAACACTTCTTATAGTTCCTCTCCAATCTGTCTCTGGCACTCCTAGCCTAAACAGCTTCATAAATTGCACCAGCCTTCGCCTGTCTTCTCCAAAATTAAATTCTCTGAAACCCGGCATACCGGGGATATTTACATCCGTTCCCACTACAAGCAATGGAGCTTCTTCTATCCGCTGAATCGTAACGCTGTGGCTGCCGTCAACATCCCAATATGCAAAAAATATTTCTCCAGAGGGAAGCCTGTATCGGCGTTCAATCAGGTACGGAACCCCATCGCTCTTAAATTCAGTGCTTTCTAGAAGTTCAGCCCCCGGCGGTATAGAAAACAAATGCGAGGCACCTGCGCTAGGATAGCCATTAATGCTTTGACTCAATTCTGAGTGCGGGGTGTGGCTTATACAGCCACTAAACCCAATAATAAGGATAAACGGTAAAAATGATAATATTTTCATAAAACCTCCAAAAGCACCTGCTCTAAGCATAACCCACCCTGTAAATCGTGTCAAGTGGCTTTCCGACAGGAAATTTACCCCGCGAATCCCCCGGCAAGCCCTCGCTCCGGGGCTTCCGCGCTGCGCAAATCGCCGTTTTCCCTCCCCGGCGGGGTGTTTATCAAGGCCCGTTTGTGGTATGATAAAGCCAGCACATCAAGAGCGCAGGAGCTTGCGGCCGGGGGGAACTGGCCGTTTGGGGTTGCGTTAATAGGAGTATTCAATGTTCATAGACCAGTATTACATTTTGTTGGTACTGCCCACGCTGGCACTTTCGCTGTGGGCGCAGTTCAAAGTCAAATCGACCTTTGCCAAGTATTCAAACGTCCCCTGTTCCAAGCGGATATCCGGGCAGGATGCGGCGCAACTATTGCTGAAATCGAACAAAATCAGCAACGTGCGAATCGAGTCAGTCGGCGGATCGCTCACCGACCACTACGATCCGCGCACAAAAATCGTGCGGCTCTCCCAGCCGGTGTTCAATCAGACATCGATAGCCGCCGTCGGAGTCGCCGCGCACGAAGCCGGGCACGCCATACAGCACGCCACATCCTACGGGCCGCTCGCACTGCGAAGCACACTCGTGCCAATCGCCAACATCGGCTCCTCGCTGGGGCCGTGGATCGCCATCGCAGGGCTGTTCTTCTTCCCCGGCTCCCCGCTGGCGATAGTCGGCATCGCGCTCTTTGCGGGAGCCGTTCTCTTCTATCTAATCACCCTTCCTGTGGAGTTTGACGCTTCCGCCAGGGCAGTCGCCATCTTGCGGAGCAACAACGTTCTGACAGAAAAAGAGCTAGACGGAGTAAAAAAAGTGCTGACCGCCGCCGCGCTCACATATATCGCCTCCGCGCTGACCGCCGTCATGAGCTTGCTCAGACTCATCCTGCTTTCCCGCAGGAACTAGGGGGGGGCTATGACAAGCGATGTAAAAAACCTGGCGAAAAACCTGCACCCGCTGGAGATTCGCATACTGCTTTCGTACAAAAAGGGCGACGAGCTTACAATCGAGAAGGTCGAAAAAGAGCTGGGCTTCAAACAAGGCAACGGGAATCAGGCGCTTTCGTGGCTTGCCGCCAAGGGGCTGATAACCGAACTGCGCCGGGAGACCGCCGTTTTTTTCGAGCTTACGGCACTGGGCGAAGAATGGAGGGAGAAGGGCAGCCCGGAAGAGAGGATGCTCGACCTTGTGCGCCGCCGGGTCAAGGCTCAGGGCGGCCCCGAAGCTTCGCCGCTACAGATGAAGGATTGCGCCGAGGTGCTCGGCATGGCCGAAAAGGATGTCGGCGGGGCCTTTGGCAAGCTGTCCAAGGCGGGCGTTCTGAAAATGGACGGGGACAAAAACATTATCCCCGGCCTGCCGCCCCAGGCCTTTGACGACCCGGAAAACCCCGCCTTTTCGCAGTTCTCCATTATGAAGCATTTAATGGAAAAAACCGTCGCCGCCGGCGGGCTTATCGCCCTTTCCGCCCTAAACGAAGAGGAGAGGGACTTCATGGCCGGCCGCTCCAAAAAACGCGGCGCGGCGGACGCCCCCTATCGGGAGCTTGACCGGGTAACCGTCGTCTACGGTTTCGCCCCCGATGCCGAGCGCCTCGCCGACTGCCTGCGCGATGAGGGCATAACGGGCGAGGAAACGGGCGCGCTTACGGTCGAGATGCTGGAGAGCGGCTCTTGGAAGGGGAAAAAGTTCCGTTCCTACAACGTGCAAACGCCGCCCACCCGGCTCACCGTGGGGCGCACGAATCCCTACGCCCAATTTTTGGAAAACGTCAAAGACAAGCTTGCCTCTCTTGGTTTTGAAGAGTTTGACGGCTCCCTTGTCGAGACCGAGTTCTGGAACTCCGACGCGCTTTTCATGCCCCAGTTCCACTCCGCCAGGGACATTCACGACGCTTACCGAATCGCCGAGCCGGAAATGGCGCGCGAGATAGAGGAACCCTGGCTTTCCAACGTTGCCGCCGCCCACGAAAACGGCGGCAATACCGGCTCCACGGGCTGGAACTACGCCTTTGACCGCGACTTTACCCGCCGCCTGATTTTGCGCTCCCACGGCACGGTGCTTTCCGCCCGCACACTGCCTGCGGCGAAAATCCCCGGCAAGTATTTCGGCATTGTCCGCTGTTTCCGCTACGACAGGGTGGACGCGACCCACCTGCCCGACTTTTACCAGACCGAGGGCATCGTATTGGGCGAGGATGTAAACCTGTGCACCCTTTTGGGTATGCTGGAGATGTTCGCCCTGGAGGTTGCCGGCGCGAAAGAGGTAAAATATGTCCCCGGCTACTTCCCCTTTACCGAGCCTTCGGTCGAGGTGCACGTCAAGCACCCGGTGCTGGGCTGGTTCGAGCTTGGCGGCTCCGGCATTTTCCGCCCGGAACTTACGGAAAGCCTTGGCGTTCACGTCCCTGTGGCCGCCTGGGGCATCGGCATCGACCGCATGGCTCTTATGGCGCTGGGCTTGAACGATCTGCGCAATCTCTTTAGTAGCGACATAGAAAGCGTCCGCCTGCGGAGGTCTAAGAGCGACTGATTTTTTATGGAGAGAGGCTCACCCGGAGGCTTTGCAAGCGCCTGCCCGGCAAGAAAGCCCCCGGTGAGTCCAAGCCTTGCTTGCGGGCTTTGGGAAAGCCTGCAAACGTTGCGCTGTTCGTAAGTTTTGGGGTAAAACCTACGGAGGTAAAAGATCGATTGATTTTTACGGAGACTAGCCCTCCCGCTGTGGCACTGGCGGGAGGGCTGGGGTAGAATCCGCTCGACAAGCAGAGCGAAAAAAGACATCTTGCCATATCGCCTTTATTCGGTTAACCTTTATCTATGGATGTCTCCATAATTTTCAATCGCGCCGCGTTCAAACACGGCATAAGCGAAGCTGATATTCGTTGGGCAATAGATACGGCTGAATATGACGGTCTGACCGTTGACGAGGAAGATGCCGAAGATAAACGCTTGCTTATCGGTTTTGACAAAAACGCCAACCCATTGGAAATTATGTATAACATCATTGATGAAAACACGATTAATATTTTTCATGCGATGAAATGCAGAAAAATCTATTACGGTTTAATAAAGCAACATTAGGAGGAGTTATGGCAGTGATGACGGAAGAAGAAGCTGACGCATGGGATGAAAAATGGACTAAGAATCCGCCTAAACCCGGTCCCAACGGGACAGGATTTTTTGCACAGCGAAAAGCGGCTCGAACTATAACTGTAGATTCGTTTTCAGCAAATTATCTGCTGACCAAAGCAATATCCG
>WRKI01000236.1 GCA_009778155.1 Spirochaetota bacterium
CCCCCCGTGAAATAACCCCGGATATAGACACAGCGATTTTTTCTCAAGCAAAAAAACATAAGGAGTATCTCATGAAAAAAACAGTAAAACTGTTCGCGGCGGCCGCGCTTTCGGCGGCAATCGCATTTGGCATGGCCGGTTGCAACCTAGCAACGTCGGGCTTTGGAACCATTACCATACCCGGTTTGCCGGAGCCACAGGCTCGCCCAGGAGACGTTGTAATCATAGGCCCAGGCGATTTAGACATGGGCGAAGTGCGCGCCGGCGGCCAGGGCTTTCTTATGGGCAGCCCGTCGGATGAAATAGGCAGGCAGGACAACGAAGGCCCCCAGCGCTTGGTAACCATAAGCCAAGACTTTTGGATAAGCGAAACCCCGGTAACTATCGCGCAGTGGTACGCGGTAATGGGCAGCGCCACTCCATCGTTCCCCCCTCTAGGAGGGGACGCGCCGGGTAGGCGGCCTGTAGTGGCCGTAAACTGGTTTGACGTATTGGTTTTCGCCAACCGGCTTAGCGAAAGGGAAGGCTTTACCCCCGCGTACATGATAAACGGTAGCACTGACCCCGACGATTGGGGGCCAGTGCCGAGATGGACTTTCACTGGCTCCGTCGTCCCCGACCTCCTTGCAATGTGGAACGCGGTTCAGATCGTGCCCGGCTCCACCGGCTACCGCCTGCCTACCGAGGCGCAGTGGGAAGCGGCCGCCCGCGCGGGGACAACCACGGCCTTCAGCAACGGGGAGCAGGACTGGAATAACACGGAAAGCATTGACCGTATCGCTTGGTTCGGCTTTAGAGGCGGCGGCGAGGGGGTACGGGAGGTTCGCTTGAAAGATCCGAACCCTTTGGGCTTGTACGACATCCACGGCAACGCGCTCGAGTGGGTATGGGACTGGTACGGAGCTTACCCGACCCAAGCGCAAACCGATCCTACAGGCCCGGCTGAGGGAACGCGACGCGTGCTCCGAGGCGGTACCTGGTTGTCTTCTGCCAGTCTTTCCCGCTCGGCGAGCCGCCTCCACCTTTATCCGTGGGCTGCGTATGGTCTTCATGGCTTCCGCCTAGTGCGGCCTTGAGGCGCGCATTGGACGCGGCAGGATTATTAACCCCAAGCACAAACAAGGAGACATTTATGGCAAAAAAACTTTTTCTGTTATTTTTCGCGGCGGCTCTGCCGGCGGCCGGCGCATTCGCACAAACGGGCGCGCAGTTGCCTCTTAGCTTCGGTTTTAGCGCTTCGATAAGCGGCGATTTAGGCGGCGGGGTCTCCGGCAGAATAACCGAGGCGGACGGAGACCCCAGACGCTTGGGCGAGGCGATTTACTCCCACGGCCCTTATTCCGGGCGGGGCAGCTCAATTTTTCTGGATGCCCGCTTTGTCCAGTTTTCCGTCGGCTATTTTCAAGGCACGTCATCTGAACGCACGACAGGGCCTATGTATCCTGTGACTCATCGCCTTAGCTCCACTCTGACATGGCTGGAATTTGGGCTTTTGGGCAAGTTCCCTGTAGAGCTTTCCGACAGGATAACGGTCTTTCCTCTTGGCGGCCTTGCTTACCGCTTAATGCTTACCAACAGCGTCCCGTTGAACCCGCTTTCGGAGAGTCTTATTAATCCATTTAACCCCCTGCACGCAAGCGCCTTGTGGTTCCGCATTGGCGGCGGCATAGACTTTAATCTTAGCCAAGCTGTATTCCTGCGCAGTAGTTTTACTTACGGCCTGCGTTTGCGAAGCCGCTGGGAAAACAATATGGTAAACGACAGCCCCCATGACTATTTTATCCCCGGAGGCAACTTACAATGGGCGATGATAACTTACGACAGCTCCTACTTGGGACACGGCTTTGACATAACGATAGGGCTTGGCTTCCGCCTGCGGTAGCCGGCGCCGTCTGCGCTAGGGGGCGGGGGGCCGCCGGAAAGCTTGCCGGCCGCCTAGACCAAGTTGCTTCTGCGCCCCCTTGCCAATCTGCGATTTTTGTGTTAAATTCAAGCCACAACCCCGCTAAAGTGCGGGGTATGTTGTTTTTTTGCGTGGGGTGTATAACATGGAAGCCGTGCCATTTACTCTTTTAGAGCTTTTCCACATGGGAGGCATCGTAATGTGGCCTCTCTTGTTTTTTTCCATAGCGGCAGTTGCAATTTCAATCGAGCGGATCATCTATCTTTTATACCACGACTTGCGCGTCGATGATTTGGCCTTAAAAGTTTCGGACTTTGCCAAAAAGGGAAAATACAAAGATGCCGCGCAGTTTCTGTCAGAACAAAGCAAAAGACGCATGGGCGCAGGCATCTTTCTGGCACTATTGAAACGATCAAGCCCGGGGCCGAACTTTTCGGAAAACCGCGCGGAAATGGCCTCCGAAGCCGAAGCCATGAAATGCGTCTACTCGCTGGAAAGCGGCTTTAACTTTCTAACCGCAATCGGCACAATCTCCCCCCTTACCGGCTTCTTGGGAACCGTAACCGGCATGATCGGCGCGTTCCGTGCAATCGCCGAGGCCGACGACGTGAACGCCCAAATCGTCGCCTCCGGCATCTACGAAGCCCTCGTAACCACCGTCTTCGGGCTTGCAATCGCCATAGTCGCCATGATCTTTCATTCGATCTTTTCCCACATTGTCAACAAATTCGTCGCCAATGTTGAATCAAACTGTTCGAACTTAATCGCCCAGCTTGCCAGCCAGTCGCAAAAAATAAAAAAGGGCAAAATGTGAGGATTAAACGTAAAGCCGCCCCGGCATTCAGCGATTCGGGAGCCGCAAGCGACCTTGCTTTTCTGCTCATCATCTATTTTCTTGTCATATCCGACTTCAACGTGAATCTGGGCTTTCTCGTTGACCTCCCCGCAAGAGATTCCGCGATCGTCGTCTTGCGCGAAGACCTTTTGCGCTTCGAGCTTGACGGCGCGGGCAACATCATCTACGGGGAGGCGGTCATAGAGATGCCCCTTGCGGCAAGCCTGATCGAAAACGCCCGCAGCGGCAACCCAAACTTGGCCGTAGTGCTCAACATAGACCCGCAGGCGCAATGGCAAAACGTCGTGTCTTTTGTGGAACTGGCGCAGGAACTTGACATCGAAACCTTCTCTTTTTCCATTATGCCGGCGGCAGGGGGGGCGCAACCGTGAAGCTGTCGCGCAAGGAAAAAAAGCCCTTTTTGATCCCGATGAACTCCATGTCCGATATTGCATTTTTGCTGTTAATCTTTATAATGCTTGTAGCGATGATAAATTATCGCCGGGAGATTGAGATAGCTTTTCCGCAGGCGCGGGCGGCTCTTGCAACGGATGCGGAGCGCAACCTTGAAGTGTGGGTGGACAGAGGCGGGGCGTTGCACTTGGACGGCTTCCCCGCGAGCATTGCGGCACTGGAAGAAAGGATAATCGATCTTTACATCGAGGCTCCCGACACCCGTGTTCATATAATAGCGGATCGGTACACTCCGTACATATATATAAGCGCGGTATTGGAGATTTTGCAGCTTCTTCAGTACGGCGCGGTAAGTTTTGTGGTGCAAAATGTTGAATGAAAGAATTTTAAGGCCGGCTGTTTTTTTGGCAGTCGCCGGCCTGCACATTGTTGCGATTTTTTCTCTTGCCGTCAATGTCGGCGGCGGCGCGACGGCAGAAGTGCCGGAGCAGGCAAGGGTCATGCGGCTTACAAGCATAGTCGAAAGCCCGCCGGCACCGCAGATTGCGCCAGCTCCGCAGATCGCGCCGCAAATCGCGCCGCCTGCACCGCCGCCACCGGTACAAACACCGCAGGCTCCCCCGGCGGCCGCCGAGATTGCTGTCGCCGAAACAGCCGTCGCAGAGACGATTATCGAAGCGGATGTTCTGCCGGTGCAGGAAGTTGCGGCCGCAATACCGGCGGTGGCGGCGGCCGCCCCGCAAGAGACAGGCGGCGGATCGCCCGGCGAGCAGTTTCTTCCCGTGCACATGGTTTCCCAGCCGCCGCGTTTCGACCAGCGGAGCATTGCCGAAGATTTGGTCTACCCGGAAGTCGCCCGCCGGGCAGGCATCGAAGGGCGGGTAATCCTTGAGCTTTTTGTCGATCGCGGCGGGGTCGTCCGGCAAGTAAGCATCTTGCAGGAAGCCCCGGCGAATCGCGGTTTCGGGGCGGCCGCCGTCAGCGCGTTTTACGGCAGAACGGGGGAGCCGGCCGTGGCCGACGGGGTTCCCGTGCCGGTGCGTTTTCGCTATCCTGTAACATTCAGGCTAAGATAGCCTAGCCAAGGGGAAGTTATGAAAAGTATGGCAGAGTTAAAAGAACATCCGTTTATGGCGCAGGGGGCGATTTTGCTCTGCGCCGTTTTCTGGAGCACGAGCGGGCTTTTCATTCAGTTTATCGACTGGAGTGCGCCGGTGATTGCGGGCAGTCGCAGTTTTCTTTCCATAATAGTACTCTTTCCCTTGCGCCGTTACTTGAACGTAAAGCAGGAGCCGATCAAGCTTTTTTCGTCTATTACCGGCGGTGTTTTTTACAGCGCGACAATGATCACTTTTGTTTTTGCAAACCAGCTTACATCGCCGGCCAACGCTATTTTGCTGCAATTTACCGCGCCAATCTGGGCGGCTCTTTTGGGCTGGGTACTCGTAAAGGAAAGGCCTTTTTGGGAAAACTGGGTGGCTCTTATCATTATAACGCCGGGGATGTTCATGATTTTGTCCGACGGGCTTGGCGGCGGGGCTTTTATCGGCAATCTTCTTGGTTTGGCTTCCGGCGTTGTTTTTGCGATGAACTCTATCGTGTTGCGCAAACGCCGGGACGCAAGCCCGCTTGACGTGATGATTGGGGCGCACATTTTTACGCTACTTTTTTCGATTCCCTTCTTTTTTATAAGCCCGCCGCAATTTACGACATTGAGCGTGTTGAGCGTCGTATACATGGGCACGCTTCAGGTGGGGCTTCCTTCGGCGCTGTTCGTTTACGGTGTTAAGCGTGTAACGGCGGTTCAATCCATGCTTACCGCCTCGATTGAGCCGGTACTAAACCCGATCTGGGTTATGCTCGTGCTCGGCCTAATGCCCACGCCCATCGTGATTGCCGGCGGCGGCTTTATTCTGGGCGCGGTTCTTTTTTCTGGCTTTGTTACAAACTGGCGCTCAAAAGCCCGCGCCGGGAACGCCGGCAGGTAATCTTGCGCCGACGGCAGTTTTATGAAACTTACAAAGACAGCCAAATTCTTTCAAGGCAATTCGAATTGTTGACAGTTCCGGCAGCTTGGGTTACAATAGAAGAATGTGCTGGAATTGCGGATTGCCTGTAACGGCGGAAGGGATTATCGGGCGTTCCTTGCTTTGCAAAAATTGCGGCAAGGACTTGCGGGTTTGTAAAAATTGCCGTTTTTTCCTGCCCGGCAGCCGGGGCGACTGTTCCGAAACAAACGCCGAACCTGTGCCGGACAAAGAAAGGGCAAACTTTTGCGACTGGTTTTCGCTGGAGAAAAAACAGCGCGGCAAAAACGGAGAGCGGGAAACGGCAGCCTCGAAAGCCGCCGATGCCAAGACAGCTTTCGACGACCTTTTCAAGTAGCCTGCCGGGGCAGGTTGCAGCCAGCGCAGCTTACAAGGAGGTAACTTGATGGACAGCCGGCCGATAATTTACATGGACTCTGGGATAGGCGGAATCCCCTACTGCTTGAACTTTGCCAAGCGCAACCCGAATGAAAGCGTCCATTACCTTGCGGACAGACTTAACTTTCCTTACGGGCCGCGACAGCAAAAAGAGCTAGTCGAAATTTTGTCAGGCCTCGTGGGAAAACTTGTCGCGGACTTTAACCCGAAAATCATCGTGTTGGCCTGCAACACAGCCACAATCTCTGCAATGGACGAGCTAGTCCGGCGCTTTCCCGGCCTTCCCTTTGTCGGAACAATACCAGAGGTAAAACCTGCGGCGCGGGAAAGCAAAGCGGGAAGAATTGGCGTAATCGCTACGGAGCGCACCATTGCCGACCCCTTTACCGCCCGGTTGGCAGGCGACAGTTGCCATGTTACGGGCATAGCCGCCGCAGACCTTGTCGATTTTGTCAACAATCGTTTTCTTTCGGCAAGCGAAGAAGAGAAAAATGATTTTGCGACAAAGTATACGGAGCGTTTCCGAGCAGAGGGCGTGGACGGCATCGTGCTTGGATGCACACATTTTTTGTTCCTAAAAGAACAATTTGTAAAACAAGCCGCCCCCGACATAAAAGTTTTCGATTCTGTGGAGAGCGTTACGCAAACTGCGGAAGCCCTGCTGGACAAAGACGGAGGCAAGCTGAGAGCGGGCGGCGCTGCCGGTAAAAAACCGGCACAGTTTCTGATAACGGGGACGGAAGAAGCCGATTCGCTGTGGCAAGGCTGGGCGGATTACATGGGCTACGCCGTGTCCATTTTCGGCAAGACTTGAACCGGGAAAACACTTTGAAGGGGCTTGTAACCAGCGGTTCGCATAACCTTTTTACAGTTCGGCCGGCGGCGGGGGAAACGGCGGGGGAAACTGTATCGCAGGAAATTGTTTGCCGCATAAAAGGCAAGGTGTTAAAAAACGCGCAAGACGTGTACAACCCCATTGCGCCCGGCGACTGGGTAACAATCGAAAAAACGCATAACGCTGACACCGGCTTGATTCTTGGCCTGCAAGAAAGACGCAACAAATTCAGCCGGTTTAACCAAAAGGGAAGGACAAGCCAACTGTTAGCCGCAAATGTCGATCAAATAATTTGCATAACGACTGCGGATTTTCCACCTTTCAGGCCGCGTTTTATTGACAGAATTTTGTTGCAAGCGGACATAGCCGGAATAGAAGCTGTGATTGTTTGCAATAAATCCGACCTTGCCGTTCTTGCGCCGGGGCGCATAATCGATAACATTGATGTAGATGCGCGGCTAAACGATTTTGTCCGGATCGGGTACAAGGTGATGCACATTTCCGCCAAAACAGGCCAGGGGCTGGAGCAGTTGAAAGCCCTTCTTGCCGGGAAAACATCCGTTTTAACAGGCCAGTCGGGTGTTGGAAAATCCAGCCTTATAAACGCGCTTGACCCGCAGGCGCGTATAAAAACAGGCAAGCTGAACGAAAAATACAAACGGGGAAACCACACAACAACGATGTCTTTTATGATAGAAATAACCGAAGAAAACCCGGCACCGCCAATCCGAATTATTGACACGCCGGGATTGCGCCGGTTTGTCCCCGACGGTGTCGGCGTTGCCGACATAGTCCACCACATGAGGGAGTTCGAGCCTTTTTCCGGCAAGTGCGGCTTCGGGCTTTCCTGCTCCCACAGGAGCGAAGCCGGGTGCAAAATTATCGAGGCTGTTAATACGGGCGACATTCACCCGGACAGGTATGACAGCTTTTTGCGCATTCACGATGAATTGTCGGCAGTAGCCGCAGGTAAAACAAATGCAGATTGATGACACATCACGCGAAACCGGTAAGGTAGCGGAAAAAACACTAGGGCTTTTGGAATATGCTTTTGTCATGGAAAGAGTCGCTTCTTGCGCGTTAAGCGACGAAGCCGCAGAAATTATACGCGGCGAAAGACCCCTGGGCGATGCCGGCAAAGTGTCGGCGTTAAAAAGCACGGTTTTTAACATTCTTGCGCGAATGTCGGCAAGCGACAATATGCCGCGCAATTGGCTGCCCAGCGTAGGTTCCCTGTTGCCAAAACTCCGGGTGGAAGGCGCGGTTCTTGAACTGGACGAAGTTTTCGCAATCGGCCTTTTTATCGAAAGAGCCGAAGAATTGGTAAAATGGCTAACAAGCGAAGGCGATACTGGCGAGCCGGCGGACACCGGCGGCAAGTACCCCTTTTTAAGCCACCTGCCGGTGTGCCTTCCCGTAGCGGTTGAAATCTTTAAGGTTATCGACAGAGAGGGAAAAATGCGAGACCTTCCTCCGTTACGCGCAATCAAAAGGCGGATAAAAAGCCTTGGGCGGGAGCTGGAAGCCGCCGTCGCCCGATATACATCCGACGAGGAAACCCGGCGGATGCTTCAGTCGCCAATGCCGTCTTTGCGGGACGGCCGCACGGTGCTTGCTGTCAAGGCCAACTTCCGAGGGCGCATCCGGGGGATAGTCCACGAGGTGTCGTCCAGCGGGCAGACAATTTTTGTGGAGCCGCTGGAAGCCGTAGAAAAAAACAACGAAATTATCGTGGAAAAACGCAACTTGGATGCCGAAATTCGCAAAATTATGCGCGAACTTACAGCCCGCATTGGTGAATATAACACGGCGCACAATCTTGAAAAATATCACCTAACAATAATCGAACTGGAGGTGTTGCGCTCGAAGGCGTTTTATTCGCTAAACACAAAAGGCCATTTTGCAAACAGCGGCGATGTAAAAAACATCGTCATAAAACAAGCGCGCCACCCCATGATAAAAAACGCAGTTCCCATTGACGTTTCTATGAACGACGGCACAAGGGTCTTGATTATCACAGGGCCTAACACCGGGGGAAAAACCGTTACGCTAAAAACCCTGGGGCTTTTTGCCGCGATGAACCAAAGCGGCATAGCCCTGCCCGCCGCCGAAGGCAGTTTTCTCCCGGTGTTCGACTGCGTGTATGCCGACATCGGCGACAGCCAATCGATAGAGCAATCGCTTTCTACTTTTTCGGCGCACATCAGCAACATTGCCTCTATTATCAATATGGCAACGGAAAAATCGCTTGTCCTTCTTGACGAGCTTGGCAGCGGAACCGACCCGCAGGAAGGCGGGGCTATCGCAATGGCGGTGTTGGATCACCTAATCGAAAAAAGGCCGCAGGTAATTATTACGACGCATCACGGGATTCTGAAAAATTACGGCTACACAAGGCAGGGCGTGGAAAACGCGTCGGTGGAGTTCGACTCGCAAACGCTTTCGCCAACATACAAAGTTCTAAGCGGCATTCCCGGCGAAAGCCATGCGCTTGACATTGCGGCAAAGAACGGTCTTGCAAAAATAATCGTAGAAAAAGCGCGAAACTATCTTGTCGAAGAAAAGGCCGACGTGTCGCAACTTATAAAGGGGCTTAGGGAAAAACATCTTTTGGCGGAAGCATTGGAAAGCAAAATAAAAACCGAAGATGCCAGCCTGCGCGAGCTTAGGCGAAAGGCCGATTTACGCGAATTGCGTTTGCGGCAAAAAGAGGCGGAGCTTAAACGGGAAGGTGCCGGGAAACTCGAACAGCTTTTGTACGAAAGCCGCAAGACGCTGGAAAATCTTGTGCGGGAAGTAAAAGAGGGGAATCTTGACAGGGAGAAAACCCGTGCGGTAAAGGAATTTTTGAACGATCTTGCGCGTAACGCCGACGAAGAAAAAGCCGCGCTGGAAGAAGAGGAAGCTTTGATTGAAGGGGCGCTTCTTGCCGAGCAGGAAAACAGCGAAGAGGGCGCACCCGCCAATTTTTCCGGCTTTGCCCCCGGCATGGAAGTGTTTGTTGGTGCGGCAAAACAGCGCGGCAGAATTTTGCGCCATGACAAAAAAGGCTCCGGCGGGGATTTCTGGCTTGTTGAAACCGGCAGTCTAAAAATCAGCCTGTCGGAAAAAAAACTCAAGCCGGCCAGCCCTGCCGCCCGCCAAGCGGCCGCCGCAAGTTGGGACTGCGAATTTGAATCGTCGAGCAACCTCGCCGTGCTTGAGCTAAAACTTTTGGGGCTGCGATTGGACGAAGCGACAGAAGCCTTGCGCCGCCAAATTGAAGCGGCGGCGATGAACGGCTTAAAAACCTTTGCCGTGGTGCACGGCAAGGGGAACGGCATTTTGCAAAAAGGCGTGCACGATTACTTAAAAAACGATGCCGCCGTCGCCGACTATTATTTTTCCCGCCCGGAACTTGGCGGCACAGGCAGAACGGAAGTGGTTTTGCGGTAAGGGCAGCGCACAAAGCGGCTGTTTATATGCTCATACGAAGGCACAAAGGAATAATGAAGGAAGATAAAAATGTTACCGTTGTAGCTGAAACAGCGGATTTACACAACAACGATGGAAACAGTTACAGACTGCTTCCGATAAAACACGAAAGGACATCGCCTTTTGAAAATGTTCCCCGGATAAAACTGGGTGTTACCACGCAGGAAATTGTGGAAATATTGCACGAATGCAGGGCTGAAATGTAAACATGAGGTGTAATGACTATAGCGGCCGTCTAATTTTTAATCAAAAACCATGTTTTGTCTAACAATTTTCCTCCAAAACATCCCCAAATAATGAAAAAAAACAGAAAAACCGGGCGAATTTCCCCAAAAAGGCTTGACAGACGCTTGACAGAACGGGACATTCCGGGCTATTATTTAAGCATGATGATATACGGGGTATTACCTTATTCCCCCCCC
>WRKI01000237.1 GCA_009778155.1 Spirochaetota bacterium
GCTTTCCGAACCCTCCTTCGGATAAGTATATTTGGGTTAGGTTTTTATTTTGAGGCATGGTTCCTTTTGGGTTAGATTAATTTTGAGGCAATTCGCCGGCTATCTTTTCCCGCAGTTTTATGGTAGAATTGCAAGAAAGCGAAGGAGCGGCAATGAAAAAGTATATGTGCGATTTGTGCGGATACGAGTATTCTCTGTATTACCTTTATGACGAAGAAGCATCGGGCGTAAAGTTCGAGGACTTGCCGGCCGACTGGATCTGCCCTCTGTGCGGGGCGGGCAAAGAAGCGTTCAGCGAGTTTAACCCGGAGAAACCCTCCGGCTAGGGAAACGCTGATTAAATCCCATCGAGGATTTAATCAGCGTTCTTAACCGCATTTTGCGCAATGAAATGAGCAAATGCATCGGACTTTAGTCCGCGGGAAACGCTGATTAGCGTCGAGTTAATCAGCGTTTCCCTAGCAAAAAACAGGAGCGAAATATGCGAACATTGGTTTCCATTCAAAAAGTTAAAAAAATCAGCCCCATTGCGGATTCCGATTTTCTGGAGCTGGCCTACATTATGGGCTGGCAGTGCGTCATCAAAAAGGGCGAGTTTGCCGAAGGGGATTTGGGCGTTTACTACGAAGTTGACAGTTTTCTCCCTCTGGACGACCGCTATGAATTTTTGCGCGCCTCGTCCTACAAGGAAAACCAACATAACGGGCTGGGCTTCCGAATCCGCAGCGCGAAATTGCGCGGCCAGCTTTCCCAAGGGCTGTTTTTGCCTATGTCAAAGTTCCCGGAGCTTGCCGGCCTTGGCGAAGGCGCGGATGTAAGCGAAATCCTTGGCGTAAAAAAATGGTATATGCCAGAGACTGCAGGCGCCGGCGGCTTTATGATAGGGGAGCGTCCCCACGGTATTCCCGCCTCGGACGAAACCCGCATACAGTCGGCGGTTGAAATGCTGGACGCGCTAAAGGGCAAGCCTTACTATATTACGACAAAGATGGACGGCACGTCGGGGATTGTTTACTGCATTAACGGGAAGATCGGCTGCTGCAGCCGGAACAAGGAAATCAAAGACGATGAAAACGCCCTTTACTGGATGCCTGTATACAGGCACGGGCTTAGGGAAAAGCTTGCCGGGCTTGGCAAAAACATTGTCTTTACCGGGGAGATTTGCGGCCCGAATATTCAGCGGAACAGATTGCGGCTGGCGCAGACGCAGTGGTATGTTTTCGATGTCATGGATTGGGATGCCCAAAAGTATTTTTCCTACGATGACGCCTCAGAGTTGTGCGCCCGGTTCGGCCTGTCCCAGGTTCCCCTTGAAGAGCGCGGCGAAAGTTTCGCCTACACTTTGGAAGAGCTTCTTGAAAAAGCAAAGGGAAAGTATCCCAGCGGCGTTGACAAGGAGGGGATCGTCGTGCGCGATTTAATGGAGCCAAAGTCAGTCTCGTTCAAGGTTTTGAACAACGACGCGCTGCTTAAAGAAAAGGACTAGCCGGCCGCCGCGCCGGCGCATATTTCTCGAAAAAACTCACACAAAGGCACAAAGACACCAAGGCACTAAGGGGGGTTAAGGCCTGAGCCTTCCTTTTGCCTCACAATAGAGCATAATAGGGGATAATGTAGGGATGAAGCGACACTTTCTAATCTGAACTTTGTGCCTTTGTGCCTTTGTGTGAGATACTTCCGAGGTTCTTGTCGTTCATGCGTTTATCGTGCCGGCGCGGGCTTCCATGTCTTAAAAAATTGCGGTATAATAGAAGAATGCCGATACTGAGCGTCTCCAACTTGAAAAAACGCTTTAACATGGAAGCGGGGTTTTTCGCCCGTTACGGGCGTTTTGTTAATGCCGTCAACGGCGTTTCTTTTTCGATAGCCGCAAACGAGGCCTACGGGCTTGTGGGCGAGTCCGGTTGCGGAAAAACAACCACCGCCCGGCTTTTAGTCCGTATGTACGAGGCGGATGGCGGGGAAATTATGTACTACCCGGCAGAGCGGCAGGCTCAGTCCGTGGGGGCGCTTCGCAAGGAGGAGCTTCGGCTTTACCGCGAAAAAGTGCGCTATGTGTTTCAAGACCCGGCGCGTTCGCTTAACCCGCGCATGAATGTTTACGAAGTAATTGTTTCCGGCTGCCGTGGCGCGCTTAAAAGACGCGGAGTAGAGGAGCAGGCCTTGCGGGAAAGGGCTGCCGGCATTCTTGAAGAAGTGGGGCTTTCGGCTTCCGACTTGGAAAAACGCCCCTCGCAGTTTTCCGGCGGCCAGCGGCAGAGGATTTCCATAGCCCGCAGTCTTTTAATGGAGCCTTCCCTTTTAATTTGCGACGAGGTGGTCTCGGCGCTGGATGTTTCCATTCAAGGGCAGATACTCAACCTGCTTTTGGACATACAGGAGAAGCGGGCAATGTCTTTTCTGTTTATTGCGCACGACTTAAAAGTGGCCTGCTATTTTTGCGACCGCATAGGAGTAATGTATAACGGCGAACTTATGGAAGAAGCCCCCGCCGCCCGGCTGTACAGCGAAGCGCTGCACCCTTACACTCAGCTTCTTTTTTCCTGCGCAACCGGAAAAAAAGGACAGACAGAACGCCAGCCGGCGGCCGCCGAGCCAAAACACGCGCCGCCTTCAGCTTCACAGACGGCTCCCTCTTGCCCCTTTGCGCCAAGATGCCCCAAAGCCGCGCCGCGCTGTTTTAACGAACATCCCGACTTGACAGAAGCCGGCACCGGACACCTTATCCGCTGCTTTTTTCCCTAAGCCTGCGCCACCTTCCGGCTGTTTTATCGAAAGTATCTCACACAAAGGCACGGAGGCACAAAGCACTGATTAGAAAGCCCTGCTCCATTCCTACTTCTTCCTTCTGCTCTTATGTTCGATAATGATGCAAAAGGAAGACGTGGGCTTACCGTAGCTCAATCCTAACCTTTGTGCCTTCGTGTCTTTGTGTGAAATATTTCCGAGGTTCGTGTCGTTCATGCGTTTGTCGTGCCCAAAGCCCCGCGCCCCACAGTCCCCCGCGCCCCGGTCCCCGTCAGTCGGTTTTGCCGGAGGTGCCGGCCGTTTCCGGCGCTTCCTCTTCCACGGTGATAATGCACTCCAAGGCGCGCCTGTGCTGAGTCTTTTGGACACGGACACTCAGCTTTTCAAAAACAAAGGAGTCCCCCTCTTGAGGAACCTTTCCCAGCTTGTCCATAATCCAGCCGCTGACACTCGCCGACTCCGCCTCGGTGCCGGACATCCCGAAATAGTCGAACATATCTTTTAGATAGGCCGAACAAATAACCTTGTGCCGCCTTTCGTCAAGGGGGGCAAACTCGACAATAACCTCGTCGCTTTCGTCCCAAATATCCCCGACAAGCTCTTCTAGAATATCTTCCATAGTAACAATGCCGGCAGTGCCGCCGTATTCGTCGGCAACAACGGCAAAATGACTCTTGCGCGTCTGAAGCTGTTTGAACAAATCGCTAACCTTCGTGGTGGGGGCTACAAAAATCGGCGGGAAAAAAATACCGTCAAGCGCCGCGTTTTCCTTCTGCCGGTACTTGAAAAAATCCCTCATGTGAACAACCCCGATAATATTGTCGATAGAGTCCCTGTAAACCGGCAGCCTTGAAAATTCCGCCTCCAGAAAAGTCTTCATAATTTCGTCGTCGGAACTGCCGTGGCTAATGCCGATAACGTCTATCCGGGGAGTCAGAATGTCAATAGCCTTGCGATCGTTGAACTCGATTGCGGCATCCAAAAGCTGCTTGCCGTCCTCGCTTAAAACACCGTCATTTTGCGCCTCCTCGACAATCGAATAAAGCTCGTCTTCCGTCATCCGGTCGTCTGCGGAAGTTTTTATAATCCTTCCCAGGAAAGCCTTCCATTTGCCAAAAAGCCAGTTGGCCGGGGCCAAAAGCTTGAGGAAAAAAAGCAGAAGAGGGGCGCAGGCCAGCGCGTACCTTTCCGGGGCCTCC
Source organism: Spirochaetota bacterium (assembly GCA_009778155.1). Taxonomy (GTDB): domain Bacteria; phylum Spirochaetota; class Spirochaetia; order Treponematales; family Breznakiellaceae; genus WQXQ01. The sequence goes on from WRKI01000237.1 coordinate 3,948, forward strand.
TTGGCAAGACTCTTGGGAGTAATGTCGCCCAAGAAAACCACCACGACGGTAAGCGTTACCGTTGAAAGCGCCGGGCCGATCTCTTCACCAAAATACCGGATAAAAAGCACCGCGGAAATAGTCGCGGCGGCCATAGTAACCAAGTTGTTGCTAATAAGCAAAGTTGAAAGCAGACTGTCGAACTTGTCGTGCAGACGCAGAACAAGCTCCGCCCGTTTGGAGCCGCCCTCCGCCAGATTCTTCATGCGGATACGGTTAAGAGCCGAGAAAGCAGTCTCGGCCGCCGAAAAGTAAGTGCCTAAAACTATACATAAAATAATCGCCAAGAGGCCATATAAACTGTCAGGGTCCATTGATTTTTCCTTTTTAATTGTACCATAAGTTCAAAAGTTTGTCTACAGGCGGCAAAGTGAAAAGACCGGGAAAACACTCGGCAGACTTTGTAAGGGGTCAGTTGAAAAAAATTGAAATGCGGGCGTTTTTCCCGCAAAGCTCCTGCAAACTTATCGTTTCGCCGTTCACAATCAGCCTGTGATCCGAGACCGCGCCCAGAATAAGATTTAACCTTTCAAATTCCGATCTAAAACCGCTTATTACCATAGCGTCCCCGTCCCGGCTCAAAACCTGGCCTTCTTCCACGTCGCTTTGCACACCCGCGCCGAAAGAATAAAAACGCACGGCAGTAAGGCGGATCATGCCATCCTCGATTATAAAAAACTCCCTTACCGGGCTGTTATTGACCGAATGAGTAAACTCTATCGCAAACTCTTTCGGCTCTTGCAAAGGCCAAAAACCAAAAACCCGCCCGCTGGAGCTGTCCTGAACCACAAGCGCCGGATAATCTGGAAGCCGCGCTCCCCCTGCGCCAAAACCGGCGCAAGAAACCGCCGCCAAGGCAAAAACCAAGACGGCCGGCAAAAGACTGAAGTTTTTCCTGCAAAACCGAACCATAAAATCCCGGAAAAAAGCGAAAACCCCGGCCTTGACGGCCGGGGCCTAAAGCCTTACGGAAGCGCCCCGACAGACCTGAAGAACCTTGCGGCCCCCGGGTGAATCGGAACGGGCATACCTACAACCGCATCATGCGGATTAAGCTCCGCGCCTCTGGCGTGAGCCGTAGCTATTTCCGGCTGGTTTTCAAAAAGAGCGCGGGTAAACTGATACACGACATCTTCCGAAAGCCTGGTGCTGGCAAGCAAGGTCGCCCTTACAGCCACCGTGTAAGTGGCGATATCCACGCCGTTGTAGATACCCGGCTCCACCACATAGACCGTGTAAAAGGGATGATCCCTCATAAGCGCCTGGGCGGCCTCGCCCACAATCGGCAGAATGACGATGTCGTTGGTAAGAGCCAAGTCAACAAGCGCGGGAGTGGGAGCGCCTGCAACCAAGAAAGCCGCGTCAATGTGGCCGTCCCGCAAAGCGTCTGCCGAAGGGCCGAAGCCAAGATATTGAACGTTAATGTCGTCAAAACTAAGCCCGTGAGCCGCAAGAACGTGAGTCGCGTTAAAGACAGTTCCGCTGCCGGCAGCCCCTACCGAGACCGCCCTGCCGCGCAAATCTTCAATGCTTTCGATGCCGATTCCGGCGCGCGCCACTACCTGCACAACCTCTGAATAAAGGCCGCCGATGGCGTTGAACACCCTGATCTGGCCGTCGCCGGCAAAGAGGTCAACGCCGTTCCAAGCGTAGTAGGCCACATCGCTCTGTGAAAAGGCCAGTTCCACCTCGCCAATATTCAGCAAGAGAATGTTGTCCCTAGAAGCGCCCGTTGACTGCACCAAAACGTTCAAGCCTGTCCTGTCGTTAATAACTGCGGAAAGAGCCGAGCCGTAAGCGAAGTAAACGCCGGCAGTCCCGCCCGTGGCAAAGCGGAGCTGCTGCTGCCCCTGGCCGCGCCCTCCGGCAAATACGCCCATTCCGCCTATAAGAAGGAGCGCGATTGCAATAAAACCGATTTTCTTCATAATTTTCCTCCGTAAAAAAATAACATAAAGTTATTCCGTAAACTTGGGCGGCGGCATAAAAAGCCTTAGTTCCAAAAAAGCCAACATGACGCACAAGCCCTTATTGAACATATACCACGGAAAAAAAATATTGTCAAGTAGCCGAGAAAAAAACTTCACACACACAGGCACAGATCGAATTTTAGGGAAGCATGATCACGGAAACAGCCCTGCCGTCCGGGGCGTAGGCGCGGCCGTGATTGTATTCGTCCAAATAGCGGCGGCCCTGGCGGAAAAACACATATTGGTACACCCCAGGAGGCAGAGGAAGATTCAGCGAAAAAACACCCGCCGGGCCTTCCCTCATTCGGAACATGAAAGGGTCCCAGCCGTTGAAACTGCCCGCCACCGTAACGACATCCCCCGGATTGCCCCTGAACAGAAAACTAAGACTGCCCGGCGGGCCGCCCAGAACATCATGCGGGACAGTGCGGTTCGGAAGAGGAACCACGGACACATTAAGACCGCTAGCCCTGTCGCGGCGGGAGTTCGGATTGGCCGGGTCGGTCGTCCAAAGCCCGTCAATGACAAGCCGGTATTCAATCTCGGTTACCCCCCGTGGGATTTCCAATATATGGAACAAAATACCCGAATCCATAGTAACCGGCGGGGGCGGATCGCCCTCTTCTGGCGGCGGGAAATATGCGGGAACCAAAAGCTGGCGCATCCAGTGCACCCTGGAAAAACCCTCGTGCGCAAAGGCAACCCCAGCCCTGCGAAGATTGGAAGATGCGGAAAAAACCACGACATTGTCGAACACCACAGGCGCGCCGGGAGCCGAAAGGCTTAAAAGCAAGTCGATAACATAAACATCGTCCTCCCATTCGGCCGCCGAAGCAAACGAAGCGAACGAAGCGAAAAAAATAAAAAACGCCAACAGTTTAATTGTTTTCATACACTCTTTACAGTTATCGGCCGATATGTAATTATCTTAATATGCCATCTATAAGCGAGCTTAACAGTTTTAAAGACTCATTTCAAGATGTAGGGGACGAGAAAAAAAGGTCTGTGGCCAGAGGCCAGCGATTTAACGATCTCGATGTTCCGGAGACTGAAGGCGCCCCGCTAACCCCACAGCCGGCGGCCAAGGCAAAAGAGCCGTCGGCAAAAGACGAGTTTTCCGACGATATTTTTAACGAAGATGCCTTATCCGGCGACGCTTCCCAAGCAGGGGGCGCGGATGACGACGCTTTTGAAGACTTTTCCTTTGAAGACGATGCGCAGACAGGCGACGACTTGCAGTTGTCCGCCGACGCTTTTGACGACCCTTTTAATGAAGATTCCGCAGACGGCGTGCCTTTGGACGGCGCGTCTTTGGACGAAGCGTCATTGGATGACGCGTCATTTGATGACGCGTCCTTGGCCGACACGCCATTTGATGAGGTGTCATTTGACGAAGCGCCCTTGGATGAAGGCTCGCTTCTGTCCGACGACGATTTTCCTTCCGCCGGCACGGAAGGCTTCGAGATGGATTTCAGCGCGTTTGTAGGAAGCCAGCCCGGCGAACTGAACACCCCGCCGCCGGACGAAATATTTAACGCCGCCCCTCAAGATGACGCGGCTCAAGCCGACGCGGCTTCTGAAGAAGGTGCGTCTTCTGAAGAAGGCGCGGAAAATCTCCCGAAATTAAGCAGCAAGGGGCTTATGGGGAAGGCCGCCCAGCACCGACCGGAAGAAGAGCGGCGCGAAATGGAAAGCTGGTTCCGGGACGCAGGCGAGGAGCCGCCCCTCGAAGAAGAAAGCGATTTCAACTTCGACTTGGGGCTTCCCTCCGGCGACGATTCTGACGCGGCGGCCGACGAAGGCTTCAGCGGCCTCGATTACGATGACTTGGCCGCCGGGGACGACTCAATCTCTTTGGACGATGCGGACGCGCAGGCCGGCGAAGGCGCCGGCTCCGAAGATGAAAGCGACGCTTTTGGCGACGACTTCAACATTCCAGATATCGACGACTTTATAAAAAAGCCAAAGGCCGAACCCAGCGTGGCAAGGGTCCCCGTCAATATCGAAGACACCCCGGATGATGTAAGCGAAATTCAGCTTACAGAAGCGGAGCTTGAGAAACTGCAAAAAACGCTGGCCTCTTATCCGCTTAACTTGAAGATTGCCTGTCAGGAAATAATCGCCGAACACGTTGTGCCGGCGGAACAGCTTTCCAAACTTATAAAACTGCTGGTCAGGGGCGCGTCGCTAAACGAAGCGGCGGCTCTGGCAAGCGAGATTCTTGAAAGAAAAATCATCATACCGAAGAGCTTTGAAAGAAGCTCAGGCGAGGCGCTGGAAGCAGAGCAGGCCACTTTTACATATATCTTTTTCAAAAGATTTCTGCCGGTATTGCGGCTTTTTTCGATTATCGCAATTCTGGCCGCCTGCGTGGCTTACTTGAGCTACAGGTTCATCTACATCCCTCAAATGGCGGAGTCCATCTACCGGCGCGGCTACGAACAGATTTACGCCGGCAACTACACGCGGGCAAACGAGCTTTTCTGGCAGGCCTTTGAAATTCGCCCCAACAGGAACTGGTTTTACCGTTTTGCCGAAGCCTACATAAACCAGCGGCGCTTTCTTTTAGCGCAGGAAAAATACGAGGCGCTTTTGTGGCATTTTCCGGGGGACAGAAGGGGTATTTTGGATTTTGCCCATCTGCAAACCTACCATTTAATGAACTTTGAAAGGGCTTCTGAAATTTTGCGGCACAATCTTTTGGACTTTAACCCGGACGATTTTGATGGGCTTTTAGCCTTGGGCGACAACTATCTTGCCTGGGGCGATTCAAATCCCTTGGCGTACTTCGATATGTACGAAAATGCCCGCGCCGCCTATGCAAGGCTCATGGAGAATGTCGGCTGGCAGCCGGCTCTTGTCGAGCGGATGATGCGCTACTTTATCCGCACGGACAATCTTAGGGAAGTGCTTTTCCTTAACGACTGGTTCCGGGCGGATGCCGGCCGGACGCTGTCTACGCCGGCGCTTACCGAGGTTGCCGGCTATCTTTTGGACAAACAGCTTGAAACGCCTGTCGGGGTTCCAAGTCCTTACTTGGCCGGGATAGAAGAGGCCGGCGTGCTTGATATGCTGCTGCAGGCAGTCCACGCCGACCCCAGCCAGCCGGAGCCTCACTATCATCTTGCCCGTTATTTCGGGCGTTTCGGAAGCCTGACTCTGTACGAAGAGAGGCTTACGCTTTCAAACGCGATTCTGGCCTTTGACATAGCTACCGAGGAATCCGTACGCCGGCGGCTTATGCGTATAGACGCGCACCGGCTTTATGCGAACGCTCTTGTCCGCAGCAGGGAATTTTTCGCCGCCGAATACCATTTGATGAGGGGCATTGCCCTTTACGAGGATTTTCTGGGAAGGGGGCTTATTAACCCGTCGCCGGAAATGGGGCGGCTTTTTTCCGACATGGGCGATCTTGAATTTTTCGTAAAGGCCGGGGACATGGAAATGGCTCTGCACTATTACCACATAGGTCTTAGCAAGGGCTGGGCGCCGCCGGAGGTATTGTACCGCATGGGCGCGGCCTACTACCAGCTTCAGGAATGGGGCAACGCGATGGAATTCCTGTTCAGGGCTTCATCCGACCTGCCGCTGAACCGCCGGCTTCTTTTCGCCTTGGGCAACGCCTCTTTCCAGCGCGGGGACTTTTTTGCCGCCCAAGGCTACTACAGCAGGCTTTTGGCCATACTTGAAACGCAGAGGTCGCATCTGCCGATTCTTTTGCCCAACGACAACCCGGCCTTCCTTGAAACAGGGGAACGTCTCATGATGGCGCGCAACAATGCAGGTGTTGTCTACGAAATGCTCGCCACGCAAACCGGCAACGCCGAGTTCATGGCGCGCGCGATTTCTCTTTTCGCCGACTCTTCAAGCGCTTGGGACTCCATCACGCGCAACCCGGCGCTTATGACAAGGGAAAGCCCCACGGGGGATTTCGACACTCCCGGCGTAAACCTGGCCTTCCTTAACTTGACTAACGCGCTGAGTCTTGAGCGGGAATTCCCGCCGGCGATTTTTGTCAGCATTGACAAGGATGTTCTGGAGCCTTCAAACTGGGAAAGTCTTTTGCCGAACCCGCTGCTTGGCGAACTGGCTCCCGGCTGGGGCGCGCCGCCTCCGCCTCCGCTTTGGGGCGGAAATTAACCGCGCCGGCAGTGAATGTAAAAAATACAGACGGGCTGGAAAAAGCTAAGGAACCACTGATAAAATCCCCGGAACCTGCTATAATGTGAGAATGAAAACCCAGCAGACATTCAGCGACATAGAATACGCCAGCCGCAAGCGGACAAGCCGCCGCGAAGTATTTTTGCAGAAGATGGACGCGCTAATACCGTGGCGCGAGCTTGAACAGATAATAAAACCCCATTACT
>WRKI01000238.1 GCA_009778155.1 Spirochaetota bacterium
CCCGGCCGCGGCGTCGGCGGTGCGGTATCTTGCCATTGGTTTCCCCCTGTTTTCATTCTACCGCTTGTTTTGGGTTTTGCATAGCGGGTTTTTCTACTGGCTCCGAAGGCACAAAGGCACAAAGGCACGGAGTGCAGGCCAGAAAGCCCGGCTTTAATCCCTGCATCGTCCATTCTTACCCTGTTGAAGCAAGCTGAAGGCAAGCCCCTGCCGGGCAAGATGTGAGTATTCAAACGGATGCCTGCTCGAAAACTGCGGCAGCCGCCGGCGGCTGTTCCGATTCGGCTTCCACCCCAAGACACATCTCGTCAAATTCCCGCATTTCAGCCTCGGAAATAGCCGCTACTTCAAAATTCGCAAGCGCATCCGTATGCACCGCTTCAAAAATCTCGCTTTTGTACCTCACGCCCACATCCTTGCCCGGCAACCCGCGCGCGGGGGGGGTTCGCGACAACCCGCCACTGCGCCTTAGCCGACGAACATCGCTACGAAGAGGCCGGCGACAATGGCCGAACCCATGATGCTCGCCAAAGTCGCGCCCATAGCGTGCATGATGACAAAGTTTGATGGGTTGTATTCCGTGGCCAACTTTTGCGAAACCCTAGCGACCATAGGCATAGCCGAAACGCCGGAGCTACCGATCAGCGGGTTTATCTTGCCGCCGGTCGCGACATTCAGTATTTTCGCCGCGATAATGCCCCAGGCCGTCCCGAAGGCAAAGGCCAAAAGCCCCAGCACGATAATGCCGATCGTTTCAAGATTGATAATGTTGGCCGCCGTCGCCGAAGCCCCAATCGAAAGCCCCACAACCATAGTCAAAACGCTCAAAAAGTCGCCGCCAAGCGCCTTTGCAATGCGATCCGCAACGCCCGATTCCTTAATAAGATTCCCCAGCATAAACATACCCATAAGCCCCCCGGCAGAAGGCACTAAAAGCAATACCACGGTGGCGATAATAAAGGGGAACAGTATTTTTTGCTTGCGGGTTACGTTTTTAGGCTGTTCCATCACGATAACCCGCTCCTTCGCCGTGGTAAGCGCCCGCATAATGGGCGGCTGAATCATCGGAACCAAGGCCATGTAGGAATAGGCCGCGATAGCGATAGCGGAAAGCCGGTGGGGAGCAAGCTGAACCGTGGCGAAAATAGTCGTCGGGCCGTCGGCACTACCGATAATGCCAATGCTGGCCGCTTCTTGAGGAGTAAAGCCGAAAAGCAGGGCAAGACCGAAAGCGGTAAAAATGCCAAACTGCCCGCCAATGCCGATAATCCACAATTTGGGGTTGGCAATAAGCGGGCTAAAGTCCGTAATCGCGCCCAGTCCAAGGAAGATGAGCGGCGGCAGATAAACCAGCCTTACCGACTGGTACATAAAGGCCAGAAGGCCGAAAGCCTGATTCCCGTACGGGTCTAAAAAAGTCGAATCGTAGGCAAGGCCGGCCAGCGGCATATTGGCCATAAGCATCCCAAACGAAATCGGAATAAGAAGCAAAGGCTCGAAGTTTTTTTTAATCCCCAAATAAGCCAAAATGAAAGCCACGCCTATCATCCCCGCCTGATCCAGCCTTAAATGCACAAGCCCGACAGAATCCAGTAAATACGCCCACATACCTATACCCCTTATGATAATTTGCTTCGTGCCCGGTTCCCCCGGAATGCAGAGGGAAGCGCCGATTAGCGTAGAGCTAATCAGTGTTTCCCTTAAATTACATACGGCCCGCCGCATTTGCAACAGGCCTATATATTAGATATACACCGGCTCGGCCTAAAAGTCAAGCCGGCAAAAGGCCGCCGCGCGCCTTTAAAATTTCTCGATTTTTTTTCCCAATTCATTTGACTGGACAGACCGCGTGCATTATAATAATCGTATAGTGGGAAAAAATTAACTTGTTGAGATGGCCCCGGTAAAACGGGGTGTGGAAAACTCGGTTTGCCCCTGGCGGGAAAAACCGGGAAACCTAAATTAAGGAGAGTTTTTGTATGCTAAGGAAAAAATTGGTTTTAGCGCTTGCAATGTCCGTGGCCTTTTCGGTGTTTACGGTAACGGCTCAAGATGAAGGCGAAGAGTTCGCGCCGGAGACAATTCGGTCGTGGATTATCCGGGAAACAGCCCGTTCGACAAATCTTGAACAAAAATTGATCGCCCTGCAATTTGTAAGCGACTTAATGGAAGCCGGGGAGACCGGCAGGGAAATTATCGAAACGCTGGAATTTCTGGCTATCGAAGGGATCATCAATCAAACCTTTGAAAGCGGCCGGCTTACCAATAACTTCCCCACCGCAAGGAGGGAAGCGGTAAGGCTTTTGGGCGTTTTAGGCACGGAAGAAGCCCGGCAGATTCTTGTAAGAGCGATTCTTGCCGAAACCGAGTCTATGGTACTGGCGGAAGCGGTCCGGTCGCTGGGCGTTATCGGTACAAACCCGAATGATCAGACAGCGTCGGCCATCGCATGGGCAGTTACCCGTTTTGACACGCTTAACCCGAACAACCTGCTTGCCCTTTCCGCAATCGACACGTTTCAAATACTTGCCGGCTCGGAAGAAGGCGTAACCAACCCCAACATAGCGCGGCTTCTTGTTCGCATCTCCGAAGGCTCCTATGTCCGGGTGGTTCGGGAACGGGCGCACGCTCTTTTAATGGAACTTATCGGTTTCCAGCAGGCCGGTAGCTGATTTTCGGCATACTGCAAGGGGCGGGGAGCGGGGCTTCCCGGCCTTTGCAGTTTGCCTTTCCCACGCGCTTGTATACCAGATTTTTTATTTGCAAAAAATCTTCCCCAGTGATATAATGGATTAGTTAGACGACTGCGAGCTTGCGGTTTTGTCGTAACAATCTTGCTTTGGGGGGCGATTCAGTGTCTTTTTCAGATGTCATAATAGTTTCCGCCGGCTTCAGCCTTGCCGCGATCATCTACGCGGTGGTAAAAGATAGATGGATACGCAGGCTGCCGGTAGAGAACGAATCCTTGCAGAAGATTTCCGGCTTCATTGCCGAAGGCTCGCGGGCCTTCCTGCGGCGCGAGTACCTCGTGCTCATTCCCTTTTCCCTCGTCGTCGCGCTGTTTCTGGCGGTAGGCAACACGGGAACCCTGCGCCTGCAAGCCTTTTCCTTTTTGGTAGGCGCGGTCGCATCCGCCTCCGCCGGCTACTTCGGCATGATGACCGCGACAAAGGCCAACTCCCGCACCGCTTGGGCGGCGCTGGAGGGCCTTAGCCCGGCGCTAAAAGTGGCCTTTACCGGCGGCTCCGTCATGGGCATGATCGTCGTGGGGCTTGCCCTTCTTAGCATCTGCATCCTGCTTGCAGGCGGGGCGGCAATGTTCGGCAGCAGCTTTGCCGCGCTTGACCAAACCGTCTTCCCCCTGTTGACAGGCTTCGCCTTGGGCGTGTCCAGCATCGCCCTGTTTGCCCGCGTGGGCGGCGGCATCTTTACCAAGGCCGCCGATGTCGGGGCCGACCTTGTCGGCAAGGTCGAGGCCGGCATTCCAGAGGACGACCCCCGGAACCCGGCCGTTATCGCCGACAATGTGGGCGACAACGTGGGCGACGTGGCCGGCATGGGAGCCGACCTTTTCGAGTCCTACGTCGGGGTGTTAATCGGCTGCATCATTCTGGGGGCAAGCGCCTCGGTAAGCGAGGATGCCAGAATGCGCCTAGCCCTTCTGCCCATCTTGCTTGCCGGCACGGGCATTCTCGCTTCGATGATCGGCACTCTCTTTGTCCGCATAAAGGAAGGCGGTTCCCCGCAAACCGCGCTGAACAAAGGCTCCTTCGGCGCGGCCGCGCTTTCGGCGGTCATCGTCTTCCCCGTCGTTCACTTTACACTGGGCGGCCACACGCTGGAAAGCGGCGCGGGGGCCTTGCAGATCAGCCTGTCCGTGGTGATCGGGCTTGCGGCCGGGACGCTTATCGGCATGATTACCGAATACTACACGGGAACCGAGGGCAAACCGGTAAAGGACATCGAAAAATCCTGCGTTACCGGCGCGGCCACGACGATTATAAGCGGGCTTGGCGTGGGGATGCTTTCCACCTTTCTGCCGATTATCACGATTGTCGCGGCGATTATCAGCAGTAACGCTTTGGCCGGCTTTTACGGAATCGGCATTGCCGCGCTGGGTATGCTTTTAACGCTGGGCATTCAGCTTTCGGTTGACGCTTACGGCCCGATTGCGGACAACGCCGGGGGGCTTGCGGTCATGTCGGCGATGAAGTCATCGGTGCGGAAAATTACCGACCAGCTTGACGCTGTCGGGAACACGACTGCCGCTATCGGCAAGGGCTTCGCTATCGGTTCTTCCGCTCTTACTGCTGTCATTCTGATAAGCGCGTTCTCGCAGGCCATTGGCGGCGAAGAGATGGTCTTCAGCATAACGGATGCCAGTGTTATGACGGGGCTGTTCTTGGGCGGCACGATTCCTTTCCTGTTTTCCGCCCTTGCGATGCAGGCGATTGGCGTGGCCGCCGGCTCCATGATCGAAGAGGTGCGGCGGCAGTTCCGCGAAAAGCCGGGCATTCTGAACGACACCGAAACGCCCGACTACAGGGCTTGCGTTGACATCTCGACGCAGACCGCGCTAAAAAAGATGATTCTGCCGGGGCTTATCGCCATTGCCAGCCCGGTTTTGGTTGGCTTTCTTGGCGGGCCGCAGATGCTTGTTGGGCTGTTGGTGGGCGCGACTGTAACCGGGGTGCTCATGGCGATTTTCATGGCCAACGCCGGGGGGGCCTGGGACAATGCGAAAAAACGCATCGAGGCCAGCTCGATTGGCAAAGGAACCGAGGCTCACAAGGCGGCGGTTGTCGGCGACACGGTGGGCGATCCTTTTAAGGACACCGCTGGCCCGGCGCTTAACACTTTGATAAAACTTATGGCGATAATCTCGCTGGTTATCGCTCCTATGCTTAGATATTTTTGGGGGTAATTATGCCAGAAAACCGTTTGTATTTGGTGCTGTATCCAAACTATTCATTGATTGCCAGCCAGCTTGAGCCGGAGAGGTTTGCCAAGCATTACGCGCAAGGTTCGACGAGTATTTCGGGCGGGAACTTTCTTTTTGTGGATGTCGATCCCGGTTTCCGCCACGAGTATTTTAACATCGAGGCGGCTCTTGCCGATGTCAAGCCGCACAGCGACGGCCGGCCGAAATCGACCAAGTTCATTTGCAACTACCGGACGCTGGAACACATGGATTTTGACGCTTTGCGAAATATGTACTACTGCAACGCCTACGGGGATTATGTCGAGTTAAAGCCGGGCGAGTTCGATCCTGCGATTCGCGGCGACGAGATGCGTATTTTTCTTGACATTAATCCGACAAAGATGGTGGCTCTTACCAAGTACAATTTTATCGAGTACGGGCAGTTTATAACGAACCCCGGCTCCTTTGTCGGCGCGCCTGTGATGCTTTATACCCAGATGAATTTTTACATTGACGATTTTTTGACTCAGTTTGCGGAAAATCCCTTTTTGACGATTAGTATTCCGGGGGTGCATCCTGCGCGTTTGCGGGATGCGATTATGGAGGTGCGGAAAAAGCGCGACAAGGTAAACAAGGGGCTGTCGCTGAACTGCCCCTTCGACAAGGTTTCTTACAGGAGTTTGCGGCGCGGCTTTATGTTCGCCTCCAAAACAAAGAGCCGGTTCTACCCGCTTGTCCCGCTGGAAGATGTCGAAAGGGATTTCTACAAGTTCTGGAAGTCCATGTAATCGCCCGGCGGCTTGGAAACCGCCCGCGCCCTCCGGCCGGCGCGGTTTTCACGGGAGCCTGTTTATCCACACGGCAAACGCATGAAAGACACGAACCGGATTTGACGATTTTTTTCGGAAGTATCTCACACCAAGGCACAAAGACACGAAGGCACAAAGGTTTGGGCGGAATTATGATAAGGCCGCGTTCTGGGATGTATTTTTTCCCTACCATGCTTCTTTTCCAACAGCCCCGCCTGTGTCTATTTCATCGTGGATGTTTTGATCGTTAATTTTACTGAGCATTTCGGCTAGATTGTTTTTTTTAACGGGCTTTATGACAATTTCTTGCCCCACGCCGCTAATATCAACAAATGAATCTTCTTTTAACGACAGCCCGCAGGCAATGGCCGCCAAAGGCGTGGCGGTTTTCACGGGTCGTCGTCCGTCATGATTACCCGGCCGGGGGCCACGCGGCTTACTTCCCTTACCTCGTTTTCCATGCGCATCATGATTAAAAGTTGCGGGCGGTGGCGGCCGGGGGAATAGACCAGTTCGTGATCTATGCCGCCGTAATCAAGGGAGCCGCGCCGCCGCGAGAAAAACCAGTCCCCAAAACGCCGCCGCTGTAGCCGGGGTTCGTAAACAAGCTCGAAAACGCCGTCGCCGTCGAAGGTTGCGGCGGTAAAATTCAGGAAAAGATGCGGGTTTTCCTCAAAGCTAACCTGTATGTTTATCCGGTCGTAGAGCCGCTGTATATTTACCGCCTGCCCTTCTGTTTGGGCGTTTATCGTTACCGACTGCCGCACGTCGCCAAGCAAAACGGCAGTGCGCCCGTCCATAGCCACGGGGTGCTGCGGCTGGATATAACCCTCCAGCCGCACTCTTGAGGAAAGTGCAAATTGAAAGCCGGAAATTTGGACGGAATCAGGGTCGCCCATTCTTTCCAAAAGTTCCGGGGTTAAGGGTTCTAGAAAAGAGGTCGTCCTGCACGCCCCCAGCGCGGCCGCAAGCAAAAAGGGCATCAGGCAAAAAACAAGCGGCTTTTTCATCGTTTTTTAGGGCGTTCTTCCCGGAGCAACCCTTGAGGGAACCGCCCCTGCGCCCTGCACCATCGCCTGTATTGCAAGCCGGGGCCGCTCGCCGGTGTAAAACAGGTCGAAAACCTCGCCGCCGTAGTTCAGCATACCGCGAAAGTCCCAGGCGAAAGTCGGCGTGCCGGTGCCCGGGGTGTAGACCAGCTCGAAATAGCCTTGCGGGTCGTCGGTTGTGGCGGAAAATGTCAAAAACAGGTTCGGATTTTCTTCAAACCCTACCATGACGTTTATGCGGTTCCCTTGCCGCTGTATATTCAAGGCCTGCCCCAAAGTGTTGTTGTTGATCGAGATAGCCTGCCGCCCGGATGCCCCTGTTATGATGGCGGTTCGCCCGGACATTACAACCGGCTGCGCCCCCAAGTTCGGGTTAGCGTTTTCCAGCCGAATCCCTCCGTTAAGGAAAAATTGAAAGCCCGTTATCGTGTGGTTGCTGGGATTGCCCATTCTTTGCAAAAGTTCCGGGGTTAAAGGCATTTGCGGCGGTGCGGCCGGCGCCGCCTGCACGACCATTACCGGCTCCGGCTGGCTGCTGCAAGCCGCCAACACCACGATTGACAAAACCAGTATTGCGGAAACAACAAATGTATTTTTCATAAAAAGCCCTCCTTGGTAAAAAGCCGGTTTTTAACGCGCCTGCATGACGCAAAACCGGTTGAACCGGGTTACAAACCCGCAGGTTAGCATAATAAAACTATAACGCAGCCGGCTTTAGCTGTCAATAGTCAAACCCCTGCCGTCAACCGGCAAGGAAAAATCATGCTGTAAAACAATCAATAAGAACACCCTTGATATTATCGGCATAAAACCGTCAAAAGCGGCAGGGGTGCCTGACACGGGGGCACGGTTCGGAGGAAGCTCACACAAAGGCACAAAGGCACGAAGGACAGTTTAGAAAGCGCCGCTTCATCTCTACATTCTCCCCTCTTCTCTCTTCTATAGATAGGGCAAGAGAAGAAGGCGCGGCCTTATCATAATCCCCTCCCCTCCTAACCTTTGTGCCGCGAACCGTAGGTTCGATGTGCCTCAGTGCCTTTGTGTGAGCTAAAATTCGATGTGCTTTCGTGCCTTTGTGTGATGCTTTCTTCTTCTTCCTCTCCTTGACAAGGCGCTTTTTCTTCATTTATAGTAGAGCCAGACTCTCTGCAAAAATCAATTTTATGCGGAGGGAACGATGCAAAAACAGGGGTTGAATATGATTTACAGAGATTACGGGCAAACCGGGAAAAAGGTTTCGCTTTTAGGCTTTGGCGGTATGCGTTTTGAAAATGTGGACGATCACGACAAGTGCGTCCAAATGATGCTTGCCGCCGCAGAGGGCGGGGTGAACTATTTTGACACAGCGCCGGGATATTTTGAAACCAAAAGCGAGACTGTTTTTGGCAAGGGTTTTGCTGAAATGCGAAAGCGGGGGCTGCCCTATTTTTCGGCCACGAAAACCTTTGAATCTACCGAAAGCAATATTCGCCGCGAAATAGAAGGCCAGCTTAAGCGCCTCGGCATAGACTCAATCGATTTTTACCATATTTGGTGCATTACCTCGCTGGAAAACTGGGAGGGCAGGAAAAAAGACGGCATTTTGCAGACTTTCCGCAAGCTGAAAGAAGAGGGGCTTGTAAAGCACATTTGCATCTCCAGCCATTTAATGAAAGACGAGATTAAACAGCTTTTGCTGGATGCTGTTTTTGAAGGCGTGCTCTTTGGCTATTCCGCCGTTGACTTTCAGGCTAGGCAGGCGGCTTTTGACGCGGTAATAGAAAAAAAACTGGGCGCGGTGGTTATGAACCCTCTGGGCGGCGGTGTTATTCCGGGCAACCCCCAGCGGTTCGGCTTTTTGCAAAGGCCTGGCGAAAACATAACGGCGGCCGCCTTGCGTTTCCTGTGGGACCACCCGGAGATTTCGGTTACTCTTGTGGGTTTTCAAACGCTGGATCATGTAAAAGACGCGCTGGCGGCGATTGAGGGCTACAAGCCCCGGTCAAAGGAAGAGCTGGAAAGTGTAAAGGCGGCGGCGGGGGCGGCTCTTTCGGGGATTTGCACGGGCTGCGCTTACTGCGACAATTGCCCGGAGGGGATTCCCATTGTCCGATTCATGGACACTTACAACCAGAAGCTGCTTTTCGACAAGGCTGACGGGAAAAAGCTTATGGGAATCCGCATGAAGTATCACTGGGGAGGGCTTCGCGCCGAGCTTGCCGGCAAATGCACGGCTTGCGGTTTGTGCAACAAGGCCTGCACGCAAAAAATCGACATTGTCGAACGGCTAAAGGAAATCGCTCAGTTAAAGCCGGCCTAAAACCGCGCATCTTGCAATGCAAAACAGCCCCGCCGCATTTGACGGGGCTGTTTTTTGCATTGTCTCCCGGCGGGCTACTTTGCCCTGGCGAGGGTTACCGCGCTTGTGGTAACGATGTCATCGACGGACGCGCCCCTGGAAAGGTCGCTTACCGGCTTTGCAAAGCCCTGCAAGAATGGCCCCAGGGCTTCCGCCTTGGCCAGCCGCTGGACAAGTTTGTAGCCGATGTTGCCGGAGCTTAAGTCCGGGAAAACCATAACATTCACGATTTTTCCGCTAAGCGGGCTGCCGGGGGCTTTTTTGTCCAATACCGAGGGGATTAGGGCGGTATCCGCCTGCACTTCGCCGTCGAACAAAAAGTCCGCTTTGCGGTCTTTCAGGATTTGCACGGCTGTCTGCACCTTGGTTACAAGCTCGTGGCTTGCCGATCCTTTGGTCGAAAAAGACAGCAAGGCCACGACGGGTTCTTGGTTCAAAAGCTCGCGGCAGGATTGCGCCGCGCTTGAGGCAATGTCGGCAAGCTGTTCGGGGTTGGGGTCCGGCATTACCGCGCAGTCGGCAAAGATCATCGATCCTTTTATTCCGAATGCCGGGTCGAGGCCGGCCATGACAAAGCAGGATGAAGCAGTTTTAAGCCCAGGGGTCATGCCGACGATTGTAAGCCCGGCCCTGAGCACGTCGCCTGTGGTGTTTTCCGCGCCGGCGACAAAGCCGTCAACTTCGCCCAGGTGGAGCATCATGGCTCCCCAGCGCAGTGGGTCTGCGATGTCGGCTTTCGCCTGGTCTTCTGTCATGCCTTTGTGTTTTCTAAGGTCGTAATACGCATGGGCGTAGTGTCCGAACCTGCCGTCGCTGCGCGGCTGAACCAGTTCGATTCCGCTAAGGGGAATGCCTTCGCTTTTTGCGACTTTTTCTATTTCGGAACTTTCGCCCAGCAGTGTTACGCTGGCGGCAAGTTTTTCATCTATCACAATGCGCGCCGCTTTGATAGTCCGTTTTTCGCTTCCTTCCGGCAGCACGAGTTTTTTTTGGGCGGCTTTGGCTTTAGCCTTCATTTCATTTACAAAATCCATAGGATGCTCCTTTAAAAGGTTGATTCCTGCTTGGCGAATCCGCTCAAGCTCTATATATAGAATAACCCCGTATCGCAAATTCCGCAAGTGGTAAAATGACAGCTTCAGCAATTTTGCCGTATCTTTAAGAAAAGCGGCCACTCGGAGCACGACAAACGCATGAACGGCACGAACCTCGGAAATATTTCACACAAAGGCACATCGAACCTACGGTTCGCGACACGAAGGCACAAAGGTTAGGATTGAGCTACGGTAAGCCCGCGC
>WRKI01000239.1 GCA_009778155.1 Spirochaetota bacterium
GATTTAATCATCGTTCTTACCCGCATTTTGCGCAATGAAATGAGCAAATGCAGGGGGAACCACTGATTAGCGTCGAGTTAATCAGTGGTTCCCTAATTCCCTGCGGAAATCCATAACAGGACAGTTCCGGCAGGCCAGTAGTAGTGGCCGTCGTCAATGCGTTGGGAGTTCAAGGTTAAAGTCCAGCCGTCGCCGGAAGCGAAATGAATACCGCCGGAAGACCACCTGTCCATGACACCCCCGAAAATGTCGTGCGCGGCAAAAACAATCACATTGGCCTGCGCAATACTGCGCTCCGACCAGGCCATCACAAGATGCACATCGCCCCAACCCTCGCCGGCAAGAGTCCAGCCAAGATAGCCCCCGCCGAACTGCCTGTTACCTCTTGTTTGAGCTTTTGCTTTTTTTTCAATTAATTTCGAGGGTAATACTTTCCAACAGATTCTTAAATTTTCGCTTAAAGTGAAATGCTTTTTTGATTTGATCGTTTATAATTTCTTTTTCCCCATTAAATGGCACATAAATTTCAATGTTTGCCAAATCTGCATCAGAAACATTGGGAATTGCTGCACCTGTGCGGTACATAAACATTTGTTTTAAAAATGCTTCGGTGCGTAAATAAAATAAAAGGTAGTAGGGTTCAATTTTAAAGTTTCTTAAAATCCGAAAACCATTTGTGCAAATACACCCTTCGTATTCTTTTGAAACAAAAGCTGTTGCGTGTTTCTTTGTGCCAACAGAATTTCCTGCAATGGCTGTAATGATATCGCCTTCTTTTATTTCGTAGCTTGCCCTGCTCGGCAATTCGTGAACACAGTAAGTTGTTGAATTTATGATTTCAAACGAATGTGTGTTAATATCTGACAACTCCACATATTCAACGATTTGGTTTGTGTTTTTAAGTTTAGGCGATTTAAGTTTTACAATTTCGCAAAGTTCACCTAACTTTATTATTTTACCGTTTTTCATTGTTTTTACAAAAACTTTGTTTTCCGGCGAATAAAAATCAAAATCAAACCTAACGCTTAATTCGTTGTAATTTATTGCAAATGAATTTTTTTGCGTTAATTTTTCTTTTTGTTGAAAAAGTTTATATTGATTCACTATTTCGCTAAAATCTTCATCTAAAACCTGCTGGCCTCCTGTTTTTAAAATTTGACCGTATTTGTCTTTTTTATAAACCGGGGTTCCATTTTTGTTACCTTGATAACCAAGTTTGGTTACTTTTCCAAAAAATACACGGCATTGCCCTTCAATATGTTGCGTAGTTTTTTCTAGGAATAAAATTGACGTTTTTACACCTGTTCCATACGGGATAAAAGTTTCTTGCGGCAATTTTACAATGGCTAGCAATTTAGATTTGCGCTTGATATAAAAACGCAAGTATTCCAAACTAGGATTTTCAAAGGTTCCATTTGGCAAAACAATAGCCATCCGGCCGCCCTCTTTCAAGAGTTTCAAGCAACGTTCAATAAACATAATTTCAGTATTTTGTGTCGTCTGTAAAGCTCTAGTTTTACAAAACTCTTTTTCATATTTTGCCCATTTGTAGCCCAAATCAAATTTAGACAGAAATCCGGGACTCGCGATTTTTGCCCCAAAAGGCGGGTTTGCCAAAATCAAATCAAATGTATCATTCAAGTTTTCAAAATTCTCTAGCGAATTCGCACATGACACATTCATTTTTACATTTGCTTCTAAAAGCAATTTCATTTTAGCAATACGCAAAATACTTTTATTTATATCAAGTCCAAAAATACTTTCAGAAATAATAGTTTGGATATCGGTATTTTGATTGTTTTTTTGCAAGTATTTTATTGCTGACATCAAAAAGCCGCCGCTGCCGCAGGCAGGATCAATAAGCTTTTCATTTATTTTTGGCTGCATCATTTCAACGCAAAAATCAATCACAGGTTCAGGTGTAAAAAATTGCCCTTGACGACCTTTTTCGTGATGCGAAATAAACTTTTGAAATGCCAACCCCTTGGCATCTTGCGAAGAATCGACAAGCGAAATTTTTTGCAATTTGCTTACTATAAAGTTGATAGAATTTTCGGAAAGTTTAATTTTTTCATCAAGCTCGAAAATCTCTATAAAGTTCTGCTTTGTTCTTTCAAACAACTTCGCAATATGTTTTTGCGAAAACAAATTTAGATTATTGTTTTCGTCAAATATTTTTGCAAACAAGATTTTAACAAATTCTTCAAGAGCTTGTTGTGGCGAAAGCCCATCGTTTGCGTAGATATAATCGTGAATTTCTTCAAATCTACGCAAAAGGTTATCTTCTTTTGAAAGCGGTATGTCAAACAGTAAATTTTCCATTATTCCATCACAATATTTCGATTATCAATTTGCATATCGTTTTCAGCGATAGCGTCTTCACTTGATAAAGTTGCATAAACATCTGCAAAATTATCACACCATTCATCTGTTAAATCTAATGTCAAAGTACCGTCTGTTTGCGGAAAAACAAAACCCATAATGTAATTTTGTTGCAAATGGCTACTGTCCTTACTTGATGATTCTAAATGCTTTGGATTGGCAAACAAAAATTTATGCTCATTGTAACGAAGCACAATATCAATGGAAATGATATTAAATTCGTCTTTTCTAGGTGTGGCTTGTGTTCGCTCGTTTGCCCCAGAGACACCTGAAACAAAGTGCGTATCTAAAACTCTTACTTTTGACATTAAGTATTCTAGCCGGTTGTCAATCATCGCATCTATTTCTTCACGGCTGTAAACAGCCAGCTTTTGCATAGCGGACAGTTTTGGCGTTTCTTTTTGGGGGATTTTTCAAATAATCGTGAATTTCTTCGTAGGAATAAAGTATAGGCGCAGTTAATAGCTCGGGAAGATTCTTTTTAATCCATTCATTTATTTGAGGCTCGATTTCCTTATCTTTGTCAATCCAATGTACAATTTCGTGATAATCAAAAAGAATCTTTATCAATTTTGGCAAATTATATAGTTTGTTCCAATCTTCCGTATTAGATTTTACCCCCTTTGCCTCCAGCACAAACCAATCGCTTGCGCCGTTTTTGCGAAAATAAAAGTCGCCGTGATGATTTGTATGTTTTTTACCCTCCCATTTTTCACGAATGCGTTTTACTTCGTAATTTAAACTTTCCAAGTGCTGCTTTAGAAGCAACTCTGTAATAGAGCCATTTACATAGCCCTGTGCATTCGGACTCATTTTCAATGCTGTTAGAAACACTTCCAGCGTAGTTTTGAAGGTTTTAAGAACGAATGTCTCTAACTTTTGAAATATTGTCATAATCTTATGCCCTTTACCCCCTAATTCCCTGCGGAAATCCATAACAGGACAGTGCCGGCAGGCCAGTAGTAGTGGCCGTCGTCAATGCGTTGGGAGTTCAGGGTTAAAGTCCAGCCGTCGCCGGAAGCGAAATGAATACCGCCGGAAGACCACCTGTCCATGACACCCCCGAAAATGTCATGCGCGGCAAAGACAATCACATTGGCCTGCGCAATACTGCGCTCTGACCAGGCCATCACAAGATGCACATCGCCCCAACCCTCTCCGGCAAGAGTCCAGCCAAGATAGCCCCCGCCGCCGGCCTCGACAATACTGCCGAAACGCACAGGACTCCAGAACACATCGCCAAAACCGAAAGCCCTTAACACAGCATCCGGCGGAGTCGCGGCGGAAAGACTAAAAGTCGAGTAAAGATGATTACGCGGGCCCGGGTTGTTCCAACCTCCGCTGTCCCAACCCGGGTTGTCCCAACCTTCGCCATAGCCAGCAGGCGAGACCGCCAGGACAAGAGCCGCCGCCAGCGCCGCAAGTTTCAATCGATTTGCCCTATTCGCCATATTTCCCCCAGCCCTTACACACTCCCCCCTAATCGTTATCGGCAGAAAGCCAAAAAAGCACCGTCCCCGCCGGCAGATAGTAGCCACCCTCTTCGATAAGCCAGGGGTTCCAGGCCACATCCCAGCCGCCGCCCTCGGTAAAATGGACACCGTCTTCGTAACTCCGGTCAATGGCAATGCCGAAAACACTTTGCGCGGCAAAAACAATATCGTCGGCCTGAATCTCGTTGCGGCCAGTCCAGGCCATGACAAAGTACAAATCGCCCCAAGCCTCTTCGACAACAGCCCAGCCGACAAAACCCCCGTCGCCCGCATTGCTAATACCCTCAAAAATTACAGAACCCCAAAAGTCGTCGCCGAAACCGAAGTATTCCAAGACGGCATCCGGCGGAGCCGCCGTGGAAAGCCCCAATTCGCCAAGCTGGTTTCTAAGACCGAAGCCCTGGGCGTAAACCGCCCCCGGCAAAGCCACAAACAATGCGAGCGCGAGCGTTGCCGCCAGCGCCCCCGCTGCTGATTTAATTTTTTTCGCCATAATTTCTCCTTGCTCTTTTGTGCTCCTGTATCAATCCTCTAATTGCGATCGGCGTAAATAAGTAAGAACACAGTTTCCGCAGGCAAATAGCCACTGTCCCCGTTGCTATGTGTAGGGTTCCAAAATAGTACCCACCGGGAACCTGCTGAAAAACGAACACCATCTTCCAGATACCCTCTTTCTTCAACGCTTCCAAAAATGTCTTCCACTGCAAACGCAATGATATTAGCCTGAGCCATGCTCCGACCTGTCCAAGCCATAATCAAGAACGCATCTCCCCATTCTTCTCCGTCAAGAGTCCAACCTTGGTAGCCACCGCTGCCAGCATCTCTTATTCTATTGAACCTAGATATTCCAAGAGCAAACGAATCATGCACAAGGAAGCCGAAAGCTCCTAATACGGCATGAGGCGGATTCGCCATAGAAAACCCCAATTCGTCAAGGCGGTTGCCGAAGCCCTGGGCGTAAACCGCCCCCGGCAAAGCCACAAACAATGCGAGCGCGAGCGTTGCCGCCGCCGCTGTCAATTTCAATCTATTTGCCATTTTCTCTCTCCACTCTTAATTGTTATCGGCGTAAATCCAGAAAAGCGCGGTTCCCGCCGGGAAATAGTAGCCGCCCCATTCGCCCGGCTCGGGGTTCCATGAAAAATCCCAGCCGCCGCCTTGCGTAAAATAAAAACCGGCCTCGTAACGCCCGCCTTCGGCCGTGCCGAAAATGCCCTGCGCGGCAAAAAGAATCGCGCTGGCCTCTGCCGAGCCGCGATCCGTCCAGGCCATGACAAAAAAGTCGCCCCAGGGCTCCTCGACAAAAGCCCAGCCGGCAAAGCCCCCGCCGCCGGCATCGCGAATGCCTTCAAAACGCGCATAGCCCCCGAAGCCGAAGCCTTCCAGAGCGGCAAGGGGAGGGCTTCCGGCGGAAAGCCCCAAGCCGTCAAGATGATTTCTAAGGCCGCCGCCTTCGGCATAAACCGCGCCCGGCAGAACAAGCAAGAAGGCCGCCGCCGCAATTTTAATCTTTCCCGCCATGTTCCCCCTTGCCCCCCTCGTCCCTCAAGATCAAGAGCAGCCGGTAGTGCCGCCGCAGGAAGTGCATTTAAGGCAGGAGCCGTTGCGCACCATCGAAAAAGAGCCGCAAGACGGGCAGGGGTCGCCCTCGAAACCCTTGATACGCGCCTCGGCAATTTTCGCCGCCTCCTCGCTTTGAGCCGTGTTTTGAGCCGCCGCCGGAGCCGCACCCTGCGCCGCGCCCGACGCGCCCCTTGCCGCCGGCACCTCCGCCGCAGACGGAGCCGCCGCCCCCGCGTCAGCCTCCGTCGGCCGAGCAGAGGGGCTTTTCGTGCCGGTGGAAAGCAGGTCTTCAGGCTTAATCTGGCCTAAATCCGTGCGCTTCAGGTAGCTTATCGCAAGATCGCGGAAAATATAGTCGATAACGCTCGTCGCCATCTTCACATAGTCGTGGCCGGAAACCGCCCCGTTAGGCTCGAACCGGCTGAAGGTGAAAGCATCGACATACTCCTCAAGCGGGACCCCGTACTGCAAACCCAGCGAAACCGTTATCGCGAAGCTATTCAAAAGACTGCGGAAGGCCGCGCCCTCCTTGTGCATATCAAGGAAAATCTCGCCCAGTTTGCCGTCATCGTACTCGCCCGTGCGGATAAAAATCGAGTGCCCGCCAATCTTCGCCTTCTGCGTATAGCCGGCGCGGCGGTTCGACAAGCTCTTCCTCTTGCCGCGCTCGTCGCTCTTCCCCCGGCGCTCCGAAACTGGCGGCGCATCGAGCGTGCGCTCGACCTTCATGACAGCGTCCGCAAGCGGATTCGTCCCCGGCGGGAAGGAAGAGAGCGGCTGGGAGAGCTTGGAGCCGTCGCGGTACAGGGCGATTGCCTTGACCGCGCTTTTCCATGCCAGCATGGAGGCACCCTTGACATCCTCGTAACTCGCGCTGCCCGGCATATTGATCGTCTTGGAGATCGCCCCCGAAATGAAGGGCTGGACGGCGGCCATCATGGTAATGTGCGCCACCCAAGGGATGGAGCGCCGGCCGTTTTTCCCCGAAGGGGTGGCCGTGTCAAAAACCGCGTAATGCTCTTTTTTGAGCGCCGGCGCGCCCTCGATCCCCATCGTGCCGCAGGCATAAAGCTCGGCCTCCTCTATGTCGGCCGCGCTGAAGCCCAAGTGCCTCAAAAGGCTGAAGCCGGGCAGCGCCCAGGTTGACTGGGGGATTTTGAGCGCACCCTCGACAAAGGCCTCGCCCAGAACGGCGGGGGTAAAAACGCCCTCCAAACTGAGAGCGGCCTTGACCGCTTCCTCGGCGGCGGCAATGGCCTCGGCCGGGAAACCCTTTTCCGCCAGGCTTTCGTGGTTCACCGCAGGGGCGCCCGCCAAGGTCTTGCGCCCGGTGGCGTAAAAGACAATTTCCTCGATTTCGGCGGGCGAGTAGCCCAGCACCTTGAGAGCCTGCGGCACGGACTGGTTGATGATTTTGAAGTAGCCGCCGCCTGCAAGTTTTTTGAACTTGACAAGGGCAAAGTCCGGCTCCACCCCGGTCGTGTCGCAATCCATAAGAAGGCCGATAGTGCCAGTGGGGGCGATAGCGGTAACCTGCGCGTTGCGAAAGCCGTGCTCGCCGCCCAAATCCAGCGCGCGTTGCCACGCGGCCTTTGCCCCTTCCAGAAGATAGGGCGGGCAGTGCGCCGCATCGATGCCCTTGGGCGGGGTGGAAAGCCCCTCGTACTCGGCCGCCGGCGCACCCGCCGCCGCACGCAGGTGGTTGCGGATCACCCTCAGCATATTTTCGGCATTTTCGCGGTAACGGGGAAAGGCCCCCAGCGATTGCGCCATGCGGGCGGATTGGGCGTAGGCTTCGCCGGAGAGCATGGCGGAAAGCGCGCCCGCCGCCGCGCGGCTTTCTTCGGAATCGTAGGGCAGGCCCATCAGCATAAAGAGGGTTCCCAAGTTTGCGTAGCCCAAGCCCAGCGTCCTGTACTGATACGAAAGCTCGGCGATGCGCGGCGCCGGGAACTGCGCCATGACCACGGAAATCTCCAGAATGGTAGTCCATATCCCGATAGCGTGAAGGTAGCCTTCTATATTGAAGCTTTTCGCCTCCCGGTCGTAAAGCGAGGCCAGATTGATCGAGGCGAGGTTGCAGGCGGTGTCGTCAAGGAACATATATTCGGAGCAGGGATTGGAGGCTCGAATCTCCCCCCCCTTGGGGCAGGTGTGCCAGTCGTTGATTGTCGTGTGGAACTGAAGGCCGGGGTCTGCGCACTGCCAGCTTGCACGCGCTATGTCGTTCCAGATTTTCCGCGCCTTGACCGTTTTCACCGTTTTGCCCGATGTCCGGCTTGTAAGGTTCCAGTCGCCGTCGGCAAGCACCGCCCGCATAAAGTCGTCGCTTAACCTCAGCGAGTTGTTGGAGCTTTGCCCGGAGACCGTGTTGTAGGCCTCGTCGTCCCAGGCCACGCTGTAAACGGGCGCGGTGATGTCCTCATCGCCAAGTTCCAGCCGGCGCAACTTTTGGTAAACGTAAGACGGGGGGATTTTGTCGGCAAGCGCGGCGCGAAGGGCGGCGGCAAGCTCGTGGTTTTTCTCCGGGTTAAGCCTGTCGGCCTCTGGGCCGCGAAAGGCGGCGAGGGCTTTTTTTACGGTCTCGTCGTGTTTTTTCAAGATTTGCGAGCCGGTAACAAGAGAGGCGGCCTTGTGTTCCTCGGCGGCCTTCCAGCTTATGTATTTTTCAACGTCGGGATGGTCTGCGTCAAGGCTTATCATCTTGGCCGCCCGCCGGGTTGTCCCCCCGGACTTTATCGCCGAGGCCGATCTGTCCACGACTTTCAGAAAGGACAAAAGCCCCGAAGAGACCCCCCCGCCGGAAAGCCTTTCGTTAAGGCTGCGTATGCGGGAAAAATTGGAGCCTGTGCCCGATCCGTATTTGAAAAGCCGCGCCTCTCTTGTTACCAAGTCCATGATGCCGCCTTCGTTTACTAGGTCGTCTTCGACAGAAAGGATGAAGCAGGCGTGGGGCTGAGGCCTTTGGTACGCGCTTTGCGATTTTACAAGCTCGTTTTTTTCCGGGTCGAAGTAAAAATGCCCCTGCGCCGGCCCGTCGATGCCGTAAACGGCGTAAAGCCCGGTGTTGAACCACTGGGGGCTGTTCGGCGCGGCCATCTGCCAGGCGAGCATATAACAGGTTTCGTCGTAGAAGGCTTTTTCGTCTTCTTCGCTGTCAAAGTAGCCGTGTTTTTTGCCCCAGTCCAGCCATGTAAAGGCCAGTCTGTGGAAAACCTGCCGGGCATCATGCTCCGCCCCGTCTTCTGGCAGGGGGAACTCATCGCCCGCACTGCCGGCCGCGCCGCCGCCTTCAGCCCATTTCTTCCATTGATTGGCTTTGTCTGCCGGCACGCCGGCTTTGCGGAAATACTTTTGAGCCATTATGTCCGATGCGATCTGGCTCCAGAAGGAGGGCACGATGACGGTCTCTTCTAAAAACACCTGTGATCCGTCTGGATTCTTGATTTCGCTTTTGCGTTTCTCCCAAACAATGCCTTTGTAGGGGCCGCCTTCGCTTTCCGTGAAAAAACGTTTGATCTTCATTGCTAAAAAACCCTTTTGTAAAATCTGCCCGCCGGGCGGCC
Organism: Spirochaetota bacterium; assembly: GCA_009778155.1. Lineage (GTDB taxonomy): Bacteria > Spirochaetota > Spirochaetia > Treponematales > Breznakiellaceae > WQXQ01. The sequence continues at coordinate 9,005 of WRKI01000239.1, forward strand.
TGAAAAGGAGCCATGCCACAATATATAGCGGTACAAGGAAGACTATACACTATATATAGCGGTGATGCAATAGTCCGGCCTGCGCAAATCGATTTTTTTTGCGAAAAAAAACGCACACGAAGGCAGGAAGTTTTAGCGTGCGGGCGGCTGGCCGGGGGAGCAAGCCTGTTTCCGTGTGCTACTCCGTAGCCTCCTCCGTGGTGAAAATTCCCCGCTTTGCCCCCGGCAGGGGCTTTTCCCGGAGCATGGTTTCGATGAGGCTTACAACCTCGTCATAGTTGCCGGTCAGCGTGTGGGTGATGATTTCTTGAACCCCGTCTACGCCGGCAAAGATGTTAAGCACCTCGACAGAGCCGCCTATGCCGGAAAAGTTCATTTCGTTTATTGCGGCGGCAAGCCTTGCAAGCTCGTCAAACAGAAGGGCGGGGGCGGCGGCCGGCGCAAGGGCGGCCGGCTTCAAGACGGCGGCAATGTCCGCCGCAAGCGCATCTAGGCCGGCTAAAAAAGCCCCGTTGTTTTTTTCGATAAACGGCAAGTCGCCGGAGTTCCCGGCCGCCTCCAGCGCGGCGGCGGCTTGGGAAAGAGAGTCCGCGCCAATATTTGCCAGCGCCCCTTTAAGCGCGTGCACGCCGATTGTGTATAGCCGCACTTCCCCGGACTTCCAAAAGGCTTCAAGCTCCTTTGTTTTTTCCAAAGCGTCTTTTTGGAAAATGCCAAGTACGAACTTGTAGTTTTTAAGACTGCCGCCGGAGCCGGCCAAGCCCTGTTTTACGTTCAAGCCGGGAATGGCGAGATCGCCCTCTGGCTCCTCCGGTTTTTCATGGGTGTCGGTCTGGGACAGCTTTACCTGCTTGGCTTTGGGAATCCATTTTTCCAAAATAAGATTCAGCTTGGCAATGTCGATGGGCTTAAACAGAAAGTCGTCGAAACCGTTTTCGATAAACATATTTTCCACGCCGGATATAGCGTTAGCTGTCAACACAATGATAGGCACGCTTTTATAATGCCCGCCGGCGCCGTCGTACTGCCGTATAAGTTTGGTAGCTTCTATGCCGTCAATGTCCGGCATCATGTGATCCATAAGGATAAGATCGTAAACATCCCACTCGACAGCTTCCACGGCTTTTTTGCCGCTTGAGCAAATGTTTACCTGCACCTCGTATGGTTTTAACAAGCCCTTTACCACGAACAGGTTTGTCTCAATGTCATCGACAATAAGAATGTTTGCATCCGGGGCTGTAAATGTCGCAAGCTGTCCCAATGTGTCGGTTTGAAAAGGCTTTTCCGTTTTGCCGTTTAACACATTGGCAATCGAAAGGGAGTGCGCCGGCAGTACAAGCGTGTTCGCCTTCGGGCTGCCTGTGTTGCCGGCAAAGTCGGAAATCATTACGATTTTCATGTTAGCCGCATTTCCCTCTGCGTCGCTGGCAGCGGCGGCGGCCGTTGCCA
>WRKI01000240.1 GCA_009778155.1 Spirochaetota bacterium
CAGGGGGGGGGGCGGGGGGCTTTGGCGGGGTTGTAGAGCGGGCAAGGCCTGTTTTTCCCATGCCGCCAAACCCGGTGCCGGCGAAAATCCCCTGCTTTCTTTGGACAAAGGCTGTCGAAGACGGCAAGGGCATGAACAAAATCGATGACGCTCTGGAAGGGGCGGAAAAGCTGGACGCTGATATAAAAATGATTGTGAGCTTTGCCAGCAATACGCTTGTCAACCAGCACTCCGACATAAACGACACGGTTCGCATTTTGCGCGACACAAACAAGGTTGAGTTTATTTTGTCATCCGACGTGTTTATGACCGCAAGCGCAAGGTTCGCAGACCTTTTACTGCCGGCGGCCTCCCTTTTAGAGAGCGAAAACATCGCCGGCTCCTGGGGCTACGGTTCCTACCTGCTTTTCGGCAACAAGGTAATCGATCCGTTTTTCGGCTGCCGTTTCGAGCACGGCTTTATTCGCGATGTGGCAGGGCGCATGGGGTATCTTGAAGGCTTTGACGAAGGGCATGAAAACTGCTCGCAGTGGCTGAAAAGTTGTTATGACAATGTACGCGCCCAGGAGCCGGGGCTTCCGGAGTACGAAGTTTTCAAAAACAACGGCGGCTTTAAATTTTCAGGCGACGCGCCATACATCGCCTACAAAAAGCAGATTGAAGCCCCGGCATCTCACCCTTTCGCCACGCCTTCAGGCAAGATCGAGATTTTTTCCCAGCGGCTGGATGCGCTTGGCAAGGCGCAAGGGAAGGAGAGCGAGATTCCCGCCATTCCGAAATACGTCCCCTGCGCGGAAGGCCCCGGTGACCCGCTTGCCGAAAAATACCCCCTGCAGCTTATCGGCTGGCACACAAAGCGAAGCACGCACTCCGTTCATTACGCCTGCGACTGGATGGAAGAGGCCGAGCCGCACCGCCTGTGGATAAACCCGCACGATGCTGGAGAGCGGGGCATAACCTGCGGCGACACAGTCGAGGTGTTCAATGGGAGGGGGCGGCTTCGCGTAAAGGCCTCTGTTACCGGGCGCATTGTGAGGGGCGTTGTCGCAATGCCCCAGGGCGCGTGGTACAGCCCGGACAAAAACGGAGTGGACACAGCCGGCTCGATCAACGTGCTGACCGCCTTCCGGCCGACCCCGCTTGCCAAAGGGAACCCCCAGCACACCAATCTGGTAGAAGTAGTCAAGGGGTGAAACCTAAGGAAACGATGATTAGCTTCGATTTAATCAGCGTTTCTTTAGGCAAGCGCAGCTTGCCAGTCCTCCGTGGTGAATTTTCCTCCCTGCTCTGTTAAATGTAGAATTGCTAGGGTTTTTCTACAGGCTCTTGTGCCTTTGTGCGCTCCTCTACTCTTCTTGCAAAAGCGAGCTTTGTAAAAGCGAGCTTTACAAAAGCTAGCTTTGTAAAAGCTTTGCAAGGGCGGCCTCTTCGCCGTCGGAAAGCTCGCCCGGCAGGATGAGGGGGTCGCTGGGGACGGGGGGCAACAGGAAGCCCGCTTGCAGAAAACGGGCGAAAAGAGCCTCCCAGCGCGGCCGGCAGAGCGGCTCCTTTAAACCAAGGTAAATCCCACGGCGGCTCCAGGGGCTTTTTTGCAAAGCCCTCTCTATGCGCCTGTAGCCCGGCTTCGCCCTTTTGCCGCTTGCAAGAAGCTCCCGCGCCCCGCGAGCGGCCGCCGCCAGCGACAAAGGCGGCAGAAACTCCCCAGGGGGCAGGCCGTCGGCAGCTTCTGGCCGCAGAGCAAGGGCGCAAAAACCCAGCGGCAACCCCCCGCGCCAGCCTTGAATGCCAGGCAAGACCGGGATAAGAACCCCCGGCGCATCCTCGGCGACAGCAAAGGGCGATTTTGCATCGGAAAAAGGTCGCCACAGAGCGGCCTCGCCGGTTTTTACAAGAGCCTGCAGAACAAAAGGGGCGCCGCAATAAAAACGGAAAACACGCCCCGGAAAAAGCCCGCCAAGCGCGTTTTTTAAGCGGCCTTCCATAAAATGAGGGAAAGGCGCGTAAAGCCCGCGCCCGGCGGTGTTTTTAAGCTCGCGCAAGAGAGACGGCGGCCTGTGTCCCAGTACGGCCGCCCCGTTGTTCTGCCAAAGGTCTACAAGCCGCACCCCGCCGTCGCCATACAGGCGAAAGCCCCTTGCCCGCAAAACCAAGGGGGCGCGTTCCAAGAGATAGTGCTCGTTTTGGGCGTTAGTGTCCGGCATCGTTTACGGGCTTTCTTGTAAGAAAACGTCAATTTTTTCCAAAAGCCCGTCAAAAGAATCCGTGGCCGCCAGATCGGGACACTGCTCGACAATCGCCTGCGGGGCGCGGAAAAGGCAGGCCGCGTCAGCCTCGCGCAGCATGGAAAGGTCGTTGAAGGAATCCCCGGCGGCAAAGACCCTTGCATTTATCGACTTGAAAGCCCTTACCGCGCATCGCTTGCCGTCCTGCTGCCTGATTTTATACCCTGTAATAACCCCGTCGGGGGCAACCTCCAAAGTATTGCAAAAAAGCGTAGGCCAGTTGAGTTTTTCCAAGATGCCCCGGGCGAACTGGTCGAAGGTGTCCGAAAGAAGGACAAACTGAACGCGCCCTCTTAAAGTGCGGACAAAGTCCAGCGCGCCCTCCAGCGGCTCCATGCCTTTTACAATCGCCTGAAGATCGGCCAGCCTTAAATTGTTTGCCGCCAGAATGTCCAGCCGCCCCTTCATGAGTTTGTCGTAGTCGGCTTCCTCTCTTGTTGTCCGCGCAAGCCCGTCCAGCCCGGCGGCCTTGGATACCGCTATCCAAATTTCGGGAATTAAAACGCCCTCAAGGTCAAGACATACAATGTGCATAAAAAACCATAACACGCCGCAAAACTTTTGACAATGCCCCGCAGAAGACTTCTCCGCGGTTTTACGGGGGGCACAGCCCGCCCGGAACCCCGCGGAGCCTTATCTGGCAGGCCGCCCCTCGCCCCTCGCCCCTCGCCCCTCACCCCAGGGACTACCTTATAGCGGCAATCACCTCGGCAATCACACGGTCGGCATCTTCGCAGGCAATTTGGCAAGTGCCAACAACACTGTGGCCCCCGCCGCCGTATTTTAGCATAAGACTGCCCACATCGACCGTCGCGGTTTTGTTTATAATGCTGTAGCCCACCGTAATAACCGAGTTGACCTTTTTTTTGCCGTCCACAACCCAGACCGATATATTTTGATCGGGAAAAAGAGTGTAAAGCAGAAAACGATTGCCCGCCGGCATTACATCCATGCCGCGCAAATCAAGACAAATCGCGTTACCCTCGATCTTTGCGTGCTTTTTTACCATATTGATAAAAAGCTCGTTTTGCTCGAAATAGACATTTATCCGCTCTTTAACATCAGGCATTTCAAGAATTTCGTCAATAGAATTACCCAAAGCGCCCTTTGCAAGATTCTTCATTAAATCGAAATTGCTTATAGTGAAATTGCGAATCCTGCCCAAACCCGTGCGCGGGTCGGCAATAAAACCCAAAAGCACCCAGCCCTTGGGATTCATAATTTCATCAATAGTCAAATCCGCCGAATCCATCTTGTCAACATATTTTACCATTTCGGCAAACTTCCCCAGCTTTTGATCGCCGCCGTAATAGTCGTAAATAACCCGGGCGCAACTAGCCGCTTTTTTTGAGGCCCCCTCAAACTTGACCCCCCCGCCAAGCCTTTCCTCTTCGCTGGAATGATGGTCAAACCAAAGCCCGCAACCCTTGACATAAGGAACATTGGCAATAATATCGTTTTCGGTAACTTCGATCAGCCCGTCTTGAATATCCTTGGGATGGACAAAAAGCCAGCCGTCTATAAGCCCCATGTGCTCCAAAAGAGTGCCGCAAGCCAGGCCGTCAAAATCAGAACGTGTAATCAACCTCATATTTTTCCTCGTTTTTTCAAAAATTACGCCCGCTCCAAAACCAGACGAGCTAGGAACAGACTAGGGAAGCAATGATTAGCTTCGAGTTAATCAGTGTTTCCCTAAATTATCGCACATTGCAAAAGGCAATGCAAGAGAACCAAAAAGATACCCCCGCCTTGCCGTAAGCCGCCGGCCAACCCGCACAGCAAACCCCGCCCCGTAAAAAGCCCCGGCTGCATAGCACCGCGGCTGCACCGCAGCCGCTCCGCACCGCGGCTAAAAATTTTCGGGAATAAAGGCAAAGCTTTCTTCGCCCTCCGGGAAAACCTTGCCGTAAAGAGTGTCTGAAATAAAAGTTACATCTTCGCTGGACAGATCAAGAAACCTGCAGCCTATAAAATTCGTCGTTTTTTCCCTGTAGCGACGCTCGACAACGGCAAGAGTGTCAAGTTCGCCCAGGGGAGTAACCAGCTTTATGTCAACCTTATCCCTTTTTTGCAAAATAACATCGAACTCATAATTGCGATAGGAAAAAAGAATACCCGACGCGCTTATATCGATAATTTTGGCGCTAAAAGTTTTTTCCACCATTTTTACCCCCTCAAAATGCCCGTTCAGCTTGAGAGAGTAACACATAATTTTGGCAAGGTCGAATATTTTGTCCAATACGGGGAATTCAAGAGAAGTGTCATCTTTGCTGTCGTTCCAAATGTGAATGTAGCCGACAACATACTCCTGAAACAAAATCGGGACATAGGCCTCGGAAAAAACATTTTGCTCGTATTTGGTTTTTATCAAAGTGAAGATAGTATTGTTTTGCGAAGCCGCCGGCACGCCTGTGCTCTCCAGATAGCGCTTAAAAACCTCTTCCGTAATAATGCGCTTTTTAGGATAGGGGTCTACCTTGGGCAAAAAACCCTGAGTTGAGGGCAAATACAAAGCCTTGCCTGTTTGAGTCATAACCATCTCTTCCAAAGTCCGAGGCTGGCGCTCCTTAAAAGTAACTAGCTTGTAGCCGTTGGCAAACTGTTTAATCTGGGCGGCAATGCCGGCGATAATTTCCGGGAGATCGCTGTTTGATTTCCCCTGAAAAACCTCGCTTAAATCGTCGTCTTCAAAGCCGCTAGCGATGGGGAAAGGCAAATCGTAACGCTCGCCCTTAAAATGGAAAACTGCGCTTAAATTTTCCGGCGGGGGAATTCTTAAAAAAGAGCGGGTAAGATTTTTGTAAAGCGTTTTCGGCTTTCGGCAGATGACAAAGTCGCCCTTAAAAAAGTCAGCCCTTATTGTAAAAGTGATAATCTGCCCGTGGAAACTGAGCATCAGCCGCAGGCTCGTTCCCTTTTTTATATTTTCGACAGGCGCGTGCTGTTGAAAAACGGCAACCTCGCCCCTAAGATCGTCTAGGGTTAGAATGAAATTTCGGCGGTTTTTGTAGCAAGTTAGAGGAATTTTTTCGTTCAAGATGCTTTTAAGCAAAAAATCTCTTTCCACTCGCGAAACCAAAGTTGACATAACCTTCTCCTGAAACCTACCCGCGACTGCCGGCGCACCATTCGGGACAGGCCGGCGGCCATTAAAAGAAAACCGCATCAGGTTAGATAGCCTTAGGGAAGCACTGATTAACTCGACGCTAATCAGTGCTTCCCTATGCATTTGCTCATTTCATTGCGCAAAATGCGGGTAAGAACGATGATTAAATCCTCGATGGGATTTAATCATCGTTTCCTTAACTCTTCCTCCTAACCCCCTATTTTTATACCAAAGCCCCCCAAGCCCCAGACGCTTAACCCTCCGTCAAAAATAAAATTACACCCGCGCTTTGCCCGGCGCATTGGAAAATATCCCTTTGATACAAGTTTACGGCATACCCGCCGTTTTGTCAAGCCGCCCGGCGGGCGGGATTCACGACAAACGCATGAATGCTCGAGCCTCTGAATTTACTCCCAATTTAACTTGTGCCTTTGCGTGAAGCCCGACCTTCCGGGAACCGCCAGCATCAGTTGACTTCGTACACGCCGTTTGCTTTGCCGGCTTCTTTGCCGAAGCTGCCCATCCGGCGGGCGGGCAGGTCTGACTTTTCAAACACGGACTCGGTCATAAGGGCGCGGGTTTTTGCCCGGCCAGTCATTGCCGACAGGGTGCGGGCGCGGGAAACCGGGCCGCCTGCGGCAAGGTAGCCTGTGGCCGGCGACCATGAAAAGGAACACTCCCCGTAATCAAGCCCAAAGTGCCAGGTGTTTTTGCTGTCTTTAAGAAGCCTGCGGACAATGTGCAGGGAGTTGTCCGCCGGGTGGTAATCGGCAAATATAGAGACGGGCTTTTTTTTGCCCTTGGTTTTCTTTTTTAGAACAGCCCGCTGGGGCGGGGAGCCGAAGCATACGAGCACCTGATCGTCATAGCCGCCGGCAATAACAGCTCCGCTTGCGTTAAATACTTCCCGCACCTTTTGGCGGAACTGCGCCCTGGCCTTTTCCGCCTGTAAAAGCCCTTCTTTTTTTTCGATGCCGGCAAGGGAAGAATCTTTGACGGCAATCACGGCGGCCTTTTCCACGGCAAACTGCGGCAGAGACAGGCCGTCCATGTTAATAAGCTCCTGCAAAAGGGGCTTTGGCACAGCCTGCCCGTAGATCGCGCTCAAACGCGCCGCCCTCTTTTTTACAATGCCCGTTTTGCTGAAAAACACAAACAACAGGCCTGCGCAGGAGGCCAAGGCGAGCATAAGGGGGTCTATCCAGTAGCCGGTCAAAACAAAGCTCCAGCCCATCGCAAAGGCGAAAGCCGCCGTAAAGACAAGGCCGAAAAACAGAGTCGCCCAGGGGCGCATGGAATAGGTCAAAATCAGGATTAACAAAGCCGCCGCAAAGGTGGCGGCAAGGGCAATGCGGCTTTGCGCCGCGCTTACATGGCCGCCTGTCAAAAGGGCGTTTGCCAAAAGCGCCGAGGCATACGCGGGGCTTTGCCCGGATATATGCCCCATAATGCCGTAGGAAAGGGCAAGCTCACGCCTTAAAAAGTCGCGCAGGGCGGCAAGTTCCGCATGGGTTTCCTTCATCGCGGCGATGGTTTCCTGCACCTCTTGCAAGGCTTCTTGTCCGGCTTCATCCCCCCCGGCGGCAAAGAGAAAAGCGTCAAGGCTTTCAAAGTAATCGGCGCGGGCGAAAAGCCAGTTGTTTTTGGCCTCGGCCGAGGGCGAATACAGCAAATCGGCGCGAGCCTCTTGCGCCCTGTCATGGAGGAAAAGCGGGATCATCTGCGGCGGGGTTTGGGAAAAGGCTCCCTGAGCGCCGGCCACGGCCAAAAGCTCACGCATTTCGCGCTGTAGCCTGTCGTATTCAAGTATCGTTTGAATGTCAATCATGCGGAAGGGGGCGGCCGGCTTGTCTATCAAAATATTTCTGCCGGAGTCAAGGTTTATTATAAGCTCGCTGCCGTCTGTCTGCCGGATAACAAGAAAGGGGTCGCGCCTTTCCCCCAAGATAAGGCCTGCCAAGCCCGGCTCGCCGTTCTGGTCAAGGGTAAAATACTCCCAGCGCGAGCTAAGGGATTCCAAAACCGGGTGCACGTCGTCGCCTGTAAAGGGAGCCACGCGGTTGATTTCCCCGAAAACTGCCTTGTAATGCGGCGGGGGAGCCTCCCACAGCGATCCGAAAATTACGGCCGCTCTTTCCAGCTCTTCGTAATGGGCGGCGAACATGGAGGAAAGCCTGTCCCGGCCTTCCTCTGCAAGTTCGACAAGACGCTCAACATAAAGCGGGGCGGCGACGGGGGAAATTGATCCGAGTCTTATCGCGTCAAAAAAGTTGCGTATGTTGGCTCCCAAAATCTCGAACTCATCGTCAAACTGTCTTTGTATTTCCCGCTCGCCCATTGCAAGCGGCAGGGAGGCGCGGACAAGGGGCGCTTCCAAAAGCAGGCTGGAGGCTCCCATTTCGGTCATCACCATGAGGGCGGAAAAAAGCTCCCTGTTTTCGATAATTTCGCCGGTATTGATAAGCAAGATTTCGCGCGCGACAGGGGCGGCGCGTCTTGACCTGAAAAAGTCGTAGTGCGGGCCGAGTCTTGGCGGCGAAAGCAGGTAGTAGGCGGACAGGGTTACGGCTGCGATTATGCAAAGCCCCGCGAAAAAAATGAGAAAACTAATCTTGCGTGAAATTTGCGCGGACATTTGTTTTAGTTTCGGTAAAACCTGCCGTTTTCAAAACAAAAATCTCAGAAAAATCCGCCCCCGCCCCTGCGGCAAACGCATTAACGAGGCTAGCCGGGGTTTTATCGGAAGAATCTCACACAAAGGCACGGAGGCACAAAGGCACAAAGGTTAGGAAGGATTATGATAACCCCGCGTCTTCTTCCTGCCTCATTTTATAGTACAAAAAGAGGATAAAGTATGATAAAGCGGCGTTTTCTTCCTTAATCTTAACTTTGTGCCTTAGTGCCTTAGTGCCTTTGTGTGAAATATTTCCGATCATGCGTTTGCCGGCACAGCCGAGTCAGGCCGAAAGGTTAATATCGCTTAAATGGGCGTACAGGCCGCCTCTGGATACAAGTTCGTCATGGGTTCCGATATCCTCTACCTCGCCGCCGTTAAGCACGATGATTTTATCCGCCTTTTTTATGGTAGAAAGTCGGTGGGCGATAATAATTGTGGTGCGGTTTTTCATTACCTCATCCATTGCCTCTTGTATAAGTTTTTCTGTCTCGACATCTACCGAAGCGGTGGCCTCGTCTAAGATTAAAATCGGCTTGTCGCGAAGCACCGCTATGGCAATCGAAAGCCGCTGTTTTTGGCCGCCGGACAAACGCACTCCCCGCTCTCCTATGATTGTGTCATAACCGTTTTCAAATTCTGCAATAAACCCGTGAGCGCGGGCAACCTTTGCCGCGGCGATTACCTTCTCTTTTGAAGCTCCCGGACACCCGTAAGCAATGTTTTCAAAAACCGTATCGTTAAACAAAAAAACATCCTGCATTACATTGCTCATGGAATCCCGCAAACTTTTAAGCTCCATATCTTTTATGTTATGACCGTCCAAATAAATTGTGCCGCAGGCGGGATCGTAAAATCGGTTTACAAGGCTTATAAACGTAGTTTTTCCAACACCGGTGGGGCCTACCAAAGCCACCATTTCACCGGGGCGAATAGTTATGGAAATATTTCTTAAAACTTCGATTCCGTCTATGTAATGGAAAGAAACATCGTCAAACCGAATATGGCCTTTGGGGTTTTCAATTACCAGCGGATTGTCCTCTTCTTTAACATCGGTGTCGGCTTCCAAAATATCAAAAACGCGCTCCGCCCCGGCCAAGGCGGTTTGCATATCTTCGTTAACCCTGGCCAAGGCTGTAAGAGGAGGGAAAAACAAAGCCAAATACATCAAAAAAGCGACAATGTCCGCCACCGGCACTGTCCCCAGGGAGACCAAAAGCCCTCCGTAGGCAATGACAACTACTACCCCGGTATTGCTCAAAAACTGAACCGAACTGCCGTAGCTCGCGCTCCATTTTAACGCGCCCAAAACGGCGTTGGCGTGCCCCCTGGCACTGCCTTCAACTTTTTTATGCTCGCGCTCGTGCTGGTTAAATACCTGTATTTCTTTCATGCCGGATATATTGTCTTGTAAGTTGGCTTTAAGGTCGCCCAAAATTATTTGCGCTTTGCGGAACATGGGTAACACTTTTTTTGCGAAAAAAATGGAAATAGCTAACAAAAGCGGAACAGATACCAGACTTAAAGCCGCCAGCACAGGGTTTATCCAAAACAGAATAACGGCAACCCCAATCAAGATGATAAAATTTACGATTATGTCCGGCACCACATGGGCAATGAGCAATTCTATCCTGTCGGTGTCGTTGGTAACACGCGACATAAGCTGGCCTGTTTGTTTGTCGTGATAAAACTTCATGCTTAGAGATTGCAGTTTGTCGTACACTTTTACGCGCATATCCGCTACAAAATGCCAGGCGGCGTAATGAGTCCAGTAACTGCGTCCGTAGGCGAAAAAGGCCTGTATAAGATACAGCACCAGCAAGGTGATTCCCATTATAAGAGCTTCTTCCGCCAAGCGCGGGTCCCCGTTTACAGCCATGTCCGTAAGCTGTCGCACTACAAGCGGCGTGTACAGTTGCGCCGCCGTCATACAAGCTATCGCAAATAAAGCCAAGCCAAGATAACCCCAATACTTTTTGGATGCCTTTATCAAATTCATTATTATTCGCACTTTTTACCTCTCGCTAATTTTTTACTGACAAATCTTTACACTTTACACAACCGGGGGCAAGTTTCGAGTAACGCTAAAGCTCACGGCTTCCCCTCAAGGCCGCGCCTTGTGCGGCCGCACAAGGCGCAGGCCGACCCTGAGATCGCGGTGCAGGGGGGAGCCGTGGGCGCGCTGTGCCGGAAGGTCTGCGCTTGCAGTATTGCCGTGGCTTCCGCCGCGAAGGACGCGCACAGACCCCGAAGCCGCGCCCGCCGGGTCGGTCTGTGCATAAGCCGGATAAAGGGCGAACCAGTCCCAGACCCACTCTGATACGTTGCCGTGCATATCGTGCAAGCCCCAGGCGTTGGCCGGCTTTAAGCCGACCTCCCGCGTAATACGGCCAGAGTTGGAGCTGAACCAGCCGATCTGATCAGGGTCGCTCTGTTGGCCCTGCCGGTAGACAGTGCCCGCCCGCGCGGCGTGCTCCCATTGAGCCTCGGTC
>WRKI01000241.1 GCA_009778155.1 Spirochaetota bacterium
GGGGGGGGGGGGGGGGGGTGAATTCACCATGTGAAAACAGGGCAGGGCAAACCTATCCCTCTTGACTGCAACCAAACAGATTGCAAAGAAGGGGCGTTTTGCAAAAAGTGCCTGCGAAAAAACCGTAAGCATAGGTTAACTATACAAAATTAACCCGGTTTTGTCAATAGGCCGAAGCGTTTTTTTCAAAAATTTTTCCGACAAAACGACAAAAAGCGTCATTTTGCCGGAAAACCGCCGTCAAAAGCCCTAAGCCAGCTTCGCGGCGGCCAGCTTTTTAAGCTCCTCGGTTAAAAGCGGGACAATTTTGGCCACATCGCCCACCACGCCAAAGTCGGCCGCATCGAAAATCGGGGCGTTTTCGTCCTTGTTTATCGCGACAATCACCTCGGATTCCTCCATGCCGGCAAGATGCTGGATCGCGCCGGAAATCCCGCAGGCAATGTACAGGTTGGGGCGCACCGTTTTGCCCGTCTGCCCCACCTGCCGGTCCTTTTCCGCCCAGCCGGCATCCACGCAGGCGCGGGAAGACGAAACCGTGCCGCCAATTGCGCCGGCCAAGTCCTCCAGGATTTTGAAGTTTTGCGGGCCGCCTATGCCGCGCCCCCCGGAGACCAAAACCTTCGCATCCTGTATGTCAATCTTTTGCGCGGTCTTTTTTACAACTTCCAAAATCTCGACATTCAGACGGCCGGCAAGGCCGGCAACCGTAAAGAATTCGACAGCCGCTTCTCTCGGAGCGTTTATCGCGTTACGCTGCATAACGCCGGGACGCACCGTGGCCATTTGCGGGCGGTGTTCGGGGCAAAGGATTGTCGCCATAATGTTGCCGCCAAAAGCCGGGCGCGTCATTTTTAGATTTTTCGTTTCCGGGTCAATCTCCAGCTTGGTGCAGTCGGCTGTCAGCCCCGTGTGTATTCGCGCCGATACTCGCGGCGCAATATCCCGGCCTATGGCCGTCGCGCCAAAGAGCACAATGTCGGGCTTTTTCGCATTGACAACTTCGCTAAGGGCGTGGGTGTAAGGCTCTGTCGCGTATACCTCCAGCGCCGGATCGTCCACAGCGATTATACTGTCCGCGCCGTATTTCGAGAGCCTTCCGCACAGCTCTTTGATATTGTGTCCCAGAATAACGGCGGTAACACCGCAGCCGCGCGCATCCGCAAGACGTCTGGCCTCGCTTACAAGTTCGTACGACACGCCGGAAATTTTTCCGTCCACCTGTTGGATAAAAACAAAAATGCCTTGGTATTCGTTAATGTTCATGTTTGCCCCTATATCAGGAATTTTTCCTGCAATTTTTCCATTAAAAAGTCAACGGATTCCGATGTATCCAGATTGACAACAACGCCCTTGCCTTTTAGCTCCTTGGGAAAGGATTTGAACACGCGGGTAGGAGAGCCTTTCAGACCGATCTTGCTGTCGTCAAGCTCCAAGTCGCCGCGCGTTATCGTAGCAATTTGTCCGCTCCGGTATGCGTCAAAGATGCCGCCGGGTGTCATGTAACGCGGCTCGTTAAGTTCAGCTAACGCTGTTATAAGGCAGGGAAGTTTCGCTTTTATCAGATGATAGCGGTCTTCAAACTGGCGTTTGACGATAATGCTGTCCCCTTTAAGCTCGATTTCTTCGGCATAACTTATGTTCGGTATGCCAAGGTGTTCGGCAATCTGCGGGCCGACCTGCGCGGTGTCGCCGTCTATGGCCTGCCTGCCGGTGATGATTAGATCGTAGCCCAGCGGCTGTATTGCACGGGCTATTATGTACGATGTCGCCCATGTGTCAGAGCCGCCGAATGCGCGGTCTGTTATGTGCACTGCCCGGTCTGCCCCCATCGCAAGCGATTCCCGCAACACGGCCTGCGCCTGCGGCGGCCCCATTGTTACAACTGTTACGGTCGCGCCGTTTTGGTCTTTTATCCGCAAGGCGGCTTCTAGGCCGGCCTTGTCGTCTGGGTTCATAATGCTGGGCACGCCTTCGCGCTGAAGTTGGCCGCTTACCGGATCCAAGCGAACCTCGTTGGTGTTAGGCACTTGTTTTATACATACGATAATTTTCACGTTTCCCCTCCTTACTTTAACATGGCAGCGGAAATTACCATGCGCTGCACCTCGCTAGTGCCTTCGTAAATTTCTGTAATTTTCGCATCACGCATCATGCGCTCGATTGGGTATTCCCGCGTATAGCCGTAGCCGCCGAACAGTTGCAGGCATCTTGTCGTAACGTTCATGGCGGTCTCCGATGCGAAAAGTTTTGCGACTGCCGCTTCCTCGCTGTAGGGCGCACCGCCATCTTTCGAGCAGGCCGCCCGGTAAACCAAAAGACGGGCGGCATCTATGCGGGCTTTCATGTCAGCTAACTGGAACTGTGTGTTTTGAAACGACGAGATTGTTTTTCCAAACTGTTTGCGCTCCTTGACGTATTTCACCGTAACGTCAACAGCCCCCTGCGCTATGCCCAGTGCCTGCGCCGCAACGCCAATGCGCCCGCCGTCCAGCGTTTTCATGGCGATATTAAAGCCCTTGCCTTCCTTGCCCAAAAGGTTTTCCTTCGGGACAATGCAGTTTTCAAAGACAAGCTCCGTTGTGGCCGATCCGCGTATGCCAAGTTTAAGCTCTTCCTTGCCGATTGAAAAGCCGGGAAAGCCCCTTTCCACTATGAATGCCGATATGCCCCGCGTCCCCTGGCTTTTGTCCGTCATGGCGAAAATGATGTAAATGTCCGCAGCCCCTCCGTTGGTTATGAAAATTTTTGTGCCGTTCAGAATGTAGCTGTCGCCGTCAAGCACCGCCTTGGTATGCTGCCCGGCGGCGTCGGTTCCGGCGTTAGGCTCGGTAAGGCCGAATGCGCCCAAACGCTCTCCCTTTGCAAGCGGCACAAGATACTTCTGCATTTGCTTTTCCGTCCCGTTTGCAAACACAGGCTCCGCGCCCAGCGATGTGTGGGCGGACACGATAATGCCGGTGGTCGCGCAGACGCGGCTCATCTCTTCTACGCAAATGGCGTAAGTAAGACTGTCGCAGCCCTGCCCGCCGTGTTCTTTTGGAAAGGGTATTCCCAAAAAGCCGTAACGCGAAAGTTTTTTGACGGTCTCGGCCGGGAAGCGTTCCTCTTCGTCAATTTCCTGCGCCAGCGGGGCGACTTCCTTTTCTGCAAAGTCGCGGAAAAGCTCTCTGGCTACTTCCTGCTCCTTTTTAAGGGTAAAATCCATGTAACACACTCCTTGGACTTGTTCGGTAACTCGATTAGTTTCCGAACAACTCTCTTGTATATCTGTCTGGTTTTATTATCGTAGCAAAAAATATGTCAAGTGCCAAGTTAGGGTTTTTCGCGCGGCTTTTTTTCGCAAAAAATTCACTGTTTTTGACAAAAAAATGAAGTATGCATACCGGCAGTCTGCATACTTCGCCTCCTCATTCGCTCGGTCATGCCCATGCAAGCACGGCCGCGACGCTCTATTCGTCAATCACTTTTTTTCTTTGGGCGCGCTTACAAGGCTTTCGCCGCTTAAAACAAGCTCGCCGCTCTGGTTCGTTACGCTTGACTTCAGCCTGACCCTGCCTTTGTCCAGCTTTTCGACAACCTCGCAAGTCGCCGTAAGGGTGTCGCCGATGCGCACCGGCGCAAGAAAGTTCGCCGTGTTGGAAATAAAAATCGCCCCCGGTCCGGGCAGGTGCATTCCAAGAACTGTCGAGATAAAACTTGCCGTAAGCATTCCGTGCGCTATTCTTGTTTTGAAAAATGTGCCCTGCGCGTAGGCTTCGTTTACATGGGCGGGGTTAAAGTCGCCCGTTATGCCGGCAAACGAATACACGTCGTATTCGCTTATCGTCTTTGTTACAGACGCGCTCTGCCCAATTTGAATTTCGTCATAAGTGTAAGACATTTGTTACCTCCACTATCATGTTACAACCAAGCCGCCGAAAACGCAATGCCAGCAAACGATGCGAAGAATATATTGGACTTGTTCGAGAACCCGTCGTTTGGGCTTTGCCCAAACGAGTTCTCGAACAACCTATTTTACTACGGAAGATTGCTCTTGCCCGGCGGCGGCCGAATCAGAGCCAGATGCGCACGCCAAGCTCGCTGCCCACGCCGCCCCTTATCCCGGATGAGGAGTGGATAATCCCGAAGCCGAAACTGGGCACAAGGGCGGCGAAAACCTCGACCGCGTTTTGCGAGACGGGCACGACAAAGCTAAGGCCCACAGGCAGCCGGCCGCCGAAAGAAAGGCTGGTGGAAGTGCTGCCGTCCCAGCTTACAAAGCCGAAGCCGAAGAAGCCGCCAACGCCGACAAAAAAGTCAAGATAGGCGTCCCCCCGGAACTCCCCCACATTGCTGCGGAGAAAGTGAAAGTCGGCCGTTACCCCCATGCCAAAATCGAAAACGTTGTAACTGCCGCCGGTAAAGTTGAGGCCGCTAAAAAGCACGCCGAAATAAACAGGAATCCCTTCCGGCTTTATAGTAAGCCCCATATCCCAGCCGCCGGCCTGCCTTAAAGCGCTAATGTCCCCGCCTATGCCGATTACGCCCACGCCCCAGCCTTCAGGCTCCTGAGCGAAAGCGAAAGCGGACAGAGCGAAAGAAAGCGTTAGCGCCAGAACCAGTTTTTTCATAAAAGAACCCCCGAAATACTTGATAGCCGCGAAAATTGACGCGCCTTTACCCTGCATTATGGCACAAAGCCGAAAAAATAACAATGCCGGCGAAAGCGTGATTCCCAAAAAGCTCACGCCGAGACACGGAGACACACGGAGAAGAGGCTCACACAAAGGCACTGGGGCATAGCCCCGAAAAATCACACAAAGGCACAAAGGCACGGAGGCACAAAGGGAAGAAGGGAAGAGTTTTGGGCAGAACCACGATAAGGCCGCGTCCTACTCTTTCTTCAATATATATAGTAGAAAGAGGGGCAAGGTAGAAATGAAGCCGGGCGTTCTGATCTGTCCTTTGTGCCTTAGTGCCTTTGTGTGAGGCTAAAATTCGATGTGCCTTTGTGCGAGTTTTTTACGAAATGTGCGACTTGCCCGGCCGGGCTATTGACACGAAGTCTTTTTTGCGTTATGATTTTTACTGTAAAAGATGAAGGCTGTTCGCAATCTCAATCCGGGCGGCTGTTTTTGTAGTATGGAAAAAGAGGGTATAAAAATGAGAAAAAAATTGCTCGCGTTATCGTTTTTCGCAGTCTTAGTCGCAGTGCTTGCAGGCTGTTCAAGCGCCCCCAGGGTTACACGGGTCGAAGCCGGCGGGGCTACATCGGATCTCAGCGGCTTTTGGAGCGCCGCTGATGTAAGAATTGTTTCCGAGTCGCTTATCGCGGACGCGCTTTCCTCCCCAAGGCTCGATGCCTATATCCGGGAACTGGCCGTCAGGAACGGGGCGGCGAACCCGACCGTCATCGTGGGAAGGTTTCGCAACAACTCCAGCGAACATATTGACACGGCGATAATTTCTTCCAATATGCGCACTGCCATAATCAACTCCGGCAGGCTGGACTTTGTCGAAGGCGGGGATGCCCGCGACGACATACGCGCGGAAAGGCAGGATCAGCAGTGGAATGCAAGCGAGGCTACGGCGGCGGCCTTGGGCAACGAAACCGGCGCAGACTTTATGCTCACAGGCGACGTGCGCACGATTGTTGACCGCGCCGGGAACATGATGGTAAGAACTTATTTCGTTACAGCCACGATCACCTGCATAGAAACAAACAGGATTATCTGGGAAGGCGAAAATAACACGGTTCAAAAACTGATTCAGCGTCCCAGGGCCAGGCTGTAGCCTGTCCGGGGAAAAAGCGAGGTAAAAAATGATGATTCGCATTGTTAAGGCTAAAGTCGCGGTGTTGGCGGCGGCGTTTGGCGTGTTTTTGTTTTCCTGCGCCGGTTCTCCCGCAGGTTCCCCGGCGCAGAGTGCCCCGGCGGCGGCAACCGCGCGGCCTGCCTGGGTGGATTCGGCTGCGGGACTGCACTCGATGTACAACCCGCAGAATTATGTCGCTGTAACCGGCGCCGGCCACAACCGCCTGTTTGCCGAAAGGGCGGCGTTGGCAAACCTTGCCGGGCATTTCGGCCTTACTATAGAAGACGAGCTTCGAATCAGCAACATCTACTGGGAGGCCACAAGGGCGGGCTTCCAGGCGGATTGGTCGGAGGAAACCTTGCTCGACAGGACTATCGTAACGGCCGCCACAATGAACTTTCTTGTCGGGGCGGAAATACGCGATGTCTGGCATGACGGCGCAGGCACTTATCATGCGGCGGCCGTCATGGGAAGGGCAAGGACGGCGCAAATTTACACCGATTTGATCCGGGCAAATCTTTCCATGATAGACAGCCTTACCGATATGGCCCCGGCACAGCGCAATTCGATAACCGGTTTCGCCCGCTACACTTTGGCGGCGGCGGCGGCGGACGCGAATATCTCTTACGCAAGGGTCTTGGGCGTGGTTGGCGCGCCGCCTGTTGCCGGCGTAAGGGACGGCGATCTGTACCGGCTTTCGGCGGCGCAGATTGCGGAGAACATTCCTGTCATGGTTGTCGTTCAAAAAAGGGACGGCCTTGATGCCGGCGGCCGTATTCACGGGGCTTTTTCGCGGGCCGTTTCCGAGGCCGGCCTTAGAACGGTTTCCGCAGGGGCGCAGTACACGCTGGAAGTGCGGCTTAATATGCCGGAGGTTTCTTTTCCCAACCAGCAGAATGTTTTTGTGCGTTACGAGGTTTCGGCAAACTTTATAAGCAGTGCGACAGGGGTAAGCCAGCTTCCGGCGTTCAACATTAACGGGCGCGAGGGCCATGTGTCTTTGCCAGAGGCCGAAAACCGCGCCATAGCCGCGGCCGAAAGAAGGATTCTTGCCGAATACGGCGGCCTTCTTTCCGAAAACCTTTTCAGCATCCTTCCCCGGCGCTAACTTTTCCGGCGAGGGCTGGGGCTTGTAGCTCCCCTGCCCTCTCGGGAAAGGCTCACACAAAGGCACTAAGGCACTAAGGTTAGGAGGGCAGGCGGAACCGTGATATGGCCGCGCTTCCCTCTTGCCTAATATTATAGAAGATTTAGATGAGCAAGGTAGGAATAAGCGGCGCTTTCAAATCTGTCCTTTGTGCCGCGAACCGTAGGTTCGATGTGCCTTCGTGTGATTAAAATGGGAGAAAATTCAGAAGCTCGAGCACTCATGCGTTTGTCGCTGCCTTGACGGGAATCGGAAAAAGGCCCTATAATGGAACACAGTATGCGGACAGGCCGGGGAAAGCCCCGCGCCCTTATCCTTATGGAGGGACATTCATGCTAACAGACCTTTTAACCGCGCACAAAGGGACAGGCGGGGACCATACCGAGCTTCGCGCCCAGATAAACACGTCAAAACGCGTCGTCTTTCTTGCCGGCAACATGGTTTCCAACGTGCAAAACTCCGCAGGCGGGGTATCCGCACGGGTTTACAAAGGCGGAACCTTCGGCTTCGCTTCGGGCGCGGAATACACAGACCAAAGCGTAAGGAACATCCTTGCGGCGGCGGCGGACAACGCGGCCTTTATGGACAGACACGTTAAAAAAGGCCTGCCGCCCCTGCCCAAAGGACAAAACGGCAAAGTCGCCCTAAAAACCCCGCCGGGCGCCGGCGCGCCCCAAAGCGCGATGATCGATTTTGCAAAAGCGCTTGACTCGATAATCGCCGGTAAATACAAAAAACTGGCCAGCCGCACAGTCGTCTCGGACAGCCTTGACATAGAAAAACTCCTTGTCGTAAGCGACGGAGCGGACAGCCACAGCTTCCAGCCCCGCAGCATAGTCTACGTCTTCATGACAGCCGAAACCGACGACGGCGTGCCAATCGAACTTGTCCAGTCATTCGGCGGCTACGGCACTTTCGACCGGGTCTTCCCCGACCCCGCGCTCATGGAGGTGGAACTGGACACCCTCTACCAGCAACTAATGCAAAAACGCGAAGGCGTATACTCCCAGGCCGGCCCCCGCAAGTGCGTCCTAGGCCCGAAACTTGCCGGAATGCTCGCCCACGAAGCGGTCGGGCACACCGTCGAAGCGGACATCGTGCTGGGCGGCTCTGTCGCCGCGCACAATTTGAACCGGCAAGTGGCAAGCGAAATCGTAACAATGATAGACTTTGCCCACACCGCGCTGGGCAAACCCTGCCCCCTGCCGGTATATGTCGATGACGAAGGCACTGCGGCCGAAGATGCCGTCTTAATCGAAAACGGCATCCTAAAATCCTACCTGCACTCGCGCGAAAGCGCCCTGCACTTCGGCGTAAAACCGAAAGGAAACGCCCGCGCCTTCACCTTTTGCGACGAGCCGCTTATCCGCATGAGAAACACGGCAATCCTCCCCGGCAAAAACAAGCTGGACGAAATGATCGCAAGCGTCGATGACGGCTATTATATAGAAAGAACCGGCAACGGCCAGGCGGACACCACCGGGGAGTTCACCTTCTCTGTAACACTGGGCTACGAGATAAAAAAAGGCAAGCTGGGCAAGGCGATAAGGGAAACCACGATTTCCGGCACCGCCTTTGAAATGCTTAAAACCTGCGACATGGTTTCTGACGATATGCACTGGGAATGCGGCGGCTTTTGCGGAAAAAAACAGCCGATGACAGTGGGCATGGGCGGCCCGGCCATCCGCTGCGATTTGAACCTAGGGGGCAGATGATGACGCATAACGAAATTGCCGAATACGCGCTTGACGCGCTAAAGAAAGCCGGCGCGGACAAAGCCGCTTGCAGCGTAAGCCGGGGGCGCAAGGACGAGTTCAACGTGGAAGCCAACAAGTTTACGCTGATGCGAACCCTTTTTAACGACGCATTGCACCTTAAAGTGATAAAGGACGGCCGCAAGGGAGTGCTTGCCGTGAACAAGCTGGACAAAGATTCCATAAACGAGGCCGCCTCCGGCTGCGTAGCCCTTACCGCGTCGGCCCCCCCGGACGAAGCCGAAGACATCGCCGAAAAGCGCGAAAACAAAACCTTTGACCAAGGCGCAGGCGGGGCGGGCATGGACAGGCTCTTTGCAAGGACAAAGGATTTTCTGGAGCAAGTGAAAGACGAGTTCCCCAAGATAATACTGGAAGGAGTCGTGTCGGACTTCAACAGCTCGCAGACAGCCTTTGCAAATACCAACGGGGTGCGTTTTGACACAAAGACCGAGTTTTACGGCCTTTCCGCCATGTTTGCCGCCAAAGACGGGGAAAAATCCACGTCTTTTAACGGATCGGCGCTGCGCCTTTCGTCCTTGGACAGCCCCTTCATGGACTGGGGCCTTCAGCGAGCCATGTTCGGCGAATCCGAAAAATCGCTAGACCCCCGGATGATAGACGGAAAGTTTACAGGCCAGGTTATCGTAACGCCGGCCTGCGCCGACATGATATGGGACACCCTCATCGCCTGTTTTTTGTCCGACCGGCCGTTAATCGAAGGCACAAGCCGCTGGAAGGATTCGCTTGGAACCAAAGTCGCCGACTCGAAGCTCACCATGCGCGCCGCCCCCCTGCACCCCGGCATCGTAGGCGGCGAGCGCGTAACGGCCGACGGCTATGAAAGCGCCGACACGGATTTTATCCGGGGCGGCCTGCTGGAAAACTTCGCCTTGAGCCTTTACGGAAGCCGCAAAACGGGCAAACCCAGGGCGGGCAACACAGCCTTTTCCAGCATAGAAGTTGCCGCCGGGGACACCTCCCTTGCCGACATGATAAAGGGAGTAAAGCGGGGCATACTGCTGAACCGTTTTTCCGGCGCAAGGCCTGGGCCAAGCGGGGACATTTCCGGCGTTGCAAAAAACAGCTTTTTAATCGAGGACGGGGAAGTAACCTGCGCCTTAAAAGAGACAATGGTATCGTTTAACATCGTGGATGTTCTTGGCAGGATTACGGCGATTTCCAGCGAGCGCAACACAAGCGGCTACAACATCCTGCCTTGGTGCTGCTTCGACGGGATAACAATCTCCGGCGGCGGCTGAGGCCGGGCAAAGGCGGCGGCCGGGGATGCCCCCGCCGCCGGCCAATCACTAGTAAGTTACAATGAAAGCGTGGAAAACCAAAGGCACGGAACCCTTGTTGGCGATACTGTGGAAAGCACCGCCGCCGGTGATGACCACATCGCCCTGCTTCACCTCGGTATCCTTGCCGTCATCGTCCACAAGACCTGCCCCCGAAAGAATAATGTAATACTCCGTTTCGTTTTCGTGGTTGTGCCTGCCGATAGACGTTCCCGGCGGCAAAGTTACCTCTGCCAAGAGCTTGACGTTCTTCTCTTTTTCAGCATCGACCAAATGCACCAAAGTCGCGCTGCCGACCCCGTCCCGCATTTTTTCCCTTACTTCCGTCTTCAATGAGCTGCGTGAATTTACCATAAAATTGCCTCCTAAAACTGATGACATTCTGTCAAAATGTTGTATAATTATATCATGTACAAACCAGAGCGGGAACCCCCCATTTACAGGCCGCAAGGCCAAAAAAGTTTTGTTTTTTTCCGCCTTTTGCTTGTTTTTGCCATGCTGGTAATCGGGGTTTTAATACTCGGCACAATTTACGCCTTCGTGCGCCCGCCGCACTCACAGCC
>WRKI01000242.1 GCA_009778155.1 Spirochaetota bacterium
ACTGGGCACGTCAGCCTTCCGCCGGCTCCCTGATCCCGTCAGACCAGAGTACCACTTTTCCCCGATAATTTAAATCATAGTTTCTCCGTGGTGAAAACTCTTCCTGCTTCGTGGCCGGCAAAGGCTTTCTCGCCGGGCAGCCGCTCCCAAAACAAAACTCGCTCTTCCCCTTCCGTGGTGAAAAATTCTTCGCTTTGTCGCCGGCAGAGGCTTCCTCCCTTGGCAACCGCTCTCAAAACAAAACTCCGTGCCTTTGTGCCTTGGTGTGAGGCTCTTCTTCATTCCGTCCCCGTGTGATCCCTCTTCTAAAAGCCGGTAAAAATCAAACAAGAGCGGCCAGTTTTTCCCTTATGAACTCGCTTTTTTCCTGAAGACCAATGTTGCCCACCGTAAAGAAAAGCACGTTGGGAGCCTTCGCGTCCAGCTTGATTTTGCCCGATGATTCCTTCATAAGACGCACAAGACGCTCCACATTCACCTTGGAAACCTTGGAGAACTCGATCCGCACCTGCCCGTCGCGCTCCCTCAAACTAAAGACCGCAAGAGCGCGGCAGATAATGCGAATCTCGGCAATCGCCAAGAGAGAAGCCGCCTCGTCAGGCAGATTGCCAAAACGGTCGATAATCCCGGCATAAGCCGCCTCGAACTCCTCCCTGTCCTTAATCGCCGCAATCATCTTGTAAACCTCCATTTTTTCCTGCTGGGAATCGATGTAACTGTCCGGGATAAAACCCGAATACTCAAGCTCCAAAAGCGGCTCCGTCTCCGCCTCGTAGCCAGAATCCTCCAGCCGCCGCACAGCCTCGTCCAAAAGCCGCAGATAAAGCTCGAAACCCACAGAGTAAATGTCGCCCGACTGCTCGCGGCCAAGAAGATTCCCGGCGCCGCGAATCTCCATATCCTTCATCGCGATTTTAAAGCCGGAGCCAAGCTCGGTATAGTCGGAAATAACCTGAAGCCGCTTCATCGCAATCTCGGACAGCGACTTTTCCCTAGGGTGCAGAAGATAGGCGAAAGCCACCCTGTCCGAGCGGCCCACCCTGCCGCGAAGCTGGTAAAGCTGGGAGACCCCGTACATATCGGCGCGGTCTATGATGATCGTGTTGACATTGGGAATGTCGATGCCGTTTTCGATAATCGTCGTGGAAACAAGCACATGGAAGCCCCCGTGCACAAAACGGCGCATCACGTCCTCCAAGGCGCGCCCGTCCATCTTCCCGTGAGCCACATCGACCATCACCTCCGGAACAAGCCGCTCGATTTCGATCCGGGTGTCCCTTAGCGTCTCCACGCGGTTGTGCAAAAAGAAAACCTGCCCGCCGCGCTCGATTTCGGCGCGGATAGCCCTGGCAAGCCGCTCCTCACTGTATTCTTCGATAGAGGTTTCGATAGGGCGGCGGTTGCCGGGAGCCGTGGCCAACAGGCTCATGTCCCTGATTTTAAGAAGGCTCATGTGCAAGGTGCGCGGAATGGGCGTGGCCGAAAGCGTCAGACAGTCAACGTTTGCTTTAAGCTCCTTCAGCCGCTCCTTGTCCTTGACCCCGAAACGCTGTTCCTCGTCGATTACGATAAGCCCCAGGTTTTTAAAGTGCACGTCCTTCTGGATGACCCTGTGCGTACCGACAATAAGATCGACATCGCCCTTTTTAAGCTGATCGAGAATTTCCCTGCTTTGCCGGGCGCTCACAAAACGGGAAAGCATGGCGATCTTCACGGGGAAGAGGGCGAAGCGCTCCTTGAAGTTTTCATAGTGCTGTTCGGCCAGAATGGTCGTGGGGGCCAGGAAAACCGCCTGCTTGCCGTCCATAACCGCCTTGAAGCAGGCTCGCAGGGCGACCTCCGTTTTGCCGAAACCCACGTCCCCGCAGACCAGCCGGTCCATAGGCTGGGAGCCTTCCATATCTTGCTTTATTTCGGCGACACAGCGAAGCTGGTCTTCGGTTTCGTCGAAGGGGAAGGCCGCCTCGAACATGGCCTGCCACTGGGAATCCTTGGAAAAGGAATAGCCGACAGAGCTTTGCCGCTTGGAGTAAATCTCGATCAGCTTTTCGGCCATGTCTTCCACCGATTTTTTAACCTTGTTTTTGCGGTTCTCCCAGCTTTTCGAGCCGAGAGTGTCAAGGCGCGGGGGATGCCCCTCGTTGCCGATGTAACGCTGGACAAGGTTCACCTGCTCCACCGGGACAAAGACATTTTCCTCGCCGGCATACTCTAGGCTTATGTAGTCCCGCTCGCTGCCCAGCGACTTTATGCGCTCGATCCCCAGGAAGCGTCCTATGCCGTGGTTTACATGGACGACATAATCGCCGGGGTTAAGCTCGACAAAGGTGTCGATAGGGCTTGACTTTACGGTTTTAAGCGAGCGCGGCGGCCTTTTGCGCCGGCCGAAAATCTCGCTTTCCTGCACAAGGGCGAACTTTACGTCCGGCAGGGAAAAGCCGGCCGAAAGGTGGCAGTCCATTATCGACAGGGCGGCCGGCATACCGCTCAGCATGGTCTGCAAACGCAAAGCCTGCGCCGAAGACTCCGCCGCGACCGTTATCTGCCAGCCGGCGGCAAAAAGGGCGACGAACTCTTCCTTTAGATAGTCGATGTTGCCGAAAAAACTGCGCCCGGGGTCGCAGGGAACGCTTATGCGCAAAACCTTAGAGCCTGCGGCGTTGCCGGCGGCATCATCGGCGGTTTTAAGGCTTTTGAACGATACAAGCCGCCCGCCGCGCTTATTCGAGTAGCCATCGATCATCTCTTGGAAGTTCAAGAGGATGCGCTCAGGCAGAGGGTAGACCCGCTTTTTGCCGGAGGGGAAAGCCCCAAGACTTCCGGCCTTCTCCCCGGCGGCCGCCTCCCTAAGCGCGCGCGCGTACATCCCCTGATACTCGCGCTCAAGGCTTTCCTGGGCGTTTTCCAGCCTTTCCCGGTCTAAAAGGACGAGGGTTCCGCCGGCCATGTAGTCAAGCGGGGTCGCCGACTTCTCGAAGGCCAGGGGATAAAAAAGCTCTTCGCCAAAAAAGCCTCGGTTTGCGATAAGCTCTTCTATTATTGCGCTCGCCCCCTCTTTAAGCTCGTCGCACAGGCCAAGGTTTGCGCCCAGCGCGTCAATGCGCTCGTCCGTCCAGACCACTTCCTTCATGGGGCGAAGAACAAGATAGCCGATTTTCGCGCCGCCGCCCTCGCTGCCCTGCCCGTCCGGGTCGAAGCGCTTTATCGCCTCCACCTTGTCAAAGTCAAGGAGAATCCTGTGCGCGGCATCATCGCCGCCCATGAAAACATCCAGAACCTCCCCGCGCAGGGCGTACTCGCCGCGCATCTGCACCCTGGGAACCCGGGTGTAGCCGAAGCCGGCAAGGCTTTGCGAAATTTGACGCGTGTCGATGCGCTCCCCCTGTTTTACGGCCACCGAAAGGCTTTTTATGTTGCCCGGCGGCGGCAGCGGCGTTAAAAAGGCACGCTGGGGGATTATGACAAAGCCCGGCGAGCCTGCGGCCATGACGGAAAGCGCCTTTGCCCTTTGGGCGAACACGGGGGAAAGCGGGGCAAGCTCCCTGTAAGCGGCCGCGCCCCACCAGGGCAGACTTGTGCAGGGAATGCCCGATTCGGCCAAGTCCCCGGCGATTTCCGCGCCTTCGTTTTCGCTTGGGACGATTAAAACATACTGCCCCGGCTTTGCGAAATAAATGCGCGCTAGCAAAAGGGCGTTAAAGGCTCCCTCCCCGCCTTCGATTTCAAGGGGGAGTTTGCCGTCTGTTACGGCGGAGGCGATGGCGCTTACAGGCTTTGAACGGCCTATTTTGCGCAGAAGCTCAGAAAAATGTAATGTTTCCATATTAATCTACCGATTACTATACTGAAGAAACGCAGGCTTTTGAAGTGCGTTTGGCGCGTTTTGCAAAAAAAAATGTAACGAGCGGGTTTTCCGCTGTTTTTTATTGCACGCGGGTTGAGTCCCGCCGGCCGGAGGGAACGATTTGGGCTGGCCAGGGCGTGTTTAAGGCCGGGATTTGGGCGGTTTTGGGCAGGCTTCGGGCGGGAGCGGATTTGGGAAGGTCTGGAGGCGGCTTCAGGCGGTTTTTGCCGCTTGAAGCCGTCTTTTGGCGGAACGAGAAAACAAGATTTTTGCCATAAGGAAAAATAAATGGGTAGCGGTAAGCGATTGAAGATTGCAGCTTTGCTGGTGGTGTTAAGCGTGTTTATTCCCGCGCCGGCGGAAAGCCAGGACGGTGTCGATTTTAACATACGTTTTTTTGACAGGCGCGTGTATTATGTGCAGTCAAGCCCCATTCTTGTACAAATTACCATTACAAACAACAGCCCCCAGCCTTTCCATTTCCGGTTGGCTGAAGAGCGGGCTTTTTCCGTAAATTTCGAGGCGCGGACAATGGCGAATATGCCCTTGGAGCCGGCGCAGGCCTTTATAAGAAGGCGCACGCAGAGCCAGCAGGTGTTTTTTCGCGAAATAGCGGTGGGAAGCGGCGAATCTTTCTCTTTTGTCGAAGATTTGCGCGACTACATAAACTTTGCAAACGCCGGCTCCTTTATCGTGCAGGCGAGGATTTACCCCGGCCTTTACAGGCAGGCGGCCTTTGGAGATTTGGCTCCGCTGTCAATTGCCTCCAACCGGCTCAACCTTAACCTGCGTCCCGACCCTGTTATCGGGCTTGACGGAATTCCCGTGGCGATGGATGTTGAAACGGGGGCGATTCTTGTGCGCGAGCGGCTTGCCCCAGACCAAGTGGTGGAGTTCATGATTTTAGCCCGGCAGCGTTCCCAGTGGGAAAGGTTCTTTCTGTACCTTGACCTAGAGGCCATGCTTGCCAACGATCCTTTCCGCCGGCAGATGTGGCTTGCCGAAAGCGAGGCCGGCCGGCAGCGCATGGTGGCGGAATTTCGCGCGGAGTTGCAGCAGCCGGTTATCGGGGGGATAAGCGTGATTCCTTCCAGTTTCAACATTGAAAGAACCAGCTTTAACCCCTTTGAGGGGACGGTTACTGTCTTCAAAAGGTTCAGCGCGGGGACTTTTACGATATTAAGACGTTATGTTTACGATGTAGAATTTAGGGACAATGCCTGGCTGATTGTAAACTACTCGGTAACCAACTTGGGAACAGAATAATTTTATGGCGGGGGAAGCGGGCGGTTCGGAGGAATCTGCCAGAAAAGGCAAAGCATCGGCATCTTACGGCAAACCGCCGGACGGCTGTCTTGCGATCACTATCTCTTCCGACAGGGTTTTGGCTCATGCCGATTTTACCCCGGCGGATACCGACGCCAACGGAAAGCCTATTCTCTTTGACGTGGCAAGGCAGATGATCGAAAGGGCTAACGTAAAATTCGGTTTAAAGCTGGAAATTATACGCGAGGCTCTGCAAGAGTGCAACCAAAGGGAAAGGGCTATTTACGGGGTTCTTATTGCCGCAGGCAGCCACCCGGAAAGCGAAGTTCTTGAATTTTACGAGCGCAGTCCAGAGCTTTCAAAAAAAAGCTGGGGCGAAGACGACGGGGAGCGTGTGGACTACCGCTCCCGCTCCCCTTACACTGTCGTAAAAAAAGACCAGGTGCTGGCGACTTTGCATCCCAAGGTAATGGGCAAGATGGGGCGCAACATTTACGGCGATCCGATTCAGTTCAAGACGGAGCGTCCCGAAGGGGTTACCGGCGGGGCAAATACCCGTATCGAAGACGGAAAAATTATTTCCAACATTGACGGTCTTTTTCTGCAAGATAAAAAAACGCTTAATGTTCACGACACGCTTGTCATAAAAGGCTCTGTCGGCTACGGCACGGGAAACATTGCTTTTCCCGGCAATGTTTCCATTGCCGGCGAGGTTGCCGACGGTTTTAAGGTTTACTCCGGCGGGACTATCGCGGTAAACCAAACGTTCAATCTTACGGAGGCGGTTGCCAAAAAGGATTTGAAGGTTGCCGGGGGTATTGTCGGCAGGGGTGGTATTGGCGCGCTTAAAGTCGGCGGCCAAATTCAGGCGAAGTTTATGTCAAACTGCCGTGCGGCGGCGCGCGGTTCTATTCTTGTGGAAAGGGAGGTTTCCAATTCCAGTATTTACAGTTTTGACAAGCTGGAGACCTCGGAAAAGGGCGGTATTCTGGGCTGCAATATTTACTGTGTGCACGGGCTTAAAACAGGGCATATTGGCAAGCAGGTTAGCCGGGCGTCCAACATTTACTGCGGGATGGATTTTATTGCCATGCAGGAAATCGAAAAGTGCAACGAACGTCTGCGGGATTTAACTTTCAAAACCGAAAGGCTTAAGGTTATGAAGGAGTCGCCTAAGTTAAAGCCGAAAAGTCTTGCGAAAATTGCCGAACATTTGTCGCGTCTGGAAGAAGATGTTTCAAAAACCAACGGAAAGATAAGTTCGCTTTTGCCAAAAATCAACGTAAATCCTCATGCGCAGATTATAGTCTCGGGTGAAATTTTCCGGGGAACTCTTATCGAAATTTGCCAGGTCTCTCTTTTCTTTGAAAGAAGCGTGGCCAGGGTCCGGGTAAAGCTGGACATGAAAATGCGCAAGCTGGTCTGCGAGCCTTTGTAAGGGACACACCCCGGTTGACGACAAACGCATGAACCTCGGAAGTATCTCACACAAAGGCACGGATGCACAAAGCACCGGTTAGCAAGCTCAGCTTCATCCCTACTTTATCCCCTTTTTGTGCTATGCTTGGCGGCCGGCCGGGGCTTCCTCCCCGGACAACCGCCCGCGAAGCAAAGCCCCGTACCTCTGGTGTTAGCCCCCGCGATTAATAGAAGAAGAGCGCCCGGTAAATTGCCGCCGCACCAAGAACCCGGCGGCCGTACTCCCTGGTTTCCCTGAAAGGGACAATTTCCATAAGCAAGTCGGTCGGCAGGGAGGACTCCGTGCGCCACCTGCGCACACGCCCCTGCCCGGCATTGTAAGCCAAAAGCGCCAACAGAAGATCATCGTCAAAACGGTCGGTAATAAGATGCCTCAAATAAAACGCGCCAATGTGGACATTAAGTTCAGGGTCAGTAAGATCAAGAGTGGCCGACGCGCCCCCCCGGTAAAAATAATCGGGGCCGCCAGCGCGAATAAGACGGTTCGCAATATCCGCCGCAGTAGCCGGCATAAGCTGACTCAACCCCACAGCCCCGGCATGAGAAGCCACCGCGCTTAAAAACGCGCTTTCCGTACGAATAAGCCCGTAAAAAACCGAAACATCAATATCGTGCTCTACCGCGAAATGGTCAATAATACCCCTATAAGGAGCCGGGTACAGAAATTCTATGTCTTCGCGACTAAGAACGTGCCCAGGCCTCCTTGTGTAGGCAGATGCAAGACGCATCGCGTAGGCAAAATAGCCCGCCTCTTTAAGCGAGCCGGCAATCGCGCGAAGCTCTTCAGTGGAAAGCTTATCTTCGATACCTTCCATGCCAGCCATAAAACGCGGGACAAAACGCGCCGCGCCGTTTTCAAAAAAACCAAGGAAGAAGTCGAAAGCCGGCGAAGGCTCGCCGCTAACAGGACGCGCCGCAGGAGGCACGTCAAGAAAAACCTTGCCAAGACTTTCCGCGCTTAAAGCCCGGTAGTAGGCCGCGCTTACAAAACGAATAATGAAAACATCGCAGCCGTTGTTGTAGACAAAAAGCTTGTAAGCCCCGGCCAAACCCGCATCCGCCGGCGCGTTTATTGCCACCGCCGCCCTTTGAAGCTGTGCCTGGGAAAGAAAACCCTCCTCGATAGCCCGCGCAAGAAGCCAGCCGTACCTTGAAGTCGAAATGCTGTTTTCAAGATTTTTAATCGCGGCAAAAGCGCGGATCAAATTGTCCCAGTCGTAGCTAAGAAGAAGCTCCCGCGAGAAACGGTCTAGCTTGAGATCAAGATAAACGACATTGTCCATAAGGCCGGCAAGCCTTTCAAGATGGCCAAGAAAGTAGTCCCGGTCAACCCTTACGGCAAGGTCTAAAATGTTCCACGCGCTTAAATCCGTCTGGTGCGCGCTTTGGGCAAAAAGCAGGCCGCGTTCAAAAAGCTCGATACCCTGCTCCACATTGCCCCGCTGACGGGCGATCCTGCCCGCCCAGAAAGGCAGCCGGTGGCGAAGCTGGTCTGCCTGCGCGTGGCCGGCCGGAACAGAGCCTTCCCAGTCAAGGAAAAGCGTGATGCCTTCGGCCGTCGTGTCGGCAAACTGATAGGCGCGGCTTAAATCTTCGATTAAGTCCGGGAATTGGAAAATCAAGTCGCGGGCTTCGTCGCCGCTTTGAAGCGCGTCGCGGAAAAAGCGCAAAGCCCCTCTCCAATAGAAAACATCGGAGGCAAGCCGCGCTTCTATAAGGGCGTTTTCCGTCGGGCTAAAAAAATCAGCATCCCGGCTACGAATCCCCCTTAAAGCGAAAAGAGAGGCCTCCCTAGAACTGGAAGCGTTGAGCAAAAGCTCCAAAGCCGCATCTCTGTCCGGCACCCCCTGCCCTCCCCCGCCCAAGGCGGCAAAGGCCAGCGCCCAAGAGCCAGCAGCTTCCTGCCTTACGGCCGCTACCGTCTCTTCAGAGAACTCCATGCCCTCCAGCATAAGCCGGCCGATCTCGGCCGCCGCCGCCTGCCTTATGTACAGGTTGGGGCCGTGAATAGCCCTTTCAAAAGACCGCGCCGCATCCTCGCGGCCGGTGGGGTTTCCCGGAAGGCCGTCCCTGCTTAAAAGCCCTTGGTAAAAATACGGTTCCGCCGGGGCGCGAATTTGCGATTGGGCGCAGGCGCTGAAAGCGAAGGTTAAAAACACGGCAAAAAAACAGACCTTGCCAGACCAAGCCGCCGGCATTTTGGCGAAACCATGCCCGCGGCAGAGCTTGCTCTGAGGCCCTTTGGGCGCCGGAACAAGCCGCGCACTCTTCAATATCAAATTACGCAACATCCACACTCCTTAAAAATTCGCGTTTTTGAAGGGCATCCCCCTCTTCTATGGAAACAATTTGCCGCCCCGAATGGTGACAGGCCGCCTGGCTTAAAAAACGCCCGGCAAAAAGCGAGTTGAACTGGGAGGAAAGCGTATCCCTGCCGCCCAGAAAAAAGAACCAAATGGAAGCGGAAACCAGCATTCCGAAGACCGCGCCCAAAACAAAGGCCAAAAAAGCCCTGGACTTGGGCCTTTTTAGCTTGGCTTCGTTTGCGCCGCTTTCCAGCAAACCTGTAGGCGGCTCGATTCCGGCCTCAAGATCGACATCAAATTCCGACAAATCCAGATCGGCGTGTTTTTGCAAATCTTCGTCAAGGGATTTTAGGGAAACATTGAGCCTTTTGCGTTCGCCGGGGCCTTTGTCAAGGTCGGCGGCGTCGGCGACAAGCTGGCCGTCTTGGTTTGCGGAAATAATCACTTCCACGGAAGCCTCGCCCTGTGTTTTGGGAGCCAGCTTGTCAACAACAAGACTGCCGATGTACTGGGAATCCGACATTGTTTTTGTGGGGCTTCTGTACAGGTCTATGTGCAAGATGTCCTGCTTGTTGCGGGCAGTGGTAAGAACCAAGCGCCTTTTTACCGGGTAGTTTTCGGCCATTATCGGGTAAAAATCCCCGCTGGCAATTTTAACGCCAATAATATTGGTCATAAACCTTCCCCCCCGCAGGAAGGAACCTGCAGCCCGGCATGGGGAAAGAGCCTGTCGTTTTGTAGCGCCATAAGTCTCACCTTAATTAATAAAACCGCAAGCCCCGAATAGTTACAACAGATGCAAGGCGAGCGGGCCTACAGGACTACCTTAAATGTTAGATAAACAAGCCGCATTTGTCAAGAGGCTCGGCGTTTAACTTGTGATAATTTCACCCTTAAGGAAGCAGTTATGGCAGACGGAAACAGGGCTTTCCTCGCCGGGCTTTCTCCCCGGACAGCGGCTTGCAAAGCAAAACTCCCTGTGACTCGCCCGTGGTGAATTCTTTTTTTCTTCCACTTGACAGCTTGCCCGGCTTCGTGTTATGCTGGAAACAGATTTTCAGGGCGGGGTGAGCCGGCGTAAGACGGCAATTCCCGACCGGCGGTTAAAGCCCGCATCTTCCAGGCGAAAGCCCGGAACTGAGCCGGTGGAACTCCGGCGCCGACGGTACAGTCCGGATGGAAGAAAATCAGTATCTGCCGCTCGGCTCTTTTTGCCGGCCTTATTACTGCTTCCCGCAAAAGCCCCCAGGATTTCTCCGGGGGCTTTTTGGCGTTCAAGCCCTGAAATCGAATTACGGCAAGAAGGGGCGACGGCATAAATGAAGGACTTGCGCGAAGAGGAGTTTTCCGATTTTGACAAAAAGTGCATGGCGCGCGCGCTTTCCCTTGCCCGCAGGGGGCGGGGAGGGGTGTCGCCCAACCCGCTTGTCGGCGCGGTTGTCGCAAAAGACGGACGCATCATAGGCGAAGGCTGGCACAGACACTACGGGGGCAAACACGCCGAGCCGGACGCGATCGATGACGCAATCGCCAAAGGGCACGCCTTGGCCGGCGCTCACCTGTACTGCAACCTTGAACCCTGCTGTTACACGGCCCCGGACAAGCACCAGCCAGCCTGCACGGGCATCATAATAAAAAACGGAATCGCCCGCGTTGTCGCGGCAAGCCGCGACCCGAATCCAAGGGTAAGGGGGGGGGGCTTCC
>WRKI01000243.1 GCA_009778155.1 Spirochaetota bacterium
GGGGGGCTAAACCACGCCCGGTATAGACTTACGCATCCGGCCGCCCAAGTCGCCCGTCCAAACAGAAAAATCGCGGCGAAAAATATACCCACGTTACCCATCTTATAGATAATAGCAAAAAAACAGGGATTTGTCAAGCGCCCCCGGAGAAAAAAATCTATTTTTTTTTCGGCAGCCAGCATTCCCGGCCAATCTTCCAGCGGCAAAAAACAGGGGGGGCGGCAAGGCTGAAGCTCATGTTCGCAAGAGCGGCCGCCCCAAAGGAGATTTCCGGGGCCGGCGGCAGGGATGCACTCCCCAAAAGAGACTCGCCGGGGGGCGCAAGCCCCAGGGCAAGAAGCGGGGGGAGCCTTTCGGCCACAGAGGACGGCGGCAAAAAACCCCCGCCGGCGGCAACCTCAAGACCAAGGCCGAAAATGGCAAGGCCCGGCCGGCCGGCCAAGGCAAAACGGAAGCCAAAACGCAGGGGCGGCTGGGGCTTAGAAAAACTTATTTTCCCGCCGGCCGGCAGCAGCGACTCGCGCAAAAGCCGGGCGCAGGCTTTAAGCTCGGCCTCCTTCAAGGGGCGTTTTAATACGGCAAGGGGCGCGACACTGGGGAAAAGGCCTGCCCCGCAAAGGCCGGCCTTGAAAAGGGCGCGCGCGTATTTTCGCAATAAAAGGCGGCTGTCGCGGTGCGGCACTAATACCAAAAAAAGCCGCTTTTCCGCGCTTTCTCCGCCGGTGTCAAAAATCTCTTCCATAATTCTTCCATTATAACCGGCAAAGCTCTTGCAAAAAAGGCCGCTTTGCAGTAAAAATATAATATGATGAAACATTTTTCCCCGACCAAAATTTCAAGACGGTTTTTGCCCCTGGCCTTTGTTTTTTTTGCCGCTTTTTTCGCTTCCTGCGGCTCGGAGCATCAGGTTCTTTTTCCCGTTCACGGGACGGAGACAAGGCTTTTATCCGCCAGCTCGGAGGCTGCCGCCGGCACTATTCTTTTTTCAAGGCCGCAGGTTTTCAATTATCATTTTGAGCTTCCTTTCGCACCGCGCCATTTTTCATCTATGGTGATCGAATACAGCTTCAGCGGCCGCCCGCCGGCGCAGGCTGTGGAAAACTTCTCTCTCATTTTAGAAACCCCGGATTTTTCATGGGAGCTTCCTATGGATATGTCTTTTTTGGGGGTGGAAACCTGCGAAAACGCTGTCTTCCATTATATAGTGCCGGTGGCTAACGCTTTTAACGGGCGTTTCAGCGTGTCTCTTGTACAGAACTCAGGCGGCGGCGCGGCAGAGGGCGATCTTTCCTTTCAGCTTCGCTCTGTCGGTTTCAGGGAACGCTGGTTCGGTTTTTACGCTAACGAGACGGCCGGCGAGGTTCACTTTTTTTTAAGCCCCTTTGTTTTTATGAGGGACGACGGGGCTGTCGCTCTTGAAATCCCGCCCGTCTTCAACGCGGTGGGCATTCAGCCGCTTGTGCAGATTGTGCATCCTTCTGCCGCGCCTGTCGCGGCTTTGCCGGCCGCAGCAAGCCCGGCGCCGATGGCGGCGGCTGTCGCTTTTACGGCTCCCCGGCTTGCCCCGCACGATGTCCCCTCCCCTATCGCGGCCACCCCTCAGGCTATGCTCAACTGGCCGCAGGACACTTGGCGCAACAGCAATTTTGAGCTTTTCCGCTGGGACCGCTTCCCTTCAATTCTGCTTATCGACACTCTCAATTACCGGGTTCAGGAGCATTTTGTCAAGCGGCTGGCTTTTTTTGTCGAAAAGAGGGGCTTTCGCGGCCGGCTTTCTTATGACTGGGAGATTGACGGTCTTCACGGCTGGAACGCCCACGATTATCGCGCCTACGATCTTGCCCGTTTTTTCGATCTTGCCCGCAGTATTGACTTCCCTCTTCTGGAGGAGGAGCGCATTCTTGAGCGGATTTTGCTTAACGAAGGGGTGATTATTGACACGGGCGCGGGCATTGTTGCGGGCGAAGGGGCGATTCTTTCGATTTCCCGCGAGGCTCCGTCTTGGCTGCGGCCGCTTTTCATGGTTCACGAGGCTTTTCACGGGTTGTTTTTTATTGACGAGGATTTCCAGGCTTTTACGCGTTACCGCTGGAACAATTTTGACCCGCAGGCTCAGGCTTTCATTATCGCCTATCTTGAATGGATGGAGTACGACACTTCTTGCGATTTTCTTCTTATGAAGGAGTTTTCCGGCTATATTTTGCAGCAGTCGGTGGCGCAGGCGGCGCGTTATTTCGGGGAAACCTTGCCGTCGCGCATTCAAAATCTGGCTCCTTACAATTTGTCCGTGCCTCCTAGGTGCGAGGTTACCGGCACTTGGCCTCTTCTGGCGGAGACTTTCACCGCCGAGGCTCAGGCTTTTTCCGACTATGTGAACGCCCGCTGGGGTTTCGCCGCCGGCAGGGTCTGGTAGGCGGCCGGAGCGCCGGGGCGCAATAATTCGGAAGTACCTCACACAAAGGCACGGAGGCACAAAGCACAGATCAGAAAGCTCCGCTTCATTCCTACTTCTTCCCCTCTTATGTTCAATAATGAGGCAAGAAAGAGACGCGGAACTATCATCATTCCGCCTTAACCTCCTAACCTTCGTGCCTTTGTGTGAGGCTAAAATTCGATTGCGCCCCCGTGGTGGGAATTCTTCGCCGGGGCGGGCTTTTCACGGGCGCGTTTTTTTGGTATGATTATTGCATGGAACTACTGACCCTTGGCAACGAACTTTTAAGGCAAAAAGCGCAGCCGGTAACAGATTTCGGCGAGGAGATTGCCGCAAACTGCGAAATCATGCTTCAGGCCATAGAGAGGGAAAACGGGCTGGCTATTGCCGCGCCGCAGCTTGGCATTATGAAGCGGTTTTTTGTAACGCATCTTGACGGGGACGAAGTGAGGGTTTTTATCAACCCCTCGATTCTTGAAACTTCGCTTGAAACGACTAAGGCCGAAGAAGGCTGTCTTTCTATCCCGACGATTTACGCATCCGTGGAGCGGCCCCGGGAGATCAAAATTCAGGCTTGGAACGAAAAGGGACGCCCCTTTACACTTCAGGCCAAGGGGTTTCTGGCGCGGGTTATCCTCCATGAATACGACCATTTGGACGGCGTTCTTTTTCTTGACCGCCTTGATCTGGACAAGCGGCAGAAGCTTGTGGAAAAATACGAAAAAAAGAGGGCGAAAGTTTCAAGTTGAGGGTTTTATTCGCGGCCAGTGCCGCTATCGCCGCGCCTTGTTTGCAGGCGCTAAGTTCAGAAGGGGGCGGAGGCGCAATCCTTGCCGGGGTGCTTACCAAAGCGGACAGTCCCAAGGGCAGGGGCGGCCGCCTTTCGCCTACGGAGATTGCTCTTGCGGCGCAGGCTTTGCCGGGCGGCCTTCCCGTGTTAAAGCCGGCCGTGCTGGATGGGGCGGCTATGGCGCAGGTTGCGGCTTTGAAGCCGGATATTCTTGTGTCTTTTGCCTACGGGAAGATTTTCCAGCCGGATTTTCTGTCTTTGTTTCCCTATGGCGGGATAAACGTGCATCCTTCGCTTTTGCCTAAATACCGGGGGCCTAGCCCTATTCAGGCGGCCATCCTTAACAGGGACGCGGAAACCGGCCTTAGCATTCAGTATTTGGCGGCAGAGGTGGATTCGGGGGACATTTTGTTTCAAGATGCGCTCAAGCTTGACGGCAGGGAGACGGCGGCTTCTCTTTCCCAAGTGATGGCGGAAAAGGCCGCGGCGGCACTGCCGGCTCTGTTAAGAAGGATTGCGGCCGGCGAAGCGGCGGCGGCGGCGCAAAACCACAGCGAGGCGACTTACTGCCGCACTATTTCAAGCGAGCAGGCGCGTATAAACTGGGGGGAAGGCGCGGCGGTTATTGACGCGCAAATACGCGCTTTTGACCCCTGGCCGCCTTGCTGGACATTGCACCAAGGGCGCAAACTCTTTATACTTAAAGCGCAGGCTCTTTCCCAAGACGGCCAGTCTCCCGGCGGCGCGGGCCTTGTTTTGGGCGCAAAGGCGGGGCTTGGCATTTTGATTCAAACGGGGGATGGCATACTTGCGGCGCAATCTCTGCAATTCGATGCCAAAAAGGCGCTTGAATGGCGCGCCTTCCTTAACGGGGCGCGAAATTTTACTGGCTCAACGCTAGGGTGAGGTTTACATGAGTTTACTGAAAATCGATCCGAAGTCTACGGAAGACTATGTGTCCAATCATTTTAAGTTTTTTCTCCTGTCGCTTTTCGGCGTATTGGCCATTGTCGGGATTATCGCCGTTTCAATTTTCTTTGTTATTGTGCGCGGCGCGGAGCAAACCCTTGTTCCCGACGTTATGGGCAGGGAATTGACGGAGGCGCTTATAGAGCTTCAAGACAAGGGGCTTTACCCCATGATACAGCTTCGCTATTCCCAAACGGCCGGGGACAGGGGGCTTATTGTCGAACAGGAGCCGGCTGCCGGCACGATTGTCCGGGCGGGGCGGCGGGTGCGTCTGGTTGTAAGCCAGGGGGTTTTGATAAGCAGTGTGGATAATTTCATAGGGCTGAATTTCAACGAGGTGGCGCAGTCCCTGCAAGGCCCTGTTGCCGCCGGGCTTCCGGCGATAAGTGTAAGGGAGCCTGTCATGTTTGATTTTTCCACCGCGCCTGCCGGAACTGTCTTGCAGCAGAACCCTCAGCCGGGGGCCGGTATTACCGGCGATTTGTACATGGAGTTTGTCGTAAGCCGCGGGCCTTTTAACGCCTTGGTAACCGTGCCGCAATTGACCGGGCTTAACCCGGCGCAGGCGCTTTCCGCGATAGACGGCCTGGGTGTAAACTTTGAGTTTAATCTTCGCCAAAGGGCGGCGCACGAGGCCGGCGAGACGGTTGTCGCGCAAAGCCCGCCGCCTAACGCTTCCGTCCCTTACGGTTCCACCGTTCAGCTTGTTATTTCAAGCCCTGCGAGCATGGCGTCCGGCGAGGTGTTTAACACCTTCCGTTTTACGGCTCCCAGAAACCCCTACCCCCTGGCCATGAGCTTGGAGGCCGTCCTGCCTTCCGGCGAGCGGGTGAGCGTGGCCAATGTTGAACACCACGGCGGGGTTATTTCCGTCCCTTACAGGCTGCCTTTGGGGAGCATTCTTATTTTGTCCATGCAGAACAGGGAGTTGCACCGGGAAATGGTCGTATCGCAGCAAAGTTTCCTTTAACAGGGAGGGGCTGGAGGCTGGGGGTTTAACGCTAACAGCCCCCCCCCAGTCCCCAACCCCGCTAAGCATTATTAGGAGAAATACCTCTTGTGCAAGCCCTTAAAGCCGCAGCAATGGCGGGCTTCGTCCCTGGCCATTTCGTGCACGGTGTCGTGAATTGCGTCGTGGTTCCTTTGTTTGGCTATGCTGGCAAGGTTGGTTTTGCCGGCGCAGGCGCCGTGTTCCGCTTCTATGCGCAGTTCAAGGTTTTTCTTGGTGCTTTCGGTGATGCACTCACCCAAAAGCTCGGCAAATTTGGCCGCGTGTTCCGCCTCTTCCCAAGCATAGCGCTGGTAGGCTTCGGCGATTTCCGGATAACCTTCGCGCTCGGCGACGCGCGCCATCGCAAGGTACATACCGACTTCGGTGCATTCGCCGGCAAAGTTGGCCCTTAAACCTTCCAAGATTTCCTCGTCCGCGCTTTTGGCAACACCGACAACGTGCTCGGCCGCAAAGGCGCCGGCATCTGTCTGTTCTTTAAATTTTTCGGCGGGAACTTTGCAGGTGGGGCAAATGGCCGGGGGGGCATCGCTGGTCTGGCTGTAACCGCAAACTGTGCAAACCCATTTTTTCATGTTTTACTCTCCATAGGTGGCCGGATATAACCGATGATCAAAGAAGAACGCCGGTTATTCTCCGTAAGGCGTAATGTTTGGTTGCCGTTTCAACGAAACGGGGGATTAAAGCCGCGCCAAACATCGCTACCTTTTATTATATGTAAAATTCCCCGCCTCGTCAATATGAAAGTTTCAAGAAACACGGCAAATGCATTAAGGAAACGCTGATTAACTCGACGCTAATCAGCGTTTCCCTAGATCAAGGTGGGGGATTGTAAGGGAGGATTCCGATGCGGCCTTGTTTTCGGCCTTTATCGCCTCGAAGATTTCCATGCGGAAAACCTTGACGTTTTTCGGCGCTTCCACCCCGATACGGACTTGGTCGCCGCGAATTTCTATGACGGAAACCTCGATGTTGTCGCCTATCATTATTTTTTCATTGACTTTTCTGGATAGTATGAGCATTTATTTGCCGGCCCCCGCAAGCTCGCCAAGCAGATCGTGCTTGGTTTTCCATCTTTCATCGTTAAGAATGGCTTGCCTGCCTGTTTTCGTGTCGCGGTTTATGACCAAAGGCCCCTGCAAGTTCACCGTTACATTGCCGCCGTCCTTGGGAATTGTAACAATGGAAAAAACCAAGGCCTTGTCCGGCGAGTATATGCCTATTTCCGCCAAGTCCTCGTTAGATATGCTAAGTTCGTAATCGGGGCGCAAAAAAAACGGATTGATCAAGACAAAGGCTATTTTTTCCGCATCCACGGACTGCAGCCAGTAAAAGGGCTTTTCGTCCGCGTCAAAAACAACGAACTCTTTGTATTTTTCAAAACCGAAAAGGCCTTGCGGAAAAACAACCTTCTGCCTTTCATCGACCTCAATCTCGCCGCAGGCCTTTGTCGCCAGCTTCACTTTTTTCTCCTTTAACATGGCCTCTCCCCAATGCAGTGCCAGCGCCGGCCGGCTAAGCGCCGGCGCTGCTCTCCCCTGCCCTTACCGCAAGAAATCAAG
Organism: Spirochaetota bacterium; assembly: GCA_009778155.1. Taxonomy (GTDB): domain Bacteria; phylum Spirochaetota; class Spirochaetia; order Treponematales; family Breznakiellaceae; genus WQXQ01. The sequence continues at coordinate 6,765 of WRKI01000243.1, forward strand.
CAGAGTTTGCGGCAGAACCCTTGCCGCCGTCGCAAGGGTCGCCTGATGCGCCATATGCATCCATTGAAGGTCTGTAGCCGCGCTTGCCATGTCAAGCCCGGTTTCCCTGGAAAGCATACCGGTAACATTGGGTATTTCCCTGTTGATCCTCTGCCATGTAAGTTCGGCGCGCTCCTGCCGGCTGCCTATTTCCGCCATTCTGCCAACAAAGTTGTCAATCGCAAGGTCCATGCCGCCAATGCCAAGACTGCCGATAAACTCGTGATCGCCTCGGAACATGGCATCCCGCAGGCGTATGGCCATGTCAAAGATCGAGCCGCCGTGAACGCTGGCATCCGATGCCCAGTTGGGGGCGTTGTTTACCATGTTCCCGCTAATAATGCCAAGATCGGCCAAAACAGTCGCGCCCGTCTGCCCGTCTTCGGCGCGGATAAAGTGAGCGGTAGTCCCTTCCAGTACAAGCCCGTTAGTCTGCGGATCGACAGAAGCCCTTACCGGGGCGGCAGAATCGTTTATCCTTGCCACGATAGAAGGCAGAGTGTCGCCCACAGAAACCGGTATCTCCACCCCGCTAAGGAAAAAGGAGCCAGGCTCGCTTACCCTGTAGTCGGTAGCGTCAACTTGGGAAAAAATCTGCATTCTTTCCGCCCAGAAAGCGTCGCCGCCGGCCATGTCAAGCTCCAGCCGCGTGCCCTCTGAAATTTCGGTGCTGCGCGTGGCCCCCGATCCCCGGTATTCAACCCGCACGACCATGTTCCCGTGGCCGCCCTGCACCACGCCTTCCACAATGCGGAACGGCTCTGAAAAAACACTGTCGCCGCTGAACATTTGTTTTACGCCAGGGCCTACGCGGTTGGCTATGGAGACAAGCTCCAGCAAAAGCTCGTTAAGCTCCGTCCCCATTATGCTTAAATCTTCCTGGCTGTAGATGCCGTGCGCCCCGGTAACCGCAAGCTCGCGCATTCTTTGCAGGATGTTTATCGACGAGTTCATGCTTTCGTGGATCATGGTGTAGTGATCCATCGCAAAGCGCGTGTTTTGTTCAAAGCGGTTCAGCCTTGCCAAAAAGGACTCGTAGCGCACCGCCCGGCTTGCCGCAAGCGGATCGTCCCTAAGCTCGACAAGCCTGTTCTGGCCTGAAATCCTGTTTTGCATATTGGAAATGGCCGCTTCCTGTCTTCTTAGAAAAAACTGAGAATTTGAAAACGGCATATCGCTTGAAATTCTGTTCATTGTCTACCTCCATTAACCCATGCGGTTTATAATCGTGTCGAGCATGGAGTTTACCGTCGTGATAAACTGCGCCGCCGCGTTAAAACCGTGCTGAAAGCGAATCATGTTCGCAAGCTCTTCGTCTATGCTTACGCCGGACATGGACTGCCGCCAGTCCCGCAAGTGTTTCATTATCCTGTTTTCGGTCTCCAGCGCCCGGCCGGACTGTTCCCCCATAAGGGCGATGCGGCCTACCGAGTCGGCAAAAAAGTCGTCAAAGGTGGAAAGCCGCCCCACCATGACGCGGCTGTTGCGGATTGATGCGATTGCCGCCGCCGCCTCCCCGTTGCCCGCCTGCGCCGGGCCGCTGTTTGTGCCAAAGCCGGCGGCCACAGAGCTTGGGTCGCTTATAAGGGCCGGGTTTACCTGTATCCAGCCCGAAGGATTGGAGATAGGGGCTACCGCGTAGCTTTCCGCCCCGCCGACAAGACTTTCCACTGCGCCGGGCGCGTCCCAGTTAAACGCGCCGTCCGGCCCCGATGCAAGAAGCAGGCCGGCATAACCTGTAAGAAAGTGCCCGGAGTCCTCGACATGGCGTATTACAAAGTCCGGATGCAGTCTTACCCCGTCTACAGATTCCGCCGGGGTCGCCCTCAGCGAAAGCTGGCCGTCCCGGTTTATCCGCGCCACAACTTCCGCGCCCGAATTGTTTATCCGCGTTACGATGTCGGCCACGGTGTCGGTCGGAAAGTACTGGACTTCTATCATTCCCCTTGCGCCCGACAGGGTGATTGTCCCGGAAAGCCCAGGCTGTGCCCTTTCGTCCAAGGCGTTCTGGCCGTTTATTCTATAGATAAAGCTGGAATCAAACTCGCCGTCGCCGGTGCGGTCAAAGTTGCCGTATATATTGGTAACAAAGGGGAACTCGGTAAAAAAGTCGTTCCCGGTTGTCTGGTTTGCCCCGTAAGCCGAGCGGTGGATTTCGTTGACAAGGTCGACAAAGTTCATTGTCATGTTGTCAAGGTTTTGGATTTCCCGCTCTATCGTAACATCGCGCATTTCGACCAATGCGCCAAGACTGCCCCTTGCAAAGCGGGCAAGCTCGCCTGTTTCCTGCCAGTGGATGTGCGCAAAGCCTTCGGTGTCTATGCCGGATCTCAGGTCAAACTGCCGGCCTATCGTCCCCTGCACGAGGATGTGGCCGCCGGTGTGCAGCATGAACTCGTCCGGGTCCCTGCGGGTTATGGCCACCTCTATTATGGAAGAAAGCTGGTCTACCAAAAGATCGCGGCGGTCCATAAGGTCGTTGGCATTGTCGCCTATGGCGGTTATTCTTTGTATGTCGCCGTTGAGGGCGGCTATCTGGGTTGTAAGCTCGTTGACTCTTCCCACTGTAAGCTCGATGTCCGAGTTCGCCTGCGCCTGCAGCCGGTTAAGATTATGGAAGTGGTTTTGTATGCCGTCCACCAGGGTTCTTCCCCGTTCGATTACTGCCGTGCGGAACTCTATGTCGGCGGCGTTGTTGGAAAGTTCCTGCCAGCCGTCCCAAAATCTGTCCATTGCAGCCCTGACCGAGGTTCCGCCGACTTCAAGGTGAAACTGTTCAAGCTCGCGGATATATCTGTCGCGGACTGTCCAGTAGCCTTCGGCAGAGGACTGCGCGGCTATTCTTCTGTCCAAAAGTTCGTCCCGCACGCGCTCGATTCTGTCCGCTATAACGCCCTGCCCTATTTGTCCCGCCATTTCGGCGCGGCCAAGTCCCGGCATAAAAATTGGTTCAAAGGAAGAAAGGGCTACCCTTTGGCGGGAAAAGCCTTCCGTGTTCAAATTGCTTAAATTATGGCCGGTAACGTGCTGCGCCTGCTGGTGCGCCATCATTCCGCGCCTGCCTATTTCCAAGCCTAAAAAGGTTGATGTCATAAAATCTCCTTAAAACCTGTGGTTTAATACCATGCTTTTCATGTCATGGGATTGGGCGCGTCCCTGCGGCGTATAGGTTTTTCCGCTTCTGTCGGGAAAGGCAAAGTCGAAAAATTCCTTAAGCGAATCCTTTATGCTGCTAAGGTAGGCCAAAAATGCGTCGTTTGACAGGCGCAGTTTGACCGTTTTCAGCTTTAGTTCCCTGTAAAGGCCAGTTAAGTCTTCCCGCTCTTCTTCCGGCAAAAGGGCTACCATTGCAAAAAACTTGGCTTTGGAATCCCCCGCACCTGCATTTTCGTCCCCCGCGTCTTCGCCCGCATTCACGGCCGCTCCTGCGCCTTCGATCTCGAAGTCAAGAAAAAGCCTTTCGCGCTCTTCTTCTATGGCGGCAAGCTCGCCTTCCATTGTTTTCATTGACGCAAAGCCCGCTTCAAAGACATCCCACTGCCGGCCGCTGACGGCATCTTGGATTGTTTTTTGAGTATCCGCAATTTTTTGTACCATCTCGCTTTCGCGAAGCAAGATGTCCCTGCATTGTTCATAATTCATATCTGTACTGTCTCTGTATCGGCACTTGAAACCCGCTCATTTACAAAAAAATACCCGGCTTTTTCAAGAGAACCGAAGAAGAAGCTCACAGGGATGCCCTGGCACACAGAGGCACGACAAACGCATGAACGATGCGAACCTCGGAAGCATCTCACACAAAGGCACAAGAGGCTGTAGAAAAAAACGATGCTTCAGCCCCGGTTTTTCATTTGCGCAAAATATCCGGCAGGCTCCCCGTTGGGGCCGCCCGAATTTTACGCAGCCGCGGCTGTTCTCCCCGCCGTTATGCCGCGTGCCAGAGCGTTTTAAGCGCGCTCA
>WRKI01000244.1 GCA_009778155.1 Spirochaetota bacterium
AGCAATCAGCAATCAGCAATCAGCAATCAGCAATCAGCAATCAGCAATCAGCAATCAGCAATCAGCAATCAGCAATCAGCAATCAGCAATCAGCAATAAAATTTTGCGGTTTTAAGCAATCTTGTCAAGTATCTGAAAAAGTATTTTTTCCCGGCCCTTTTTCGGGCGAAGCTGTAGCGCGGCCAGGGCGTTTTTCCAAGCAAATTCGTTTTCTTCCTATATACACAATATTTTATCAAAGAGTTTCAGGGGGTTAGTATGTCAAACATCAAAAACACGGCAAATTCTGTGGACGAGGTCGGCTCGGTCAACAGGGCGCAGATTGAACACAGGGCTACTTGGATGGGGCTTATTTACGACGAGCTTCTAAAGGCTGGCCTTGATGCCGAAGGGATTGTCCGGCGGGCGGTCAAGCGTTGCGGGCTTATGCACGGCGAGGGCATCAAGAAAAAGTGCGCCGACCCGGGCGACTGCCAGGAGTTCCGCAAGGTTTTTCTTAGCGACTTGGTCGTAAAGACTTTCGATATGCGGCCAATCAACGCCGATGCGGGCAGCTTGACTGTCGATTTCCATTATTGCGCCTTGATTTCCGCATGGCAGAAGCTGGGTTTTGACGACAAAACTTGCGATTTGCTTTGCGATATTGCAATGGAAGGCGATCGCGGGATTGCCGAGGCTATGGGGCTTAACTTTGAGCTGGGCGACACCTTGGCCAAGGGCTGCCAGTCCTGCAAGCTGAAGTTTACTAAAAAATAGCGTATCCGGCTGCCGTTGGCGGCCGGCTGCGTTTTTCAAAATTATTTTTCGGAGGTTTTAATATGAAGATTCGTGTTTTTTTAGCATTCGCGCTGGTTATCGCGCTGGCCGCTTCCCCGGTTTTCGCCGGCGGCAGGCGTGCGGCCGATGATGTTATCCGTATTGCGGTGGCCTTTCCCATGACCGGCGACAATGCCGAGTTCGGGCAGGCTTTCCGTGTGGCGGCGGAAATCATGGTTGACAGGCACAACAACGCCGGCGGCATTCTCGGCCGGCAGGTTGAGCTTGTCATTTTCGACGACCTTAACTCCCCAAGCGAGGCGGTGAATGTCGCCGAGCGTATCGTAAGCGACCGCAGTATTGTCGGCGTTCTTGGGCATTTTTCGTCCGGGCCGGCTATGGCGGCGGCGGCGATTTACCAAGAGTATCAGGTTGTGCAGATTTCCCCGACGGCTTCCCACCCGGACTTCTCCGGCATCGGCGACTTTATTTTCCGCAACAACACTGTTATCAATGTCGAGATCGAGGCGATCATTGACGTTATGGTGAACCAGCTTGGGATTGAAAGGGTCGGCGTTATTTCGATCATGACGGAATGGGGGCACACGGCGGGCAATATTGCGGTGGACTTGGTCAACGCGCATCCCGCCCTTACCTTGACAGCCCACGAGCAGGTGCTGGAAACGGCTATCGACCACCGGCCGGCTATCGCCAACTTTGTCAACGGCGGAACCCAGGGGCTTATCGCTATCGGTATGTACACTCTTTACGGCCCGCTGGCGATTCAGTACAGGGAAGTGGACGCCAACGTCCAGCTTTTCGGTATGTCAAACGCCTACACCCAGCAGATTATAACCCTGGGCGGGACGGCGGTCGAAGGGCTTATCGCCCCGGTGAGCTTTTTCTCGGAAGACGACAGGCCTGAAATTCGCGGCTTCGTGGAAGAGTTTGTAAGGCGTTTCGGCTCCTCCCCTTCCTCGCTTGCGGCTCAGGCCTACGACTCGATGGGCATTTTCCTTGAGGGCATAAGGCAGGCCGGCTCGCTTGACAGGGTGGCCGTGCGCAACGCCATTGCGAACATTTCTTTCCCAGGGCTTACCGGCCACACGACTTTCGATGCCAACGGGGATGCCGACAAAACCTTCCAAAAGGTGGTTATCCGCGGCGGCAGGTTTGTCCCCTTCCCTTAACAGGGGGCTTTTTCGCTAGCAAAGTACTCGCAGGCCGGTAGGCCCGGCCTGCGGGCAAAGTCAATCAAGCCTTCCTGCCGGAACACCGGCGGGAAGGTCTTTTTCCAGCAGTAGAAAGTAGGGGGTTTCATGTCTCTCCTTGTACAGCAGATCGCCAACGGCCTTTCCTTGGGCATGGTGTACGGCTTGGTTGCGGTGGGTTTTTCCATGGTTTTCGGCATCCTGCGCCTTATAAACTTTTCCCACGGCGCGGTTCTGGCTTTCGGGGCCAACATCGCCTTTTTTTTCGTGGGCCTTCATGTAAACCCGGTTCTGGCCATTGTTCTTGCGGTCATTGTTAGCGGCATCCTTGGGGTGATGATCGACAAGGTCGCCCTTCTGCCCCTGCGCAAAAAAAAATCCATACCCATTGCCGCCCTTGTAACGACTATTGGCATTTCCAACATTGTGGAAAACCTGCTTATCGCCCGTTTCGGCAGCCACCGCAGCCCCTTCCCGGACTTTTTTAACTTTGGGCCTGTTTTTGTCGGCGGCATACAGTTAAGCTCCAGGCAGTTTGTCATGTTCGGCGTGTGCCTTGTGCTTTTAGCCCTTTTGCTGTTCCTTGTAAATCATACGAAAATCGGCCTTGCCATGCGCGCCACGGCGCAAAACCCCAAGGCCGCCTCCCTTATGGGAATAAACGTAAACACGATCATCGCCCTTACCTTTTTTCTGGGCAGCGCGTCTGCGGCCATTGCCGGGGGCATGGTAAGCGGCTACTTTCAGATCGTGTATCCGGGCATGGGCTTCATGCTGGGCCTTAAGGCTTTTTCGGCCTCGGTGCTCGGCGGCATAGGCTCTCTTACGGGGGCAGTGGTAGGCGGCCTCTTGGTCGGGGTTATCGAAAATGTCGCGGCTCTTTACATCGGCTCCCAGTACCGGGATTCAATCGCCTTCGTCATCCTGATTATCGTGCTGATTTTCCGCCCTGCCGGACTTTTCGGCAAAAAAGAAATCGTCAAGGTTTAAGGGGGTAGCTTGTGAAAGAATTGGTTTCCGACGCTCTCTTGCAGATAGAGCTTTTCATTTCCAAAAGACGCTTTTGGCTTTTCGCGGTTTTGGCCGTGCTTCTGCTGTTGATCCCCTCTTTCGGCTTCAGCCGGTTCATTATGCGAATGATTATGGTTGTCGGCGTTTACAGCATTCTGGCTCTCGCGCTTAACCTTGTGGCAGGCTATGTCGGCCAGCTTTCCCTGGGGAACGCCGGCTTTTTCGCAATCGGGGCATACACGGCGACTCTTATGATGATTCGGCTTAACATGAGCTTTTGGCTTTCGCTTGTTTTTGCCGCCCTTTTCGCCGGGGCAAGCGGGCTGGCTTTGGGGCTTCCCACCCTGCGGCTTAAAGGCACTTATCTTACGATTGTAACGCTCGGCTTCGGCGAGATTGTGCGCGTAATCGCGATGAACTGGATGAGCGTTACCAACGGGATGCTGGGCATAAGGAACATCCCTTTGCCGGAATTTTTCGGTATGCGTCTTACCATTGCGAACAACGGCTTGTACTACCTCATGCTGGCTCTCGTTCTGTTCGTGTCGGTGTTTTGCGCTCTAATCATCAACTCGAAAATCGGCCGTGCCTTTGTCGCAATCCGCGAGGACGAGATTGCCGCGCAAATGATGGGGATAAAAACCACCCGCTACAAGGTGCTGGCCTTCGTGCTTTGCGCGGCGATATCCGGCATAGCCGGCGCTTTCTTCGCCCCGCTTTTGGGCTACATCGACCCCAATGTCTTCGGCTTTGACGTTTCCATTCTCATTTTAAGCATGGCCATTCTTGGCGGGCTTGGAACCATGCGCGGTATGTTCTTCGGGGCGGCCACTTTAATTCTTTTCCCGGAGTTCGCCCGTTTTTTAATGGAGTACCGTTTTGTCGTCTACGGGCTGATTCTGGTTTTAATGATGCGTTTCCGCCCGCAGGGGCTTTTGGGCTGGAAGTCGCGGCTCCCCTACCGGTTCAAAAAAAGCGTAAGATCGGAGCTTTCGGCGCAGGGTCTTCTGCCGCCGGAACTTAGGTAGCGGGCGGGCGGCGCGATGAACTTACTTGAAATAAAAGACATATCCCTTAGCTTCGGCGGCCTTAAAGCCGTGGACTCTGTGGATGTCGTTGTAAAAAAGGGCGAAATTGTCAGCATTATAGGGCCTAACGGGGCGGGCAAAACAACTGTCTTTAACATCATAACCGGTATTTACAAGATCGACGAGGGGGAGATTTTTTTTGAGGGCAGGGCTATTCACAACATGATCCCGCAGGAAATCGTAAAAAGCGGAATCGCCCGCACCTTCCAAAATATCAGGCTTTTCCGCAATATGCGCGTTATAGAAAACGTGCTGATAGGCTCGCACATAACTGCCCCTTACGGTTTTCTGCACAGTGTTTTCCGGACGCGCCGCTTTAAGCAGTCCGAGCACGAGAACACTGTCCGGGCGGTGCGCCTTTTAAGCGATGTGGGGCTTTTGCACAGGACGCACGAGTACGCGGGCAACCTGCCCTACGGGGAACAGCGCAAGCTGGAGATTGCCCGCGCCCTTGCCACGGGGGCCAGCCTTATCCTTTTGGACGAGCCTGCCGCCGGCATGAACCCGCAGGAGTCCGAGGAGCTTTTGCGCTTTATTTTTTCCCTGCGCGAGCGGGGGCTTACCGTTCTTTTAATCGAGCATGACATGAATGTCGTCATGAACATTTCGGACAGGGTTTATGTGCTTGACTACGGCAAGCTGATCTGCGAGGGTCTGCCCAAGGATGTGGCAAACGACCCCAAGGTGATCGAGGCCTATCTGGGGGGGGTGCCGGATGCTTAAAATCACCGCGCTTAACGCGTATTACGACAACATCCACGCGCTTAAAAACATCGATCTTGAAATACAGGAGGGCGAGATTGTCTCGCTTATCGGCAGCAACGGGGCCGGCAAAACTTCTACCCTTAGCTGCATCATGGGCTTGCTTCGCGCGCAATCCGGCTCTATAATTTACAAGGGGCGGGACATAAGCGCGTCCTCGCCGGACAAGCTTGTGGGCGAAGGGATCAGCCTGTCGCCTGAAGGCCGGGAAGTCTTCCCAGGCCTTACGGTCGAGGAAAACCTGCGCCTTGGGATGTACAGCCGCAGGGACAGGCTGCACAAGAGCCGCGACCCGTTTTCCCGCGTGCACGAGCTTTTTCCGCGCCTTAAAGAGCGCAAGGCTCAGGCGGCCGGCACTCTTTCCGGCGGCGAACAGCAGATGCTGGCTATAGGCCGCGCCCTTATGAGCGACCCCCAGCTTCTGCTTCTTGACGAGCCTTCTATGGGGCTGGCCCCGAACTTGGTTTTGCTCATCTTCGAGCTTATTAAAGAGATTAACCGGCAGGGGGTAACCATCCTTCTGGTGGAGCAGAACGCGAACATGGCTCTGCGGCTTTCCGGGCGCGCCTATGTTTTGGAAACCGGCAGGATTGCGCTTTCCGGCGCATCGAAGGATTTGCTTACCGACGATGCGATACGCAAGGCCTATCTGGGCAACCATTGATTTTTTATTCCTAGGGGAGTAAGGAGGAGTTATGAAAAAACTGATTAACGAGATCGAAAACATCGTGCAGGAGATGGGAGAAGGGATCGCGCTTGCGAACACGGCCCTTGTCTTTGACAGCCGCTACAAGTACCTTCGCAAAAAGGAAATCGACAAAAACAAGGTAAGCCTTTTGTCCGGCGGCGGCTCCGGCCACGAGCCTGCTCACGCCGGCTTTATCGGCAGGGGAATGCTCGATGCCGCCGTCTGCGGGGATGTCTTCGCCTCCCCCTCACAAGTGCAGGTTTACGAGGCGGTAAAAAACTCGGCAGGCGGGCGCGGCAGCCTTTTAATCATCAAAAATTATTCGGGCGACATTATGAACTTTCAAAACGCCGCCTTCATGGCCGGCCTTGACGGGCTGGAGGTTGACTACGTCAAGGTTTGCGACGACATTGCCGTGGAGGACAGCCTTTACACCGTCGGCCGCCGAGGGGTTGCCGGCACCGTGTTCGTTCACAAAATTGCAGGCGCGGCCGCCCAGCGCGGAGACGACCTTGCCGGGGTAAAACGTTTGGCGCAAAAGGCCGCCGACAATGTGCGCAGCCTCGGCTTCGCCCTTTCCCCCTGCACTGTCCCGGCCAAGGGCAGTCCCACATTCAGCCTTGACGAGGGACAGATGGAGTTCGGCATCGGCATCCACGGCGAGCCGGGGGTGAACAGGGAAAAAATCGCAAGCGCCGGCGAGCTTGCAAAAAGGATGATAGCCGCGCTTGTCAAGGATTTGGGACTGCAAAGCGGCGGCGAAGTCGCGCTTATGTCAAACGGCTTCGGCGCGACTGCCCTTATGGAGCTGTACATTTTCGCCTACTGCGCGATGGGCGAGCTTGAAAAGGCCGGGATAAAGACCTACAGGCTTTTTGCCGGAAACTACATGACCAGCCTTGAAATGGCCGGCGCATCCTTGAGCCTTTTGAAGCTGGACGATGAATTGAAGGCGCTTTTGGACGCACCCTGCGACGCGCCGGCTTTTACGGTTAGCGGCGCGGCGAAGCCGCCGAAGTTTCCGGCGGTTTTTTCCGCGAAAAAAAGCGCGAATGTTTCTTACAAGGTTCAAACGGACGCGAAATGCGCCGCCATTGGTGCGGGCGGTTTTAGCCTTGAAAACATGATTTATCTTGTGGACAAAATGAGCGAGGTTGCCATAGAAAACGAGGTTCCTTTCTGCGAGCTTGACGCTCACGGCGGGGACGGGGATTTTGGCATGAGTGTGGCCAAGGGGTTCAGGCGATTGAAGGAAGACTGGGATCACGTTGCCGGGGAAGCGGCCTCAATCGGCGGTTTTTTGGATGCCTGCTCGAAGGTTATAATGGAACATTGCGGCGGGGCTACTGGCCCTATTTGGGGTTTTGCTTTCAAATACGCGGCAAAGTCGGCCGGCGATAAAAAAACGCTTTCCGTCTCGGATTTTGCCGATCTTATGCAGGCGGCGGTAAACGGGGTGCAGGAAACAGGGGAGCGCTCCTTCGGGCGCGGCGCGGATATTGGCGACAAGACTCTTGCCGACGCGCTTATTCCTGCCGCGCGCGCCTGGCGTGAGGCGGCCTCTTCCGGGAAAAGCTTCCGCGAGGCCTTTTCCGATGCGGCGCAGGCGGCTGTCTCCGGCGCAGAGTCCACGCGGAACATTGTCGCCCGTCTTGGCCGCGCGGAAAACGCCGGCGAGCGGAGCCTTGGCCACCCGGACGCTGGGGCGCACGCGCTGGGGGTCATTTTCACACGCCTAGCCGAGGCCGTTGGCTGAAAAACGCCCGGCGAGGGGTCGCCGGCCGCAGAAGAAGAGGCTCACACGAAGACACGGAGTTTGGCTTTGCGGGCGGTTGCCCGGCGAGAAAGCCCCTGCCGGCCGCAGAAGAAGAGGCTCACACGAAGGCACAAAGGCACGGAGCTTTGTTTCGCGGGCGGTTGCCCGGCGGGAAAGCCCCTGCCGGCCGCAGAAGAGGAGGCTCACACGAAGGCACAAAGGCACGGAGCTTTGTTTCGCGAGCGGTTGCCAAGCGAGAAAGCCCCTGCCGGCCGCAGAAGAAGAGGCTCACACGAAGGCGCGAAGGCACAAAGGGGGGATTATGATAAGGCCAAAGCCTTCCTTTTTCCTCACAATAGAGCATAATAGGGGTAATGTAGGGATTAAGCGGCACTTTCTAAGCAGAACTTTGTGCCTTTGTGTCTTCGTGCCTTTGTGTGATTAAAATGGGAGTAAATTCAGAGGCTTGAACATTCATGCGTTTGTTGTGGCCTTATCCGGGAAATTTATCGGCAAAATGCGTTATGGGTCTCGACATTTCAGTTTTTTTTTGATACAATGTAAGTGGTAACTGCCAATTTTGCAGACGCATTGCGGGCAAACTTTCGTAAAGGGGGCGCTTTGCAGGCAAAGGCCGTTTAATGCGGGCAGATGTTGTTTTAAGCGGCAGGTTGCTTTTCAATCTTGCATTTCTTTTGGGCTAAAAACCTGTAAAATGCGATTTTTTTAAGGGAGATATTTTTATGGACATCATAAACACTAATGAAGAGATTGTATTTAAAATCGTGCAAGATATCTTTGAAAGCTTGCAGAGTGCAAAAAACCCTGAGAATTTTTGCCTGTGCGAGCAATGCCGTCTTGACACTATTTGCTATACATTGAACCGCATAAACCCGCAGTATGTTGTATCCAACCGGGGAATTACTCGCATGGACTTTCATTCTACCCAGCGCCAGCAGTTGGAGGCGGATATAACTTATCTGGCTTTCAACGGCCTGCGTCTTGTAAACCACAATATGCGCTCGACAGCTTCCCACGACGAGGATTTCTCTTTCTTTACCCGGAGTTTGGAACACAAGCCCATTTTTGACATCCCCACTATCGTGGGGCGCATTTTTGACGGCAGGAGCTTTACCCCGATTACAGACGTAAGCGTGGAGCTGTGGAGCGACACCGAAAGGGTGGAAATGCGCAACCACAACTGGCAAAATCCTTACAAGGTCTTCTCCAGCACTCCCGGTGCCTTTTCTTTCTGGCCTATGCCGGTTATAGCCGAAGGGCCTGGGGTAAACCGCGTTTTCAAGTACTCGATCAAAGTCCATTCCGAAGATTACGATGTTTTTACCCATTTTTTCGACATTCCGGTAATCAGCAAGGTTTATTCGGCCTTTGCCTATTCCGCTGTGGACAATACCCACAAGCTGCCGGATATGTATATTTTCCCGTCCGGCGAAGCTGACGAAGAATAGAGGGGGCGAGGGGCGGGGTTGCCACAAAACTGTGCCGGTTTTGCGGTAGGCTTCTAATTAAATGGGGTAAAACTGCCGATAATAATCCAATATGGATATGCTTCCTATTTTACTGGCTGTACTGGCTCTGGCTGTTACTGTCAGCCTGTTTTTAATTATATCAAGTCGCAAGTCTTCCGGTGCGTCCAAAAAACGCTCTGGGGACAACGCCTCGATAATTAGCAACGCTGAAAAACGGCTTGCCGCCAATCCTAACGATGCCGGCGCCTTGTACAGCCTTGCAGACGCGCTGTTTGAGGAGCAAAAATGGGAAAAAGCATTAAAACACTATGAAACCCTTGTAACCCTTATGAACAGGCAGCCTGTGCCGGGCACGGATGTTTTTTCCGTGCATCTTAGGTACGGCATTTGCGCCCAAAAGCAGGGCGACATGGAGAGGGCGCAAAAGGGTTTTTCCGTCGCCCGCAGTATGAATCCAAATAATTTCGAGGCAAACTACTGGCTGGGCGTTATAGAGTTTGACAAAAAAAATTACGAAAAGGCTGTCGCCATCTTACAAAAGGCGCGCGCCATAGAGCCGGAAAACCCGGCCGCCCTGCGCAGTATCGGCCATGCTCTTTTCCGTATGAAAAAAGCCAAAGAAGCGATGACTTTTATCCGCAAGGCGATAGACCTTGCCCCGGACGACAAGGAATCGCTTTACACCCTGGCCGAATGTTACAGCGAGGCCAAGCAGACCGAGCAGGCTCTGCGCATTTTCGACCATTTGCGCGGCGACCCTGTGATGGGGCCTAGCGCCTGTCTTGCGGCGGGGGCAATGCGCATGGAAATTCGGCAGTACGACGGGGCTATTGCGGACTTTTCTATTGGTTTAAGGCATCAGCATATAAAAGTAGACACTCTGGCAGAACTTCGCTACCGGCTGGCGTTAAGCCATATCCAAAAGCAGGAAGTTGACAAGGCCATGCCCTATCTAAGGCTTTTGCAGGCGGAAAGCCCTTCGTACAAAGACGTGAACGTTCTTTTAAGCAAGTATCAGGAGCTTAACGCCAACCGCAATATGCAGGTCTTTCTTATGGCTCCCTCGCCGGACTTTGTCGCTTTGTGCCGCCGGCTGGTCATGGCTTATTTCCCAAAGTCCAAGGTTAAAATTACCAATATATCCGTGCACAAAAACGAATGGGCAGATTTGCTTTGCGAGGTTGACAGCATAAAATGGCAGGAACTGATTATGTTCCGTTTTATCAGAACCCAAGGTTCCATTGGCGAGCTTGTCGTAAGGGATTTTCACTCGCACATAAAAGAAGTTAAGGCCGGCAAGGGTGTCTGCATTACCGTAGGGGCCTTTTCGGAAGAGGCGAAAAGATACACGGAAGCCCGGTTGATCGACCTTATAGAAAAAGAAAGGCTTTCGGCAATGCTCAATGCCGTGGATAGAAAATCGCCGACTTCCGTCAAAAAATAATGTTCTTTTAGAACCGCGAGGTATGGTTTGTCTAAAAAAAAGGTGGTGGTAAAGTGGTCGCCCACGTTCTCCTGCGGGATCAAAATAATTGACGATCAGCACAAGGATTTAATCAAGCTGATCAACGATATGTACAACCACAGCAGCGGAAATCCGAAGGAAGAGCGCGAGTATTTTTCAAAAATCATCCACAGGGCTGTCAAGTATGTAAAAGAGCACTTCCAAACCGAAGAAAAGCTCATGATTATAACAAAGTTCCCCGGCTACCATGAGCATAAAAAAGCGCATCATGATTTTACCCTGACCGTTATTGACGCTGTAAAAAACTTTGAAGAGGGCAAACGTTTTACGCTTCTGGATTTTACAAATTTCCTAAAAGACTGGGCGTTGTCCCACATTGCATTCATGGACAAGGACTATGCCAATTATTTCAAAGAGATTGCCACTCCCAAGGAAGACGGTTCGCTAAGTCTGGAAAGGGCGGATTTGGAAAGGCTGTAAGGGGCGGCTTTTTCGTCTGGCTTGCGTTCACAACAAACGCATGAACGACACCAACCCCGGAAATATCTCACACCAAGGCACAAAGGCACAAAGGAGGGATTGTGATAAGGCCAAAGCCTTCCTTTTGCC
>WRKI01000245.1 GCA_009778155.1 Spirochaetota bacterium
CCCCCCCCCGTGCGGATTCAGTTTTCGTTATTATAATCTAGCGATTTTCATAATAAAAACAGCATTCTCGATAAGTTTTTGCAAAAAAAATGCCTTGTGTGTAAAATCGCCGGCAGTATTTTTTTGCGGTTTTCTGTCAACCCATGCTGTTATGCGCCATAACAGGGGGCTAAAATGAATTTTCTAAAAAAACTCATCTTGGGCTTGACACCGCCTTTATGGTCAAAAAAGATAGCCCCTCTAATAAAATACAAGTCCCTTCGCCGCCGGAAGTACAAGGGGTATAATCCGGCCGGCGGTTTTAGCTACAAGCTGTATCCCTATGTAAACCTTGTAAAAACCTGGACAAACATAAACGTAAAAAATGTCTTTGAAATTGGCGCAAATTTTGCCCAAGATGCGGATTTTTTAAGGGAAGCCTTTGGGCTTGCACCCAAGGATGTGTATGTGTTTGAGGCTCATCCGGATATTTTCAAGGCGGTAACCCAAATACATTCTTTTAACGCATATCATAATGCCGTATTCAACGAAAACAGGGAAATTGCATTTAACATACTTCCCTTGGATTACAGGGATACCGGCTGGTCATCGATTCACGCTATGGGGCACAAGACGCAGGAAGTCAAGGTTCAAGCTATACGAATGGATGGTTTCATGGAAGCTCATTCCGTGGGAAAAATTGATTTTCTAAAAATTGATGTCGAAGGAGCCACTTATGAAGTTTTGGAAGGTTTTGGCAAAAGGCTGAAAGATGTAAATTGCATTCAATTGGAAGCGGAACATGGCGAAGTTAATTTTCCCGGCCATTGGAATTTATACGACAAAATAGAGCACATCTTAAAAGAAAACGACTTTGAGCTTGCGCTCTTTGAACGAAACGAAGGAATGCGCCAGTCGGATTCGTTTTGGGTGCAAAAAGACTGCATAAAATACGCGCAACTGTAGCGGACAAATCAAACGCATGAATACTCAAGCCTCGGAAATATCTCACACAAAGGCACATCGAACCTACGGTTCGCGACACGAAGGCACAAAGGTTAGGCAGGATTATCATAGTTCTGCGTCTTTATTCTTGCCTCAATAAAGCACAAAAAGGTATAAAGTATGATAAAGCGGCGTTTTTTTCCTTTCTTAACTTTGTGCCTTTGTGCCTTCGTGCCTTTGTGTGAGTTTAATCGGGAGTAAATTTTCAGAGCCTCGAGCATTCTTGCGTTTGTCGTGAGCGGACAAGTCCGATATACAAAACCGCCGCGATGTGCCATACTGGAAACATGGCAAAGAGTTTTTTTATCGACGGCCGGGAGTTTTCCCCGCAAAACCCGCTTGTAATTGCGGAACTTGGAACCGCCCACGCAGGCGATTTAGGCAAGGCGCGGGAGATGATCGCCGCCGCCGCAGAATCCGGGGCGGACTGCATCAAGTTCCAGTGGGTTTTTGCAGACGAGATACTGCACAAGGCAACCGGCGAAGTGCTTCTGCCAGGGGGCAAAATCCCCCTTTACGACAGGTTCAAGGCGCTGGAAGCCCCCGCCGATTTTTACCAAAAGCTCAAGGAAAACGTCGAGGCCGCCGGCCTTTTGTTCCTTTGCACCCCCTTCGGGCACAAAAGCGCGCGCCTTTTGCGCGAACTACAGCCCAAAGCCGTAAAAATCGCATCGCCAGAGCTAAACTACACAAGCCTCCTGCAAGAAATTTCCCGGTGGGAACTGCCCGTGCTTCTGTCAGCAGGCGTTTCCCGGCTTGCCGACATTGAAGCCGCGCTTGACATACTAAAACCGCCGTTGTGCCTTTTGCATTGCGTAACCGCCTACCCCGCGCCCGAGGCCGACTACAACCTGCGGCTTTTGCAAAGCCTGTCGGCCGTTTTCGGAGTCCCCGTGGGAGTGAGCGACCACAGCCTTGACCCGCAGCTCATCCCCGTGCTTTCGGTTTGTGCCGGCGCGGCCGTTATCGAAAAACATTTTTGCCTTTCAAGAAGCGACGACGGCCTCGACGATCCAATAGCCCTGCCCCCAAAGGAATTTTCGCAAATGACCGCCGCAGTGCGAGCGGCGGCTACCGGGGCAGAAAAAACAATCGAAGCGTTATGCGAAAAACACGGCGGGGAATTTATCGAAAAAATACTCGGCGACGGCGTTAAAACGCTAGCCCCCTCGGAAAAAGAAAACTACCTGCGAACCAACCGCTCGATACACGCCCTGCGCGACATTGAAGCCGGGCAGGTCATACAAAAAAGCGACTTTGCGGTTTACAGAACGGAAAAAATCCTGCGCCCAGGCCTTGCGCCCAGCTTCGAGGATTTGGTCGCCGGGAAAACGGCCAAACAGTTCATCCCCTCAGGCGAAGGCATCCGCTTTGAGGACATTTGTTAAAATTGTCCGATTGCAAGCTGCCGGCAAGCGGCTAGCCCCGCAAGGGGGCCAGCCACTAGGCACACATCAATCAGTTAAGAGAAAGCGTCCAGAACTTGTGGCGCAAGTTGGGAGCCACCCTGAAACCCTGGACATTGTTTCTTACACCGACAGCCTCCGTGGCCGCCGCAAGGAAAACCCACGGCGACTCGTCGCGGATTATCTGTTGAATTTGATAGTAAATATTCGCCCGCTCCACAGGGTCGGTCGCCATCCTTCCGGCTTGAAGCAGAGCGTCCACCTCCGGGTTGCTAAAGAAAGCGCGGTTGCCGCCCGCCCCGTGCGTGGAACTGTGGAACGTGGGAAACAACCCCTGATCCGGGTCGCCAGTCGTGGGATTCCAGCTAATGACGATCATGTCCGGCTCGCCATTGTTGGAGGCGCCCAAGAAAGTCGCCCATTCCAAAATCTGCACCGAAACGTCAATCCCCACAGCCCCCAGCATATTTTGCGTAATTTCCGCGACATCCATATTCGGGGCGTTCCCTTGGTTTGTAAAAAACGTCGTGGAGAACCCGTCGGGCACCCCGGCTTCCGCCAAAAGCTCCCTCGCCCTGTCTTGGTTAAATGGGAAAGGCTCAAGCCTGTCCGCCGCCGAGGCCCAAATCGTGGAATTGATCGGCCCTGTCGTGCGCGGCATAGCGCCCATGAAGGCCGCCCCCACCATCATCTCCACATTCAGCGCGTATTGCACCGCGTGGCGCAGGCGAATGTCGTTGAACGGCGGGCGCGAAGTGTTAAAAGCGATGTAATGAGTCCCGACAGCCATCTCGTTATGCAAAGTCAACTCCGCATGATTTTGCACGCGTGCCAAATCCGCCGGCGGAACCGTAATCATTATGTCAATCTCGCCCGTTTCAAGCGCGATAAGCCGGGTCGCGGCATCAGGCAGAAAGCGGACAATCAAGGTTTCGACAAGCGCCGGCGTGTCCCAGAAATGCTCCCAGCGGGCAAGCTCCACATGGTCGCCGGCAACAACGTTGACCAACCTAAAAGGCCCCGTGCCCACCGGATTCTGGCTGTGAGCGTCCCCCATTTCGGTAACAGCCCGCTCGCTAAAAATCGATTGCGCCGTGTGCCCCAAAAAAGTAACAAAGGGCACAAAAGGATGATCCAGCGTGATCAACACCTCGTGATCGTTCACCACAGTCGCGTATGAAATCATGCCCGCAGTGCTGGCGATAGCCGGCGAAGTCGAAGCCCTGTTCAGAGAGAAAGCGACATCGCTTGCAGTAAGCACATCCCCGTTGTGGAACAAGACACCCTCCCGCAAGAAAACCCTAAGCTGAGTGGGGTGATCCGGGTCAACCCATTCCCAGCTTGTCGCAAGACTGGGTCTTGGAATCATGTCGTAGTCTACATAAACCAAAGTGTTGTAAATGTGAGAGTTCACCCTGGCCGAAGCAATGTCGTTTGCCAAAGTGGGATCAAGCTGAACCGGCAAACTGGGAACGCCGACAATCAGAGTGTCCGTTCTGGCCTCCGCCTGCCCGCCGCAGCCGGTAAAAAACAGCGCCATTGACAGAACCAATGCCGCCCCGAGCGCCGCCTTTAGGGACGGCCTTGTTAAAAAACATTTCTTTTTTGTCATACTGCTATTTCTCCTTCATATTGAACAGCCCGCCATGCGGCTGCAACTAAAAAATGCTGAAAAATCGCTTGCTCGCTAGATTCGTTATACACTTTTTGGGGAAAAAGATCAAGCCCAAAAAATGAGGATTTTGAGATTTTCCAGCGGCCTTTCAAGCCGAGCTTTTGCAAGCTGAGCTTTTACAAGCTGAGCTTGCGGCTTTGACAAAATCCGAAAAAAAGCCTCGGAACTCCGGATATTTTTCGCACATCATTTCCGGGTGGAACTGCACGCAGTTTACATACCAGGCCGGGTCCTCGCCCTCGAAAGCCTCGACAATGCCATCCGATGTTTGCGCCGTTACACGCAAAGCCGGCGCCAACTGCTTCACCGCTTGATGATGAAAGGAATTGGTTCGCAAACTCCCCTGCCCTACTATGCCGGCAATTAAGGATTTTCCGGGCAAAATGCTCACGCTGTGATACGGCTCGTGATACTGGATTTCCTTTGGATTGTGGCCGATAGCCTGCGGCATTTGACTGGGAATGTCCTGAATAAGCGAGCCGCCCAAGGCGACATTTATAAGCTGACAGCCCCTGCAAATTCCAAAAACCGGGATACGCGAAAGCCGCGCCTGTTTTATCAATGCAAGCTCTGTGTTGTCGCGGCTGGAGGAAAAGCTGTGCAGTTCCCGCACCGGGTCTTCGTTGAAAAAATGAGGCGACAGATCGCCGCCGCCGGAAAACAGAATCCCGTCGAGCCGGGCGGTGTATTCTTCGACATCCTCTTGTTTTATGTCAAGGGGAAGAAGCACCGGCGTTCCGCCAGCACGCCGAACTTCGTTGCTGTAAGCCTCGCGCAAAGCGATGCGAGTCAGCGAGTCCTCGCCTGTAAAACCGGTGGTAATGCCAATAAAAGGCTTCATGTTAATCTCCTTCGGTGATTTTCTTAGTAATGGAAACATTTTATCACAGCCCCCGCCGGCTGTCAATACCCTTTGCGCACACCCGTTGACAGGCCTGCGTTAGACAAGTTACAATCACCCTATTATGGAAGAAATTATTGATGTCGAAGTTTTGTTTTACGACGGCAAACGGAAAAGCCCGCCGGGGGGCGCTTACCGCCCGCACTTTGTCGTCCAAAATTCGTCCGGCGAATACTTGGGCGTGCAGTTTGTCGATTTGGAAGAAGCGCCTTTTGGAAGTCGCGTTCCGGCTAAAGCGGCGTTGCTTTTCCCCGGCGTTGATTATTCGCCGCTAATAGAAAATGCCCGCTTTTTAATAATGGAAGGCGCGAATGCTGTCGGCGAAGGCATCTTGTTAAAGCGTTATGTAAAAGACAAAGCGCGAATATATGTAGACTTTAACGAAATGGTCACGCCGGATATTGTGCTTTTGTCAAAAGGGGACTGCAAAGCAGATTCCGGCGGGAACATTCACAGGTTTTACGAAGGCATGAGCGTTAGTATATATTCTGATGATGTCGGCGAAGATGGGGCAATAGATAACTTAATTGCCGACGGCACTGCCATTCAATACGATCTAAGCGCAGGCGGATTTCCTCCCAATTGGGCCTGCGTAAAATGGTGCTGTAAAATCAATGAAAAAGGAATTATGCATGAATCAGATGCAAAGTTTGCCGCTTTTTTGAAAGGCTCGTGCCAGTAGGCCGCCGGGGGGGTTATGGTTTTTGGGGTAAAAATATTTTTAGAAATTGCAGCCGGCGCGTTTTTGTTTCTATTATGGAAGTACGGCGTTGTTTCCAATTTTGGCTTGGCGAGCGTGCGCTGGGGACCGCCCGGCCTTATCGCCGGCGGCATTCTGTTTAACTCGGCGCTTCCGGCTATTGCGAATGTCGCCCTGCGCGAGATAAGGTTTTTGCAAAGGCAAGATTTTAACGTTTATGTAATATCGATTTTTTTCGGCGCTCTTATCGTTGCCCACGGCGTGTATCTTGGTGCTACAATCAGAGGGCGGGAAAGAATGCTCTCCCAGCTTTACGTTGTTTTGGGGATCACAGCGGCTGTACTGAGCGTGGCGGCTTTTATAATACTGCATCGCGTGTACGGCCATGAAACAATCGGAAGGATTGCAAGCCTGGCCATTATTGCGGTTAATGTTTTGCTGTTTTTATTTTTACGGCTGGCTACTTTGTAGCGCCCTTAGCCGGCATCGACAATTTTCCCGGCCTTCATTACTGCGACACGGTCGCACAAATAATCCACGGCATCTTTGTTATGCGAAATAAACAAAAGCCCCAAGCCGAGCTTTTCGTGAAGCTCGCGCAGAAGGTTTAGGATTTGCGCCGCCACGGAAACGTCAAGGGAGCTTATCGCTTCGTCGGCGATAAGGAGTTTCGGTTTTAGGATCAAGGCCCGGCCTATGCACACACGCTGTTTCTGCCCGCCGGAAAGTTCGTTCACGCCCCTTGTTTTGTACGAAGGGTCAAGGCCTACGCTTTCCAGCATTTCATCGACTTGCCGGCCGCGCTCTTTTGCATCGCCTATGCCGTGTATCGCCAGCGGCTCTTCCAACAGCCAGCCGATTTTTTTGACCGGGTTAAGCGATGCCCCGCTTTCCTGAAAAACAAGCTGAACCTGCCTGGCCAACGGCAATCTTGCCGACGGCAACGGCGAGTGTCGCTTTGTCATCTGTTTTTCGCCTTCAATGTAAATTTCCCCTTCGTAATCGACAAGCCCCAAAATGCAGTGCGCGAATGTCGTCTTGCCGCAGCCGGACTCCCCCGTAAGCCCCATGATTTCCCCCGGCGCAAGCTCTAGAGAGGTTTTATCCAGAACTTTTTTGGTTGTTTTTTTCCCAAAAAGGCCGTATCTTTTCCCGCTGTACGCGCTGGAAACATTGCGCGCGCTTAACAGCGAAAGGGGCTTGCCGTTAGGTGAAAACAGATCAGCCACTACGCGCCGCCTTTGCCAAGAAACAACTGGCTTTGTGCCCGTCGCCCAAGTCTTCGGCGGGGGGAAAGCCGGTCAAGCAGGCGGGAAAAAAATGCGGACACCGGGGGGCAAAGGGGCAGTGTTCGATCTGGCTTGTTATAGAAGGAATCCTTCCGGGAATGTTCGCAAGAGGCCTGCCCCGCAGATGCCCGCTTGGGATTGCGCCCAAAAGCCCCTTTGTGTATGGGTGAAAGGGCTGGGTAAAAATTTTTTCCGACGCGCCTTCTTCGACAATCCTGCCGGCATACATGACAAGTATGCGCTGGCAAAAACTTCGCATAACGGAAAGATCGTGCGATATAAAAAAAACGGCCGTGCCAAAATTGCGCTTGATCTCCCCAAGCAAAGATATAATCTGATCGTGGTTTTTCTTGTCAAGCGATGTCGTAGGCTCGTCGGCGATTAAAAGTTTCGGCCGGCAAATCGACGCTATCGCAATCATCACGCGCTGGCACATCCCCCCGGAAAGCTCGTGCGGGTATGAATTGTAAACCCTTTCGCAGTCGGAAAATCCCAGTTTTTCAAGCTCGGCCAGGGCTGCAAGCCGTCTTTCCTTTTTATCGGTAACGCCGTGCAGTTCGAGCGTTTCCGTTATCTGCAAACCTACCTTGACAAGCGGGTTAAGGGACTGTCTTGCTTCCTGAAAAATCATGGAAATTTCCTTCCCCCGGATTTTTCGCATTTCTTTTTCGCTTTGACCATTCAACACAATCCGCCGAGATTCTTCGTTTAGCACAATTTCGCCGTCGCTTACCCTTATGTTTTTCGGCAAAAGCCCCATGACGGAAAGCGCGCTAATCGTTTTTCCGCAGCCCGATTCCCCGGCCAGCCCTACAATTTCGCCGCGCCCGATTTCAAAGTTTACGCCGCGCAAAACGTTCAAATGCTTGCCGTCTTTTTTTATCGCTATTGTCAAGTTTCGCGCTTCGAGTAACGGCGTTTCAAGCGGCTCAATCGGCATGGGGTTCTCCTTGGCGGCGCAGTCCCTCGCCCATGCAGTGAAAAGCGATTACCGTAAGCATGATAAAAACTCCGGGAAAGGCGGCGCTCCAAGGCGCGGAAAAGAAAAAATTTTGCGACTCCGACAGCATTCTCCCCCAAGAAGGCGCAGGCGGCTGAACGCCCAGGCCAAGGTAGCTCATGGCGGATTCGGCAAGTATGGCATTGGAAAGGCCTATTACCGATGCGGACAAAAGCTGGCCTTTAAGGTTGGGCAAAATGTGTATGAAAATAATTCTGCCGGGGCTTGCCCCCAAAACCCTTTGCGCAAGAACAAAGCCCGACTTTTTATATTGCAGTGTCCCGGATCGCATAACGCGGGTGTAACTTGGGATAAACAAAATTACCAAGGCGGTAAACAGTGTAAACATACTGTTGTCCAAAAGGGCGACCATTACAAGGGCAAGGAGGATTCCGGGAAAGGAGTTTATGGCATCCATTATACGCATAATTACCTCGCCCTTTAGCCCGCCGGCAAAGCCCGCAAAAAGCCCAAGCAGGGTTCCCGCCGCCGCCGCCGCCGCGACTGTGGCAAAGGCCAAAAGCAAGGTGTGTCTGCCGCCGACCATTATTCTGGAAAACACATCCCGGCCAAAGTTATCCGTTCCCAATATGTTGCGGGCGTTAGGCGAAAGAAACCGCGCCTGGTGGTCTATAAGGTTGTAATCGAAGGGTGTCCAAAAAAAACTTGCAAGCGACAGGGCGGTAATGAAAAAACTTAAAACAAGGCCGATTTTTAATTCGATATTAAGCCTTTTTATCCAGGCTTTCCAAAATGCCTTAGTCGTCATGTTTTTCGAGCCTTATTCTGGGGTCGATTATCTGTATCGCAATATCGGCAAGCGTATTGGCAAGGATAACGATAAAGGCGATATACACGACAAGGGTTTGAACGACGGGGTAATCGCGCGAGGAAATTGCCGCGATTAAAAGCATTCCCACGCCGTGTATCGTAAAAACCTGCTCGATTATAATACTGCCGGAAAAAGTTTCCGCGACAATCATCGCCAGCACGGTAACCGCCGGCACGAGCGCGTTACGCAAAACATGGCGGCGCAATATGAAAAAATAACCCGCCCCCTTGCTTCTTGCCGTGCGGGCATAATCGCTTTCAAGCTCTTTAAGCAGGGAGGCTCGCAAAAATTTTACCATAATTGCCGAGTTCGGTATCGCTATTGCCAGTGCCGGAAAAAAAAGGCTGCGTATAAAGCCCGACAAACTTTCCCCCGCGCTTATGAACACGCCGGGGATAAAAAGCCGCGCCCACAGGCCGAATATCCAGATAAAAATAAGTCCCAAGAAAAAACCCGGTATGCCGATTCCGGCGGCTGTAAATACGCTGACGGCGCGGTCAACAATGCCCCCTTCGCGCCGTGCCGCCCACAGGGAAACCGGGAAGGAAATGACGACGGTAAGAAACAGAGCAAGGCCGGCAAGCGAAAAAGTAACGGGGAGCCGCTGTAGTATCATCGGGGTTATGGGCTGGCCAAGGAAGCGCAGGGAATAGCCGAGGTTGCCGGAAAAAAAACGCCCCAGCCATTGCGCGTAACGCAGGAAAATATTGCCGTCTAGCCCCATTTCAGCGCGTAACGCGGCGATTTGCTCGGCGGTGGCATCTGTGCCGGCTAAAACGCTGGCGGGGTCGCCTCGGATAACGCTGAAGGCAAAAAAGCAAAATACGGAAACCAGAAACATTGTAACAAAAGCGGTGCAAACTCTTTTTAGCACAAATTCCAAAACTGCTTTCCTTCATTTAACGCCGTTCATTCAACGTCGTCCGGCTCTAAAGCATCGTCTTCTATTGCCTGTTTTAACGCTTCCCCGGCGTTTAACAAAAGCGCGGTGCGCCTTACGTTCAAATGTTCCGGGGCGACGTTCAAAAACAGGTGCTTTCTCTTCGTTTTCCGTTCAAAAACATCTTCCGCGTCAAGCTCGGCCAGAGCCTGCACCATCGCCCCCAGGCGCAGGTCGTATTCTTCAGCCCATTTCCGGGAAAGCTCTTCTTCCCTGGCCTTGTCCTTTGTCGTTATGTCGATAAACTCGTCAATCTGCGGCCGTAAATCGAATAAGGCCTGCACTTCCGCAAAGTATTTTTCATACTCCCAACAGTCATAGGGCGAATCGGCGAATGACCATTTTAGATCGGCTTTCAAATTAGGCTCGTCAGGATCGTGGCCGTATTCCTCGACATATTTTTTCACAACACGCTCCAATCCCTCGACCGAACCTGCCGACAGTGCCGGCGGGTGCGCCTCCCCCGATGTGAACAAAACCAAAAAGTAAAAGTCTTCTTCTATCTTAAACAAATCGCGCACGGCATTTGTTACCGCTTTTTTTATCGCGTCTTTTAGCTCGCCGGCTGTCGGAACTTTGTCATTCGGCACTTCCATCCCCCCTCATCTTTGCACTTCGTACATCGCGGCAAAGTCGATTATGTGCAAGGGGTAATCCAGAACTCCGCCGAAGCTGCCGGCGCGAAAGGCGTTAAGCGCAAAAATATCTTGTATAAAAACGCTCGCGGCATTTTCCACAAGGACGCGCCCGGCCTCTCTGTACAAATAGGCGCGTCGTGCGTCATCAAGCTCGGCGACTGCGGCATCGTAGAGCGCGTCAAAATCCGCGTTGCTAAAATTGATGAAGTTCCCGTCCGCGCCTGTTCTGTAACGCGAAAGGAAGCCCCGGGGCGACACTATGCGGCTGTCCAGCGAAATGATTGTCGCCTGATACTGCCGCCCGCGAAAAACATCGGAAAGCCATGTCGCCCAATCGACTAGTCTTATGCTTGCGTCTATCCCGGCGCGTTCAAGCTGGCCTGCGATCACTTGCGCTGTATCGACGTGCATGGTAAAGTTTGAAGGCACGGCGATTTCCAAGGAAAGCCGCCCCCCCCCCTCCCCAAAGCCGGCTTCGGCCAAGAGGCTGGCGGCCCGCTGG
>WRKI01000246.1 GCA_009778155.1 Spirochaetota bacterium
GCTTGCGGTCAAAGAAATACCCACGATGTTTGATGAATAGCCCTAATTACCCTGCGAAACAGAGAAATAAAGGGCTCATTTCTACTGAACGCTGACAGAATTGCTGGAAAGCCCCTTGACACAGTTCGCCGGTATGGTATAGTTAAAACAGGAGGAAAAAGGTTTAAGGAGGCCGTTATGGGCAACATAGAAAAGTTCGAGGCAATAGCCGGCGTTTACGATACCGATGAAAGAGCCGCAGTCGCAAAAATAATCGCCGACAAAATCCGCCAGACAGTCGGCGGTGCCGACGGCATTGCCGGTGCAAAAACAGCCATCGATTACGGCTGCGGGACAGGGCTTGTCGGCCTCAATTTGCTCGATATTTTTAAGACAGTGCTTTTTGCGGATGCTGCGCCAAACATGGTAAACCAAGTGCAGGGCAAAATCCAAGAACTGCAAGCCGAAAACGCAAAAACAATCTGCTGCGACATTATGAAAAACCGCCCGCCAGACTTTCGCGCCGATTGCATAATTTTAGCCCAAGTGCTTTTGCACGAAAAAGATACAGCCGCCCTTTTGTCGCGCCTTTCCGACGCGCTTAACCCCGGCGGCCATCTTATTATTGTAGATTTTGACAAAAACCCAAGTATAGAATCCGAGGAAATCCACTGCGGCTTTGACCAAAACGAACTGGCCGCCCGGCTAAAACAAACCGCCTTTGCCAGCGTAAAATCGGAAACCTTTTATCGTGGCGACAAACTCCTTATGAACCAAAGCGCGTCGCTTTTCATCATGGATGCGGTCAAGGCCTAACCGGCAGACAAGCTCGGCGGGCTACTTGACACTTTTAGCGCAAAGCCCGACACTGAAGGCATCATGCCAGATTATATGCCGCAAGTGGCGGCGCATCTAGCGGTGCAATTTCCTGTCGCAATGTTTTCTCTTCCGCACATACTTTTTCTGCTTTGCCTGCCCCTTGCCGCCTTTCTTGGGATACACGTTGCGCGTAAAGCCGGGTTTTCAATCAAAGTCCTTTGGACTTGCGCGCTAATAGGCCTTGTTAGCGAGTTTGAAAAAATTCTTTTTTTTGCGCGGGAAATCCCAGGACACACAGGCAGCCGCATGGCCGCCGGGCAACTCCCCCTCAATATGTGCCCCTTTCAAGTTATCCTCCTGCTCGTTTTGGTGCTGTCCGGGAACCCGCAAAAACACAAAAACATACTTGCGTATATGTTCCCCACCACAATTGCAGGCGGCTTTATGGCAACATTGATAGCCGCCGCAATAGAAAACTACCACGGGCTTTTGGACATTTCCACATACCGCTACTTTTTTTTCCACGCCATGCTCGTTTTTCTGGGGTTTTACCTGTATTTTTCCAAGCCCATCAACTACGACATCAAAAGCTACTTTACCGCGATTTTCGGGGCCTTGCTGTGGCTTATCGCAGGAATTTGGATGAACGGCTTTTTCGGCTGGGAGCCGTCGGTAAACTTTAACTTTGCGGTGCGCCCCCCGGCGGAAGGCCTGCCCCTGCTTAACCTGAACAACGGCTGGCCGGCGTATATCTTCACCCTTATCGCAATGGGAACCGTGCTTATCACGCTTTGCTACCTGCCCGTGATTATAAGGGAGATTCGGGGCTTCTTAAAGATGAGAGAAAAGCCCGCCTAAAACTCGAAGAGGGGCAGTTGCAAACCCGCGCCGTCGCTGTCCGCAAGCAGCCGGCGTATCCTTTGGGGGTCGCTGGGGCGGTCTAAAAAGGAGCCGGCGCAGGTTAGAAAATAGCGGGCGCGTTTTAAGGCCGCCCCCATGCGGCGCAGAGTGTCAAAGTTCACACTGCGACTGCGGCGGGTTTCCAGAATGCGCCTTGCCGTTTTAGCCCCGATTCCGGGCACGCGAAGCAGGGTCTCGTAATCGGCGCGGTTTACCTCGACCGGGAAAAAACCGATGTTTTTAAGCGCCCAGGCCGTTTTCGGGTCTATGTGCGGGTCTAAAAAAGCCTCGTCCTCGCTCAAGATTTCGGATGCGCTAAAATGATAGAAACGCAAAAGCCAATCCGCCTGATACAGCCGATGTTCGCGCACAAGGGGCGGCCCTGGCATCTGCGGCAGACGCGGGTCAAAGGCCGCGCTGTGCCGGGAAAGGGCGCCGGGGTGGGTAAAGGCCGAATAATAAACGCGCTTTAGGGAAAACTTCCTGTAAAGGGAGCTTGAAAGTTTGATAATCTGCCTGTCGTCCTCGTCGCTTGCCCCCACGATAAGCTGGGTGCTCTGGCCGGCGGGGGCGAAGTCGGGGGTTTTCGCCCTTCCCCCCGGCAGAAAGACCGACTTGTGCCGCGCCTCTTCCAGCTCGTTTGAAACATTTGAAAAGTCTCCCATTGCGCCAAGAATCTCCTTCCCGCTTTTGTCCGGGGCAAGGCTTTGAAGGCTCTTGTCCGTGGGCAGTTCGATGTTCACGCTGAGTCTGTCTGCCCAAAGCCCCGCCTTGCGTATCAGTTTTTCCCCGGCGCCCGGAATTATTTTCAGGTGGATGTAGCCGCCAAAGCCCTCTTTTTCGCGCAGGGTTCTGGCGCTTTCGATAAGTTTTTCCATTACCGTATCGGGGTCGGAAAAGATGCCGGACGAAAGAAAAAGCCCTTCGATATAGTTGCGGCGGTAGAACTGGGTGGTAATTTCGGCAAGTTCTGGCGCGGTAAAGCCGCTGCGTTTAATGTCCGCCGAGGCGCGGTTTACGCAGTAGGCGCAGTCGTAGCGGCAGACATTCGAGTAAAGCACTTTGAAAAGCGAAACGCACCTGCCGTCTTCCGTCCAACTGTGGCAAACCCCTTCCGGCACGCTCATGCCGAACCGCCGGCCTGTCGCGCCGCTCCCGCTGGAAGCGCCGCTTCCGGAGGAAGCGCAGGACGCGTCGTATTTTGCGGCGCCGGCCAGTATCGAGATTTTTTCGCGCAAATCTGTGTTTTTCGCTTCCATGCAAACAACTATACAAGTGTTTGCAGGTTTTGTCAAGGCCCGGCGTGTGTTCCCGTGTGTTCCCGGAAATTTTCACACAAAGGCACAAAGGCACAAAGGCACAAAGGCACAAAGGCACAAAGGCACAAAGGCACTAAGCACAGACCAGAAAGCCCATCTTCATCTCTACTTATTCTCTTTTATCTTCCATAATGTAAGGCAAGAAGAAGACGCGGCCTTATCATAATCTCGCCCAACCTCCTAACCTTTGTGCCTTCGTGCCTTTGTGCCTTTGTGTGAGATACTTCCGAGGTTCGCGTCGTTCATGCGTTTGTCTTGGAAGCGGCGGCTGCCGGCACTGTAAGAATTGCTGTAAAGTGGTATAATGGCTTATGGAAAACTTAACAACCGCTGTCGCCCTGTGCGCAGCCGGCGCGGAAAAAGTCCTGTCAAACGAGCTTAAAAAACTCTCCCTTTCCGTTGTCGATTCGTTTTACGGCAAAGTCAGGTTCAAGGCGGACATTGCGGGGCTTTACAAGGCCTTAATCGGCCTGCGTTGCGCCGACAGAGTGCTTTTAGAGGCGGGCAACTTCCCGGCGCAGGATTTTGACGAGCTTTTTGAAGAAACACAGGCCGTCAACTGGGAGGACTTCGTGCCAAAAGGCATGAATCTGACCGTTGTCAAGGTGCGCTCCAAACGCTCGCTCTTGCAGGCCGAAACGAGCATTCAGTCTGTCGTGCACAAGGCGGCGGCCGACAGGCTTTGCGGCAAATACAAAATGAAGCGGCTGCCTGAAGGCGGCAAAACCTGCGAGCTTAGGGTTCATGTGGAAAAAGACAGGGTTTCCCTGCTTTTGGATTTAAGCGGCAAGCCGCTCTTCAAAAGGGGCTACAGGCTGGAGGGCGGCGCGGCTCCTTTGCGGGAAACAAGCGCGGCGGCCATGCTTTTGCTCTCCGGCTGGCGACGAAAGTTCCCCCTTTACGACCCCTTTTGCGGCTCCGGCACAATTTTGGCGGAGGCGGCGATGTTCGCCTGGGACATTGCCCCTGGGCTTTTCAGGCGGTTTGCGATAGACGCGCTGGATTTTGCAAGCCGGGAAACCGAGGAAGCCCAGCGAAAGGAGTTTCGCGGCAAGATCGATTTTAGCCGGCTTGTAAGGATTGCCGGCAGCGATCAGGATGAGTACTCGGTGTCTCTTGCCAAGTCCAATCTTGAGCGGCTGCAAGCCCTTGCCCTAGGCCGGGGCGCGGCGCGGGGGGCGGCGGGGGCGGCGCAAGGCGCGGCTTCGTTTGAAATAAAAGCCCTGTCTGTAAAGGAGGCCGCCCGGCCTTTCGATGTTTCCGATGGTTTTATCGTTACAAACCCGCCTTACGGCAAGCGTCTGGGGGACCTTGCCTATGCGGAGCAAAGCTACAGGGAGATGGGCGGCCTGCGCCGCAGTTTTCCGGGCTGGAAGCTCGCGCTTATAACCGGGCACAGCGGGTTTGAAAGTTTTTTCGGCAAAAAAGCGGATTCCTGCCGGGAAATAAGCGCCGGGGCGCTTCCTTACTATTTTTTCCAATATGATGTATTATAAGGGTGTGCGTAAAACGCTGCGTAAATACGAGGAGTATAACAAATGGCCTATGTTGTAAAGCATGAAAAAAGGCGGACAGAAATTCTAAAAAATGCCCTTGCGGTGTTTGTAGACGACGGTTTTGAGAACACTACGTTTCAAAAAATTGCCGACCGCAGCGGAATTACCAGAACAACTCTGTATCTGTACTTCAAGAACAAAAGGGAGATTTTCAACTACAGTATAAAGCAGATGCTGGTCAAGGCGGAAGAGGACATCGGCAAGATCGAGGCGAGCAAGTCTTTGGGCAGTGTCGAAAAGATAACGCGGATTCTTTTGGACATACTAAAGCTTTTGGAAGATAACCAGCGGCTGCTTTCGGTTATAATGGACTATCTTTTGCACCTTCCCAAAAACGAAGGTCCGCCCGAGCTGCGGGTCAGGCGGCGCACTTTGAAAATGCGCCGCGCTATCTCGTCCATCATCCGGGAAGGCATAAAAGCCGGCGAGCTTAAAAAAGCAAATGTAAAAACAGCCGACGATTTTTTCTACAGCATTATCGAAGCGGCCATTTTCCATTTGGCCATTCTAAAACGAGAAAACCTTGACGAAATGAAAAACGTCGTAGTTTTCGCCGCCAAACAATTCGCAACTCAAGGTTAGGGAAACAGGGTTACGATCTTCGGCAACGCTTACTATTGACAACTCTTCCCGGACGAGGTATAATTACCTTAACAACCAAGGGAGGTTTGCACATGGCAAAGGTCGAACTGAAAAATATTTCCAAAGTATACGAAGGAAATGTTTCCGCTGTGGAAGATGCCAATATCGTGATCGAGGACAAAGAGTTTGTCGTCCTTGTAGGGCCGTCAGGATGCGGAAAGTCTACTACCCTCCGCATGGTTGCCGGGCTGGAGGAAATTACCGGCGGCGAACTTTTTATCGACGGGGAGAAAATGAACGACGTTCCCCCGAAAGACCGGAATATTGCGATGGTCTTTCAGAACTATGCTTTGTATCCGCATATGTCGGTGTTTGAAAACATGGCATTCGGTTTACGCATAAAGAAAGTGCCCAAGCCGGATATTGAAACGCGGGTGCGGGCGGTCGCGCGCATTCTCGATATAGAAAAATATTTAACCCGCAAGCCCAAGGCGCTTTCCGGCGGGCAAAGACAGCGCGTTGCCGTGGGGAGGGCGATTGTCCGAAACCCGAAGGTTTTTCTTTTTGACGAGCCGCTTTCCAATTTGGATGCGAAACTGCGCGTGCAGATGAGGGTGGAACTTTCAAAACTCCACGCCGATCTTAACGCTACGATAATTTACGTTACGCACGATCAGGTAGAGGCGATGACAATGGCCGACAAGATTGTTGTTATGAAAGACGGCTTGGTTCAGCAGATAGGCGCGCCGCTGTTCCTTTACAACAACCCCTGCAATAAATTCGTGGCCAGCTTTATCGGGTCGCCGCCTATGAACTTTCTTTCGGTCAAGGTTGGCGAGGAAGGCGGAGCGATTACGCTTGACGAAGGTTCCTTTAAAATCAAGGCCGAGCCGGGACACAAGGAATATTTGGCAAGCTATGTCGGGAAAGAAGTGCTCTTTGGCATAAGGCCGGAAGACCTTTGTTATTCAAAATCCGGCGGGGAAAACGGGTTTGCCACAAAGGTAACTGTCATAGAGCCATTGGGCGCGGACATTCACTTGTGGCTGTCAACAGGTGCGCATTCTATCGTTGCCCGCACAGAGCCTCACAACGAATTCAAGGTCGGGGATACCGCCAACTTTACAGCGAAAATGGAAAAGGCCAGGTATTTTGACAAAGAAACAGAAAGGGCGATAATCCCGGCGGCTAAAGACCGGTAATGCAAGGCCGGCGGCGCAGCGATGTCGCCGCCGGTGTCAATCCCTCCAGGGAAAAATAAGATTTTTCAACGTG
The DNA here is from genome assembly GCA_009778155.1 of Spirochaetota bacterium. GTDB lineage: Bacteria > Spirochaetota > Spirochaetia > Treponematales > Breznakiellaceae > WQXQ01. Next base: position 6,431 of record WRKI01000246.1, read on the forward strand.
CGCTTGCCGGTTTTTTCGCGCTCTTCCGCCAGCAGCGCATCCCAAGGGATTTTCCGCCGGTCGGCCCCGGGGTTTGCCTCCAGCCAGTCGTACTTCAAAAGACGCAGGCGCAGGGCCTGATCGACAAACAGCAACACCCCGGCGGGGCCCGGCAAAAGAAATCCTAGCGGCACGGAAAAAAGCAGCATCGCAATGCCGTTAAGCAATACAAAAAACGCCATGCCGGGATTGTCGAAAAAAATTAAAATGCATTTTTTTAGAACCTTGAAAGGCTTTGCGTCCAAGCGCGCGCGTATCGCAAAGAAAAACTGAAGCGAAAGCAGAGCCGCTGCGACAAACCAAAACACAAGCACCGCAAAAACAAGGCCCAACATGGAATCCATACCCGCATAAAAAGAAAAAGCGGCCAGCGCCAAAGCCGAAACCGCAAAAAGCAGCAGCCCCATAAAAAGACCGGCAGGCGCGGCTTGTTTAAGGTTTCTAAAAACATCGGCAAAATAAAAAGACTCATAATCGGAGAGGGATTTAAGCGACATGGCCGCCGCGCAAAGATAAACCAAACAGCCGCCGGCCGCCAAAATGCGAATCGCAGTTCTGGCAACATAAGAAGAAAACAATTCCGGCAGGAAAAGCAAAACGGCAAAAAGGGCTATAAAACCCACGTTTACAAGGACAATTTTCAGAAAATTGTCCCAGAAATCATAGAAAGTTTTTCTTAGCAAAAAACCGAACACGCCATTACACCCGGCCATTCCCAAAAACACCTGCGAATGACACTACCCCTTTATAGCCCCTGCGGAAAGCCCGTTAATAACCCTCTCTTGGGCAAACATATAAAAAATCATCACAGGCAAAGAAGCGATAAGAATAGCGGCAAAAACAGCAGGTATATTGATCGCCTCGGCCCCGTGAAAATGCCTAATGCCCATAGGGACAGTCTGCCTGTTGGCAGAATTGATAATCGTCATGGCAATAATAAACTCGTTCCAGTAAGAAAGAAAGTTCAAAATCGCCACCGTCGAAATTGCCGGGGTAGAAATAGGAAGCATTATACTCCAGTAAATACGCACAGCAGAAGCCCCGTCAACATGAGCCGACTCCTGAATGCTGTTGGGAACCTCCCGGAAAAAACTCGTCATTATAAAAATCCCCACCGGCAAACCCCTGCTAACATAAGGGCCGATAAGCCCCACCCGCCGGTCAAGCAGCCCCAGAGCATCCGTCAGCTGATAAACAGGAATCAAAGTCGCGTGAATGGGAATCATCATCCCGATTATAAACAGGGTAAAAAGAAGCGGCGATATGCGAAACTTCAATTTGGCAAAAGCGTAACTAGCAAGGGAGGCTGCAAGGACTGTAATAATTACCGATGTCCCGGTGATAAAAAGACTGTTAAGAAAAAACAGGTTAAAGTCGGAAAACAAAACCCTTTGCAAATTGCCAAAATATATCGGCTGGGGGAAACCCCAAAAGTTACCCGACATATAATCGGCCAAAGATTTCAGCGACATCATTGCGGTTATGACAAAGGGAAAACCAAAAATAACCACAAAGGCCAAGGCCAGCAATATGAACAACAGTTTTTCTACGATACTGCGCTTTTCTACGATCATGAGTGGCTCCCCCCTCCCTCTTTGCGGGTTATAGTCCTGAAAATTACCACGACAATAAGAGATATGATTATCATGCAGGCGGCAACTGCGCTGGCATAACCCATACGCATCTGGACAAAGGCCGCCCTATACATAAAAGTCGCCATCAAATCCGAGTGGCCGCTTGGCCCGCCCAGTGTCATAATCCAGATAAGGTCAAAAAACTGAAGGGAGCCGACAATCGAAAGAACGGCCGCGGTTTTAAGCGTCCCAGAAAGCAGGGGCAGAGTCATCCGCCAGAACTGCTGCCAGCGGCTGGCCCCGTCAATCGTAGCCGCTTCGTAAAGCTCTTCCGGGATACCCGTCATGCCGGCCCGGATTAAAATCATGTACTGCGGGGTGAACTGCCAGCAAATTACAAACAGAACCGCAAACAAAACAACCTGTTCGGAACCGAGCCATGAAAGATGGACATCGGGGCTGATAAACCTGAGCACCCCGTCAAAAAGCCCGATATGGGGGGAAAGCATCAACTGCCAGATAGTGCCCGTCGCGGCGGACGAAAGAAGCAGCGGCATAAAATAGATAGTCCTGAGAATCTTTGTCCCTTTGTAACGCGCGTTCAAAATCAAAGCTAGGATCATGCCGAAGGTCAATTGGAAAACAAGCGAGACGAAAACAAGCGTAAAGTTGTTTCTTACAGAACGCCAAAACCCGGAATCAGACATAAGGCTGACATAGTTTTGCAGGCCGATAAAGGGCGAGCGGTACGCCGGGCCGAAGCCGGACCAGTCAAAGCCGCTGAAGTAAAACGTGCGGAATATCCCGAAAACAGTGTACGAAAAATACACGGTCATGGCGGGCAGAAGAAACAGAAATATTGTAAGCCCGCTTTTTAGCCTTTCTTTTTGTTTTCTATTTAATGTCGCCAACGCTGTTACCCCCTCGCTCGCCAAATTAAATTCCCCGCGCCGGCCGCCGCCGGCAAGCGCGGGGATGTTTCACTTCACCTTACAGGAAGTCGCTTCTTACAAGAAGTCGCCCCCGAACTCGTCAAACGTGCTTTGCATAGCATCGGCGGCTTGTCCAGAAGTCAAGGTTCCGCCAAAAAGCCCCTGAACGGTGCTTCTGTGTGTGTCGGAAAGCATCGGCGAAAGGGCTTGGTCAACAAAAGCTTGGAAGCCGGTTGCGCCTGCCAACTGATCCAACGCGGTCGCTACAAGAGCATCAGGCGGGTTTAGTCCAGTTCTGGCGGCAACGAAACCGTTATCCAAGAAAGTTTGCTGCAATTGCGGGTCTGTAGCCATGAAAATGGCCAACGCTTTGGCCAGCTCAGGGTGGCTGCTGTGAGCAGAAACCGAAAAGGTATTCGCTCCGCCAAGTATATCCGTCATTTGACCGGGACTGCCTTCTATAGCCGGGAAAAGCGAAAGCCCAAGCCTAGAGTCATAAAAATCCCTGTTTTCATTCCGGGCGATACCTAAAAACGCAGAGGTTTGCAGGATCATCGCGGCCTGTTCGGTGTAGAACATGATGCGCGACTGTCCGGTATCCCAGTTAAGGCCGTTCACGCCACTTGGGAACCAACCGGCATTAACCATTTCGCCAACCATTTCGCCGGCCCTTATAAAAGCCGGATAGGTAAAGGGAATTTCCCCTCTGTTGGCACGCTCAAAAACATCCGAGCCGCCAAGCCGCATGGAAAGAAGCACAAAGTGCTGGGCCCCCGGCCACATGGTCAAGTTGGCTTCGGCAAAGGGAATGATCCCGTTGGCCATAAGAACATTGGCAACGTGTTCAAGCTCGCTGAAGGTCTGGGGAGCCGAAAGGCCGAGCCTTGCGAATATTTCCGTGTTGTAATAAAGAATCGTGCTGGCCGCAATATACGGAATACCGAAATTTCTGCCGCCAAAGTTGCTAAGGGCTACCATTTCGGGATTCGTCAAATGTAAAACCGCGTTGACTTCGTCCGTAATGTCCGCGACAAAACCCGCGTCAACAAAGGACTGCAGCCAGCCGCCGCCCCAAGAATGGAACACGTCGGGGAAATTCGCCGCGCTAATCGTCCTAAGCCTGATCTTGTAGGGATCGTTGGCTTCGGTTGTAATAACAACCCTTACGCCGGGATTGGCGGCCTCAAACCTTCTTGCGGCCTCCTGCATTGGCTCGCCCCTACCTACATCCCCAAAGATGTGCCACATATGAAGCGTGATGTAATCATCCCCCTGCCTGCCGCAGGAAGTCATGGTCGTGGCGATGATAGCGAGCGCCGCTAAACCGATAATAATCTTCTTTTTCATAAAAACCTCCGCACTTTTGCTTAACGAAAAAATTTATTTGCCGGTTTTGCGTGATGTATCACACAGAGCCGGCAACCAATGCCTGACCGACGATCAGGCATACAGGTTTTACAACATCGCCTGCGGCCGCTCGCAGGTGCTCTTTATCTGGCTGTACTGGCCGGATGCAGAAGCGTCATGGAAGCCGTGCATTACGTCCAACACATGGTAGGTAAGCTCGGCGGAAGCCCGGTGGGGCCTGCCCTCCCCTATCGCCTCGGCCATGTCGGTTATTCCTATGCCGCGCAAATTATTGAACAAATGCCAGTCGTTTTTTTCCTTGTCTTTAGGGCTGTCCGGCGCGGAAAGCACCAGCGGGACGCTTGACCAGCTTTCGTCCCTGAAACGCCGCAGTTTTACCTCGCCGCGGAAATAATTGGGATCGGGAACTTGAAGGCTGCCTTCGGTTCCGTAAATTTCGATGCAGGGCATGGAATGGTTGTAAACGTCGAAACTTGTAACGATTACGCCGACGGCCCCGCTCGCAAAGTCCATAACCCCGGCAATGTGCGTCGGGACATCGACCTTTATGACCGAGCCTTTAAGCGGCTCGCTTGAAACTACGCGCTCGGCTTGGCCTTTCTGGGCGGAGCCTGAAACCCTGGCTACCGGCCCCAACAGGCTGACAAGCGCGGTAAGGTAGTACGGCCCCATGTCGAACATCGGGCCGCCGCC
>WRKI01000247.1 GCA_009778155.1 Spirochaetota bacterium
CTTATCCAAATCCAAACAGCCGGCTATATCTGCGGCGCAAGGGGGACTCCCACTTATTTTGCCGCCGGAACCATGATCGTGTACTTATGGTAGCCGGCCAAGCCAAAGCTGTCCCAATCGTTCCCAATCGTTTTCTTAATACTTAATGATGAAGCCGGAGCAGATTATGTAGAAGATAAAACCATTTCTCAGACGGAGCTTTCGCTAATGACCTTGCGAAAAACAACCGATTTTGTTGATAGGCGGCAGGACTTCCTGTCTGCCGAAGGAGAATCACTATGAAAATGAAAGCTTACGCGAAAATCGCGCTCTTGCTGATTGTCGTAATGGCAATAGCCGCCTGCCGGGGCGCACCGCCGGCACAGCCGCCTGTCGAAGATTTGCCGCTTACGGAAATTGAAAACCGATTCTGGCTGCTTACCGAAGTTAGGGGCGAAGACATCTCCATAGCCATTAACAGGCAAGCTCTTGCCGCGCAGGGCGTTATGACGATTTTTACTCTGCGCCTCGATTCAAACGACGGCACTTTGGGCGGAACAGGATCGCTAAACGCCTACTGGGGGCCTTACGCCCTTAGCCCCGACCGCAGTCTGTCTTTTGGCGATATTCAGACAACCGGGGGAGAAAGCCGCACTGTTAGCCACCTTGACGAAGAGGTATTTCTGGGGCTTCTTGCCGGCGTTACCCGCTGGAGCGACATGGGCAGCAACCTTGTGTTGCACACGTCCGGCCACGGCGGCGTTCCCGTTACCATGATTTTTGCCCCCCCCACGGCTTTCCTTGGCGGAATGTAGCCGGACTTTCACACAGGGAAGGCATGACGCAAGACGCATGGGATAAGTTTGTAAAAGCAAGGGCGCGTTTTAAGCAATCAGTAGAAGAAACAAGTTTAAGCGCGCCCTTTCTAAAAAACCTCCAGCAAGAGCTTGTAGACGGCCGTCAATCCGACGGCCAGAGCAATGCCGCCGGGTACACTGTCGATACCCCCGTTGTCTACAACCGTTCGCTGGACGATGTTTCGCCTAACGATGAAATCCGCTTGATTCTTGTCGGGGACAATCCGGGGCGGCGCGAACAGGCTTTGGAAAACCGTCGCTATTTGGTGGGGCCTTCCGGGAAGATCGCGCAAAAGTTTTTCGCCGGCCAGCCAGCCCTTGGAATTGACTTTTACAAAAATGTTATTATCCTGAACAAAACGCCCATTCACACGCCCCGTACGGTGCAGTTACGCGATTTGTGCCGGACAAAAACACACGGCGCGGAACTCGCGAAAATTCTCGAAGAATCCCAGCGGGCGATGGCGCATCTGTTGTTGGAATTTCACAATTGTTTTTGCGACAGCGACGACGAAACTATCCCGGTTTGGATTATCGGTTATTCCGAAATGAAAAAAAACGGGGTTTTCCACAGCTATACAGAAACGCTCAAAGAATTGTACACGGCGGCAGGCCGCAAAAAGATGCACGACCGGCTTTTTCTCTTTCGGCATTTTTCAATGAACCAGTTTACGATAGACTTAAAACAGCAGGCTTTGCCCAGCGAGCCGCCCAGCGAAAGCCTGTTGCGCATTGGAGCCGTTTACCGGCAGCGCATTCTGGGGAGTTAAGCCGCCGGCGGGGCGGGCGGGTAGAAGCCCATCTTGCCAAGCACACGCGACAAGAGCATTCTGGCGGGAGGCATTAGTTTGCCGACTAAAATTGCCGTAATTACAGTCCCTTCGCGCACGCCTTGGACGCTTCCCAGGAAAATAAGCGTAAGCAGAATTGACGAAGCGACAAGAACGCAGTCAAAAATTATCTTTAAGCGCGAAAATGTTATGTCAGGCCATTTTTGAATAATTGTAAGAAGAACCCCTTCGGAAGGCATGGGAACCAGCTTTGCCTCCAAATACAAAGAAAGTCCGATTGGTATAAGAATCAAAGATATAGCGAGCATTGCAAGCTGGCCAAAATAAGTCGGAAAGGCAAAATCGCCTTTTACAAATATGGCAAAATCCACGAAATAGGCGAAGATGAACGAATAAACAACTTGCGTAAAGTTTATGGGCTTAAAATCCTTTCGCAGCAAAACAATTTGTACTAACAGACATACAAACAAAAAGCCGGCAACGCAAAAGCCAATCCCAACGCCGCTAACAAGACTTAACGCAAAAGGGAAGGAACTTACCGGGGCGATTCCCAAGTTGGAGTTTATGGCAAACGCTACGCCAAAAGCCAAGATAAGCAAGCCTAACACATACACGGCAACACGAGCCGCAAGATGTTTTGTAATCATATATCACCTTTGTTGGCGCAGTTTTAGGCAACCTCCAAAAACCAAGATGGGGTTTTTGGAGGTTGCCTTTAGAGAGCCGCGAATCAGCGGCCGGCGGCTCTCTATATTGAATCAGAGCAAAACCAGCGAGATGGGCATTACAAGCGCGATGGCAACCACCGTGGCCATAATGACAATAACCGCTCCGTATTTAAACACATCTTTGCCGTCAATCCAGTCCTTGTTACTCCATAACATAGCCGCAAAAACCGATGCCGAAGGCAGAATAATCGAGTAATGGTTCAGAAGATTAAAAGTAGAAGCCACAGCCGCCAGGTTTGCGCCGGCTTCCAAACCAAAAGCCGCAAGCACCGGCATAACGGCAATACCCAGAATCATCGCGCTTGCAAAACTTGTAGCGACAATGCCAAACAGCAACATCGTAATAAAGAACGAGATCGGCGAATGCCCGCCCAGTACCGGCTGGAAGGTTTGCAACATCCAAGCAACAACGCCCGTAGCCGGGTTCGTCAACGCGCTGGAAATAGCAAGAGCCGCGCCAACCATGACATAAACATCCCAGTTTATACCCTTGGCCGCAACCCCTCTAAAATCCAAAATAGGCTCGCCCTCTACCCTTATCAAACACATAAGGCCGACAAGCAAAATCGCCGTGCCGGTTGCGCCAAGGCTGTTAAGCAATGTCGTTAAGATAAAACCATCCGGCAAAAAGCTGGGCAACAACATAAGGAAGACAAAACCCAGCATAGAAAAAAAGTTAGCTTTTTGCAACTTACTCATAGGCGGCAAAGGGTCTTTTTCAAACATTTCGGTATTAACATTCGCAACCTTGGCAAGTTCTTCCGGCTTAAGCACCAGCTTCATAAACAGGCAGTATAGTATAAAAACTGCGACAGAGTTAATAAAACCAAGCACCATGTACGAAAGAAAGGGAATCGCAATGCCGGACGCCGTTTCAAAAACGCTAAGAATGGCAAGCGTCGAGCCGGTAAAAGGCAAGGAAGCCTGCCCGGAAATAGCCCCCAAAAAAGTGCCAATAAGCATAAGACTGGTAAACTTTTCGCCTTTGGTATACTTCAGTTCGTTCAAAACACCGTAAAGCACAGTCCACATAAGAATCAAAGCCGGCGTTACATTTACCGCTATAGACAAAACATAAGTGGCAAAAATAAAAACAAAACTGAACACGATAGGCCTATTGTTAAAAACCTTACGCGTTAGGAAAAACCGGGTAATGTATCTGGTCGCGCCAACGTGCTGGGGCGAACCGAACAGAATCATCGAGAAGAGCAACAATATCGACACACCCGCGCCAAATGACATTGTTCCAACTTGTCCGAATGTGGCAAAGTCCGTAAGGCCGAAGGCTACAAGCCCCAAAAGGCTAGGCCATAAAAACCCGACAAAACACCAAAGCCACACAAGCCCCAAGAACACACCCACAACCTGCATACCAACCTCGGTGATAGGCTCCACCGGGGCGAAAACGCGGCCAAAAATAAACATTAAAAACAATCCAATGAACACCTTCACATAAAAACCGGCGCCTTTGGATTCGGCATCAAACATAGACGACATAAAATCTCCTTTATTGAAAACAGTCCGGGAACCCCTGCAAAAATTCCAGAGGTTCCCTCATCAGCTTAAACGTACTCAAAGCGCCCGGTAAAGAAACGCAGTTGCTTCGGCTCGTAAACCCACTTAAGCCCGCGAATTTTTTCGCGATTCTTGAAAAGATCGACACAGGCGTTGGCCACAACATCCATGTGCGCGTAAGTGTAAACACGCCGGGGAATCGTTAGGCGCACAGTTTCCAGCTTGGGCTTGTGGTCTTTTCCCGTAACAATATCCCGGCCGGCAGAAATAATGCCGCGTTCCATAGAGCGCACGCTGGACTCAATGTAAAGCTGCGCCGCCAAAGTTTGCGCGGGAAACTGCTCCTGCGGCAAGTGCGAGCAGAAACGATTCGCGTCCAAGAACACCCCGTGGCCGCCCACCGGCATAACAATCGGCACGCCGCCTTCGATAAGACGGTCGCCAAGATAACGCACCTGTTTAATCCGGTGTTCGATATACTCGAATTGCAAAGATTCCTTCAAGCCAATCGCCATCGCTTCCATGTCGCGCCCCGTCATACCGCCGTAGGAAGGCATACCCTCGAACACGACAACAAGCTCTTTCGCCTGCGTGAACAAATCTTCGTCATTCAAACACAGGAAGCCGCCAATGTTGGTGATGCAATCCTTCTTGCCGGACATAGTGCAACCATCAGCATAGCTGAACTCTTCCAGCACGATCTCCTTAATCGACTTGTTTTCGTATCCCGCTTCGCGCTCTTTTATAAAGTAGGCGTTTTCGACACAGCGCGTGGCATCCATGAAAATCTTGATACCGTGCTTTCTGCAAAGCTCTGCCGTTTCGCGCAAGTTCTGCATGGAGACCGGCTGGCCGCCGGCAAGGTTTACGGTAATCGCCACGCAGACGTAGGCGATTTTGTCCGCGCCGTTTTCGTCAATCAGCTTTTGCAGTTTTTTAAGATCGACATTGCCCTTGAAAGGAAGATCGATGACCGAGTCGTGCGCCTCGTCGATGACGATGTCCTTGAAAATGCCGCCGTTGGCTTCTTGGTGGTAGCGCGTGGTGGTAAAATACATATTGCCCGGCACAAGCTGCCCCGGCTTTATGGCGATTTTGCTTAACAGGTTTTCCGCACCGCGCCCTTGGTGGGTGGGAACGACGTATTTGAAGCCGAAAAGCTCTTTAATGGTAGATTCCAGATGGAACCAGTTGCGGCTGCCGGCGTAAGCCTCGTCGCCCATCATCATGCCCGCCCACTGCCGGTCGCTCATCGCGTTGGTTCCGGAGTCGGTCAAGAGGTCGATATAAATGTCCTCTGAGTTAAGCAGGAAGGTGTTGTAACCCGCCTCTTTCATAATCCGCTGTCGGTCTTCGCGGGTATTCATCTTTACAAACTCGATTGTCTTGATCCTAAACGGTTCTGCTGGATACTTTCCAAGCATTGTGATTCCTCCTAACGATATGTTTTTTATTGGGAAACGCTGATTAGCGTCGAGCTAACCAGCACTTACCTAATTATCCCACGAGTCCGGGCAAAAAGCAACCGGCAATTTCCACAAATAGCAAAAAATCCCAAAAATCCAGCCGCCAGCCGGTTGGCAAAGAGGAAGCCCTTGCCGGGCAGTTGACTATTTTGCGCTTTCTTAGCATATTGTTGGTATGTGTTCTTATTCGCAATGTAACGATGCAGTCCCTATCGAGTACCGCCCCACTGCGGAGACTCTGTTCCCCCCCAACGGCTTCCCGGCAGGGAAGTGGCCGGATATTCAGGCCGCTTTAGACTTTGCGGATATTTTGGGGGTAGGGGCAGACTACCGCCGGCTTTTGGCCTTGGATAAAAGCGGACGGCAGTTTTTGACCTATCTAGCCCATTTTCAGAACAACATGGATTTGATGATACAAAAAACATGGGTCGAAAAGGCCGACGAAAAGCGCAAGGAAAAGCTGCAGGACAAATTGCCAGAGCTTATCGCCTTGATCGAGGGGGGGGAATACCCGGCCGCGCTGGAAGAGTTCGGCGCGGCAATTCTGGAACTTGCCTATCTTTTTTTCGGAGCGCAAAGCACACGGGACGATTTTACCGAGTACGCCTTCCGCGTGGACGAACAGATGGGGCTTTTCTTCTGGTACGGGGGGCGGCTGGCTTTATTGAAAGAATTGAATGAAAAAGAATTGCCCGCGGCTGCGGCCGCGGCTGTTGCCGGCGAAGAGCTGGACGAATGCTTGCGGGCGGTTTTACTAATCGGCATTTGCTACGTTACAAATTTCTAAAGGAGTATTTATGGCATCGACAGAAAACGCAAAAGGAGAGGCGGCGGGCGCGGCTGTGCCGAGCGCGGCTTTGGCCGGCACCGACTTTATTAGCGAGTTTATAAAAGAGGACTTGGCGCAGGGTCGCTACAGTCAAGTGCTTACGCGCTTTCCCCCGGAACCTAACGGCTGGCTGCACATCGGCCACTGCAAGGCTTTCTTCATCAGCTTTGAAATTGCCAAACTTTTCGGCGGCAAGTGCAATCTTCGTTTTGACGACACGAACCCGGAAAAAGAGGACTACTCCTACGTCAACGCGATAAAGCGTGATGTGAAATGGATGGGCTACGACTGGGAAGACCGGGAGTTTTTCGCTTCCGACTACAGCGAGTTTTTGTACGAGCTTGCGGTAAAAATTATCAAGAAGGGCAGCGCCTACGTTGACGATCTGAGCGAAAGGGAAATAAGCGAGTACAGAGGGACGACGGTTGCGGACAAAAACAACATAACGGAAACACCGCCCGGTCGCAACAGCCCCTACCGGGATCGTTCTGTCGAAGAGAACTTGGAGCTTTTTGCAAAGATGAGGGCGGGCGAGTTCAAAGACGGGGAAAAAACCCTGCGGGCGAAAATCGACATGACGCATCCGAACCTGATTATGCGCGATCCTGTCATGTACCGCATTCGCCGGCAGCACCATTACCGCACGGGGGACTCTTGGTGCATCTATCCCATGTACGATTTCCAGCACCCGCTTTCCGATGCAAAAGAAGGAATCTCCCACTCGCTGTGTTCGCTGGAGTTTGAAATTCACCGGCCGCTTTACGAGTGGTTTATCCGCGAGGCCGAGGTTTTCCCGTCGCGCCAGATCGAGTTTGCCCGCCTCAACTTGAGCCATACCGTTATGAGCAAACGCTGGCTTTTGAAGCTGGTGCAGAACAACTACGTCTCCGGCTGGGATGACCCGCGTATGCCGACAATCGCCGGGCTTCGCCGGCGCGGCTACACCCCGCAGGCTATTCGCAGTTTTGTGTCGCAGGTGGGCATTTCAAAAACCGAAAGCATGGTAAGCCTGGCCTTTCTGGAGTTCTGCCTGCGCGAGGATTTGAACCGGCGGGCGTTACGCGTAATGGCCGTGTTAAGGCCGCTAAAGCTGATTATCGAAAACTGGAAGGAGGGCGAAACCGAAGAGCTTTCCGCAGTGAACAATCCGGAAGACCCCTCCGCTGGCAATCGTCGCGTAACATTTTCCCGCGAACTATGGATCGAGCGCGAAGATTTTGAAGAGGTTCCGCCGCCGAAATACTTCCGGCTTTTCCCCGGAAACTCCGTGCGCTTGCGTTACGCGTACATTGTTACCTGCACGGGTTTTGACAAGGATGCCGGCGGCAACATTACCGCTGTGCGCTGCACTTACGACCCGCAAACAAAAAGCGGCAGCGACACCGGCGGGCGCAAGGTCAAGGGCACGATTCATTGGGTTTCCGCCGAGCGGGCTGTTCCCATACAGGCGCGTCTGTACGACACTCTTTTCAGCGTCGAGCGGGCTATGGAGGTCGCGCCCCGGCCGGACGGCTCCCCCGGCGAGTTTACGGACAATCTTAACCCGAACTCGCTGGAGGTTATCGAAAACGCTTACGGCGAGCCGCTTCTTACCGAGGCCGCCGTGGAGGCGAACTTTCAGTTTGAACGGCTGGGGTACTTTGTCCGCGACCCGGACAGCGGCGCGGACGGTCGGCCTGTTTACAACCGGACGGTCGGCCTGCGGGACACTTGGGCGAAGACTGTCGCCAAGTCCGGCGGCGCATAGCCGTCGGCTACAAGCCGGTAGCGCACGGAAGGGGGCTTGCTTGAAGGTTTTGGCGAATCCGAACTGCAAAAAAGTCAGGGGCAGCCATGTTTTAGAGGTGAGTTGCGCCCGTTGCAAGACGTTTATCGCCCACTATCTGAAGGTGGGCGAAAGCAACTTTGTAAAGATGTACAACGAGCGCATTATCGACGGGGTGCTTGATTTTTCCGGCTACCACGGGGCGATTTTTTGCCCGAACTGTAACGAGCGTATTGCCACGCGTTATGTTACAAAAATGGACAAAAAAGAGGCCTACCGGCTTGTGCCTTCGGCTTTTCACAAGAAAAAGGTGCCGGGCGCGTAGTCCCGCAAGGAGGGTGGCGAATGTTTGCAAGCGAAAATGTTTTCACCGCCGCAATTCTGGCTCTTGCCGGCGTGTTTTTTGTTCTTTGGGCTTTGCGGGTTTCCAAGCGAAAAAAGCCTGTGGCTTTTGGGTCTGGCGCGACTGTCCTGCCGGAAGAAATTAAAGACATTCCCGCCTACAACCGCGCGGTGGCGCGTATGTGGAGGCTTTACGGCTTGTGCTTTTTCGCCGGCTCCCTTGTTGCGCTTTTTTCGCTTGAGGCTGGTGTTATTATCATGGCGGCTCTTGGCTTGCCCGGCGTTTTTGTCTTGTACCGTACTTACAGGCGCATCTACGACAAGTACGGGGTGGTGTCCTACGCCGAAGGCCCCGGCAAACATCCCTTCGGGAGGTAACTGCGAATGTTTGCAAGCGCCAATGTTTTCACCGCCGCTATGCTGGCTCTTGCCGGCGCGTTTTTTGTTCTTTTGGCTCTTTTGGCTTTGCGGGGTTCCAAGCGCGAAAAACCTGCGGCTTTTTGGTCTGGCACGTCTGTCCTGCCGGAAGAAATTAAAGACATTCCCGCCTACAACCGAGCGGTGGCGCGTATGTGGGTGCTTTACGGGGGCTGTTTTTTCGCTGGTGCTGCTGTTACGCTTTTTTCGATTGAGGCTGGCATAATTATCACATTGGTTTTTTCCTTGCCCGGCATCTTTGTCTTGGTTCGCGCTTACAGGCGCATCTACGACAAGTACGGGGTGGTGTCCCACGACGAAAGGCACGGCAAGCGGCCTTTCGGGAGGTAACTGCAAATGTTTGAAAGCGACAATGTTTTCACCGCCGCGATTCTGGCTCTTGCCGGCGCGGTTATTGTTTTTTTTGCTTTGTGGATTTCCAAGCGAGAAAAGCCCGTGGCTTTTTGGTCTGGCACGATTGTTCTGCCGGAGGAGATTACGGATGTTCCGGCCTACAACCGAGCGGTAGCGCGTATGTGGGGGCTTTACGGGGGTTGTTTTTTCGCTGGCGCTCTTGTTACGCTTTTTGCGATTGAGGCTGGTGTTATTATCACGCTGGTTCTTTCCTTGCCCGGCATGATTGTCCTCGTTCGCACTTACAGGCGTATCTACGACAAGTACGGGGTGGTTCCCTACGACGAAAGGCCCGGCAAGCGGCCTTTCGGGAGGTAGGGGTCGCCCTGCGCTGGGTGCTTGTATACCCATATTTTTCACAAGTCATCCGGCTTTAATCCGGACAATCTGCAAATACTATCGAGTTAATTCCAATGGTTGACGCTTCATTTTCCAAGCGGTCTGCCAAAACGCGCAAAGCCAAGGCCCCTGCTCGCGCCCCTGCTTGCAAGGGCGTAACTCCGTAGGCAAGCGTGCTTGCCAGGCAAGCGCCCCGGGATTTCTGCAATTTCGGCAATCCAGCGGCCGTCGTCTTCTTGTTCAAACTCCACATTAAAATCCATAAAAACCCCTTGCAATGAATGCTCGGGCTGCCCCTTTTGCGGTTAAGTAACGGGATGCCCGGCTAAATACGGCCTCGTCGAGGCCTTCTTATTTTTTTTCTATGCTTACCTTGTACCCCAAAGAATTCAACACATTTGTAAATGTTCTGAAATTTATTTTTCCAGCATCTTTACTCCGTATTTTCTGTATTACTGTTGGAGACACCCCTGCCTTTTGAGCCAATGCCCTTACAGAAATTTTCTCTTCTTCCATTTTTTCAAGCACAAATTCCGACAAAAGAAATTCGTTATATTCTTTATCGAACCGCTCTTTTCTATCGGGATTGCTGTTAATGTATTTGTCAAAAGTGGATTCCATTACTTTTTACCTCCAGCCTTTCTTGCAAGATAATCCTGCCTGCATCGTATCGCCAATTCTTTTTCATTTTTTGGCAATTTGTCTGTCTTTTTTCTGAACCCATTTGTTACAATTATCTCCCTGCCTTCAGTAAAAAACGATAAATATCTATCAGGTTGCGGTTTAAAAGCATATATGCCATCCCCTTCGCTACGAAATTTCGTAATGTCATAAATTTTCCCAAAATCCCCCATTTTCTTTACCAGAATAAGAAATTTGTCTTGCTGTTCTTCAGCAGATTTCTCAAAATAATCAAAAGCGACACTTTTCCCGTCTTTGTCATAATACCATTTAACGGAAAACTTTGAACCATTATAGATTAAGCAAGAATCTTTATCCACAAAAACAGTGTAACAAAAATATGATACATTATCAAGCCCTTTTTGCAACTTTTTCAGAAAACCTGCCGGGGAAGCCCCAAACAGGCATCGCCTTCGATGTTTTAGATGGCAAGCCGTGGGTTAGGCTCTTGCAGAATCAGCATTTTCCAAGCGGTCTGCCAAAACGCGCAAAGCCAAGGCCCGTGCTCGCGCCCCTGCTTGCAAGGGCGTAACTCCGTAGGCAAGCACGCCGGGAATTTCGGCAATTTCGGCAATCCAGCGGCCATCGTCTTCTTGTTCAAAGTCTACATCAAAATTCATAAAAACTCCTTGCCATAAATGCAAGCTGGCTTGCAGACAGGGTAAAAACCCCCGCCATGCCCTGCCTGTTTGCATTTAGCCGTTTTTACCAAGCTGTACGCAGTGGATTTATTGTATCATCTTGCCTGCCTGTTGGCAAGCTACCATAACAGGTACGGGATGGTTCCCTACGAAGAAAGGCCCGGCAAGCGGCCTTTTGGGAGGTTGGGGCGGGAGGGGCCGGTTTGGGCAAGAGCCGGCTTGTTGAAAACCCCAAAAAGCAGGTATAATCAAACAAGGAGAATGTTATGACTCTTGACGAAAAACTAGCTATCGCTTGCAAAGCCGCCGCCTTGTCTGATGCCGGGGATGAAGAAGGCGCAAGCCGGCTTATC